>JAEYUG010000125.1 GCA_023432805.1 Bacteroidota bacterium | reverse complement strand
CCCCGTCGGGAGGGCCGACGGGGCGCGGGTGCTGCGAAGGAAGTTCCTGCTGCGGTGTTTAGCGGACGAGCGTCATGGTACGCGAGGCGGTGAAGATGCTCGATCCACCATGCGCTGCTGTGAGGCGGTAGAGGTAGAGGCCTGAGGCGACCTGATTGCCGCTGTCGTCGTTTCCGTCCCAGAAGTAGGCGTGTGTTCCCGCTTCACGTGCATCCTGTGATGCGAGCGTGCGGACCAGGCGACCGTCGATCGCGTAGATGGCCAGCGTCACCGTGCTTGCCTGTTCGCAGTTGAATGCCAGGGTGGTCGAGGGATTGAAGGGATTCGGGTAGTTCTGAAGGAGCGTGAAGGAAGGATCGGCGCCGGCAACTTCGATGCTCTGCGAGATGTGTTCGGTACCGTCACGGTCGATCTGGCGCAGGCGGTAGACATTCGATGCTGCGGGACGTTCGTCCTGGAAACTGTAGAACCGGGCGCTGCTGGTGGTGCCATTGCCTGACACGAAGCCAAGCGCGTTCCAGCTGCCGTCTGACGAGCGCCGTTCGACGTTGAATCCGTAATTGTTGGTTTCAGTGGCGGTCTTCCAATTCAGGGTGATGGTGTTGTTCCGATACAGCCCGCTGAAGGCGACGAGTTCGACCGGCAAGTGGCCATTGCCCGCCAGCGTGGCCTTCGGATCACCGATCACGACATCCATCCAACTGAGATTTGCCGATGCCGAGTAGAAGGATTCTGCCAGGTTGCGTCCATTCGTCCAGTTGCCGTAGAGATGGTGCGCCTTTGCCATCGAACCGGCATACGGTTCATACACGTACCCTTTCACACCGGTAACTCCCTCGTGGATGAGGTCGGCAGTCATGGATTGCCAGCCGATGGTCGGTTCGACGAACGAGGAATCACTGAACGTGCGACCTGAGCTGCTGACGAAGGTCTCGACGAGCGCCTTGGCAGACCATGTGAAATTCGGACGAGCCTTCCACGAACCCGAAGTGGTCCAGTAGGCATCATTGCTTCCGAAACTCATGTAGCCAAGCGCACTCGTCTTATTCGTGATGTACGCTTCAGTGGAATCGAACGAAACGGAGAAACCACGTGCACGGAGGGTATCACGAGCGGCCATCATCGGGACAAGAAGCGAATAGTAGAAATTGTAGGTCTTCGTCGGGTCCCAGTCGAGATAGACAGTTCCATTGGACATGTAGGGCTGCGTGGCGCGATCGATCAGGGCGGCAATGTCGGTGTAATCGTATCCAGCCAGTCGAGTGACGAGACGGATGCTGCCGTTGGCTGCGCGACTGAATGCTACAGTCTTTCCGAAGTAGGGATTTGAGCGAGAGCCATTCTGGCCGATCAACGGTTCCAGTCCACTCTGCAGCAGGGTCAACTCACTGTCGAACGATGCAGCGTTCGAGTTGACGCTGAAAACCGAGCTTGAGCGGCGAACTTTCAGCGGGACGCCCTGGGTCGTGACAATGTACTGTATCGCGTTTGTCAGATTGTTTGCGACCAGATAGTTCTTGATCGTTGCTGCAATCGTCGCGAACTCCAGACTGTCGATCTCGTCGGTCGTCGGCATGGCGAATGCGCACATGTTGACCGCGGGGATGCCGCGCTGCGCGCGGAAGTAACTGGCGACCTGCGTTGAGATCGGGCTGCTGCTGTTCGAGAGGACGAGGACGTCGTTGTAGGTGGTCTGGGCAGGACTGATCGAGACGAGGATCGCAGTGAGGATCGCAGTCATCAACATCGTTCGCAGGGGGGTGTTCATCGTTGTCTTCCTTCGCAGATGAGGTTCATGGTTCTGCCCCCTTTTCTGCACAGGGCGTGCCATGAGTCCGCGAATTGCAGGAAATGCTGAAATCAGACCCTAATAGACGATTATATGAGCCAGACCTGCCCCCATCATGCAATTTCTGCAGACTCTGTTGCGAGGTTGGCACGGCAAAAAAAAGGAGCCCTCGAGGGGCTCCGGAACCAATGCGATGTATCGGACAGTCTACACGAAGCGAAATCCGCTATTCGACGCCGTATTGGGCCTTCAGGCGTTCGACATCCCGATCATAGCGGGGAGTCTCGGCTGCAGTCACGAAATCGAACATTTTTTTTGCGGCTTCCTTGTCGCCGGCCATCGCGTACATGCGTCCAGCGTTGAAATATCTCGAAGCCTGAAGGAAGTCGTTGTCGTCGATTCCGGCTGCCTTTTCGTACAGGGATGCCGCTTCGGCATACTGCTTCTTCCCCTCGAGCGCGGCTGCGCGACCGGAGACCAGCGCGGATTCGAGCACGTCGCTGTTCAGGCTCGCCTCGTCGAATGCTTCAAGCGCCTTGTCGAATTGATCGGTATAGAGATAGCTGTTGCCGAGATACAGGGCCGCCAGAGAACCGGAAGTCGTGCCGCTGTATTGATCAACAATGGCCCGCAATCCGGCGGTCCCAGCCTGTGGATCACCCTCGATGGCGATCTTGTACTGCTGCTGCTGATAGGCGACCTGCGCCTGCTGCAACATGCGGCTGGCCATCTCCTCGTTCTCCGCGTTCCTGGCATTGAGGATCACAATGACCGCGATGATCGCGACGATAGCCACGATGCCACCGATAATGAGCTTGGAATTCGCCTTGACGAATTCCTGTACATCGTACCACCAATCAAGAGAGGTGGACTGGGGAACCGCTTCACGGACGCTGATTTTCTTTTTCGCAGTGAGCACGAATACTCCGTACTGAAAAGGATGATGAACAAGATACAATGAGCGCGCCTGGGGGGATTCGAACCCTCAACCTTTGGCTCCGGAGGCCAACGCTCTATCCGATTGAGCTACAGGCGCTACAATCTTCAAAAATACAAGCCGCGCGGGTCAAAAACAAAGGACGCAGCGGTTCCGATTCCAGGTCAGCCGACAGTGTCGAGCCATTCACGAATGAAGGGATTCCGATTGCGTTCGAAATCCATGGTTGTCGACGGACCATGCCCGGGATAGACGATCGTCTCTCCCGGAATCGGAGCGAGCGTCTCGGTAATGGACCGCATGAGCGTATCGTAATCCCCGCGGGGGAAGTCGGTGCGACCGATGCTCCCACGAAAGAGCACGTCTCCCGCAAAGAGTACACCGTGTACGGCTTCATGCAATGCGATGTGTCCGGGCGTGTGTCCTGGTACATGCACGATCCCGAACGTCAGCGAACCCACCGGCAGCGTCTCGCCGGCGACAAGGGGACGGTCGATTGCTGTTCCATGCACTGGCTGCATCAGGTGCCCGAATGCAGTCGGGTCCTCGATCATCCACGCGTCATCCTGATGCGCGGCGAGAGGGATGGCGTGCGCCCTGCACACCAGCGCGGCGTCGCCGAGATGATCCCAATGTCCATGCGTCAGCACGACTGCCTCCAATGCAAGTCCGTGCTGCGCCAGCGCATGATCGAGCGCGGCTTCGATGCCGATGGGACAGTCGATGAGGATGGCGCGATGCGTCTTCCTGCACCCAACGACGTAGCCGATCGTGTCGACGGGACCCGAGGCGAGGGGTACGATGATCACTATGGATTCCTCTTTCATGCGTTCAAGCCCTGCCCGACGTTCGGACAGAGCTACTCAACATACCATGAGCGGACCAGATTCGCACGCCGGATTCGGAGCTCTGCTCGCACCCGCACTGCGCTGCACAGGGAATGACACATTGCGTGAAATTATACTTGACATTGGCATCTGTTTCTCCGATATAGCGCATATAACCATCAACGTGTCATCATGAGCTCCGACTCGGTCTTCGACCGGAGGAAGCCTGTGGCTGCAGACCCCGCATGGACGGCCATGCTTCCGCTCGCTCTACTTCTGATGTTCCTGTGTGCGGCCGGGAGCGTCCACGCGCAGGATCTTTCCGCACAGGATCTTCGTCCATTCACGCTCACCGGTTCGCTCGTCACCTCGGCCGAGAACTATTCCATCCCTGGAATGGATACGCATCGGCCCACAAACACCGCCCGCCTCTTCTTCAACCCGACTGTCTCCATCTACGGTCTGCAGCTGCCGTTCTCGTTCGTCCTTTCGACCAACGAACGATCCTACAACCAGCCGTTCAACCAGTTCGGGGTCAGTCCCAGATACAAGGCGGTAACACTGCATGCAGGGTATCGATCGCTGCAGTTCTCCGAGTTCACGCTGAGCGATGCGGTGATCCTCGGCGGCGGCGGCGAGCTCAATGCTGACTGGCTGCACGTGCGCGGCATGTACGGCCGGTTCCGTCGCGCGGTGGATGAAGACACCCTGCGTGGAGTCATTCCCGTCTACAGCCGCATGGGCTATGCGCTTTCCACCGGTTTTGGGAGTCCGGCGAACAGCGCCATGCTCAACATCGTGCATGCGTGGGACGATTCGACATCGGCCAGGGCCGCCCACCCCGACGTGCTCCCGTCCCCCGAGGAGAATCTCACGATCGGGGTCTCCGCGCGCACGACCCTGATCGCGGGCCGGATGACCGCCGATGGTGAATTCGCAGGAAGCTTCCTCACGCGGGATCTCAGACAACCGCAGGTCGAGGATCCCGACGTGACCGCCCTTGCCTCGGGCATCTACGACGCCCGGCTCTCCTCCTCCTTCACCACGGCCCTGCGCCTCGGTCTGGCGTGGAATCAGGACCTGTGGGGGCTGCGCACGGAATTCGCCCGGGTCGAACCCGAATTCACATCCGCCGGTGCGACCTATACGCAGGGCGACCGGCAGGATATCACCATCGCTCCGACGCTCCGTCTGGCCGAGGGCCAGCTGCGGGTGTCCGGCTCGCTCGGCTTCCGCAGTGACAACCTGCTCGACGACCGCGCCTACACCACGCATCGCGTGATCGGTTCGGGATCCCTCAACTGGTCCCCGTCCACATCCTTCGGCATTGACGCGAACTACTCGAACTACAGCATGTCGAACGCCTCGGCCGCGTTTGCCGTCAACGACACCTCCCGTGTGGAGAACGTCTCGGCCTCGTGGTCGCTGTCACCGCGTCTGTCGTTCGCCACCGGCACGATGCAGCATATGCTCATGCTCTTCGTGACCAGCCAGGCCTTTACGGATCGCAACGTGCTCACCGGAAAAAATGCCGACAACGATATGCTCACCGGTGTGCTGAGCTGGATGGGTTCTTCCGAGGAGGGGATGGGATTCTCGGCGTCTCTGCAGTACACGTCGATGCAGACTGCGTTCGCCAACAGCGATATCATCGGGGCAACCGTCGGAAGCAACCGCGCATTCTTCGACAATGCGCTGTTCGCCGACCTGTCGTACACGCTGAATCTCTCCGATGCGGGCGACGGAAGCGGCAGCGATACCCAGCATCTTCTCACACTGGCACTGCGCTACAAAGTGTCGAACAACGATGCGCTGGATTTCCGCACACAGCTCAATTCCTACAACGCAGACAGTGCCGCCCGGAAATCCTACGCCGGCAGCACGTCGCGCCTGCAGTATACACGTACGTTCGCCTTCGGCGGACGCTGAACCGGACACAAGGTTCTCGAGGATACAGTCATGCGTTCACGTACACTTCTACTTGCCGCCCTCTGCCTGTTCAGCATCGCCGATCGCGCGATGGCCCAGTTGAGTCTGGCCGTGCAGATGGATCCCACACCATCGCCATTCATTTCGGACTGGCGTTCGAATCCCAATACCGTTCGCTTCCTTGTCAGCAATCCGACGGGAAGTCCCGTCTCCGTTCGCTTCAAGGGGTACATCGAGGGGGATGCGCGTGGGGTGGTTGCCGAAACGATCCTCGATGCACCGATCGCACCCGTGGTGATTCCGCCCGGCACGTCGAATCTGACGGCGATGGATATCGGACTCCTCGAGGAGGGGAGTGTGCGGTATGTCGGTTCGACGAAGGCCGAAACCCAGCGGACCGGGCGGCTTCCCGAAGACAGCTACCGGCTCTGCATGATGCTCGTCGGCTACGATGCCCCCAATGGAGCGCTGTCGCCCGATGCCTGCGCAAGATTCGAAATCCACCTACTCGTTCCTCCCTCTCTCATCGCCCCGGCGAATCTCAGCGATGTGAAGGCGCGACCAGCCTTCCAATGGTCCGTTGTGCCGATGGGCCGCGGTCAGTTCGCGCGCTATGAGCTCACGATGGTCGAGCTCGATCCCGGTCAGATCAATGTCGCGAATGCGATGCAGTCGAATCTTCCGCTTCTTACGCGCGAGGTGACCATGCCGGTGTACCAGATGGCGGCCGCCGATCCCGTGCTGGAAAAGGGCAAGCGGTATGCATGGCGCGTGCGCGCGTATGACCTGCAGGACAGGTACACCTTTGCGAACAGCGGATACAGCGACATATGGTCGTTCACCTACAATCCCGCCCTGCCGCCGTACGCGATGCTCGACACGGTGAAGGCGAAATCGGAGGGGAAGAAGCCGAAGCCGGGATTTTCCGAGTCGATGTCGCCGACCGCGAACATCCCGTATCCCGTGCTTATGAATGCCACCGTGAAGGGGACGCTGTACTACACGTTCAAGCCGTCGGAACTGTATGCAGAGCGGACCGTGCCCTCCATTGGCATGGTCATGTCGGTGCAGTCGAATCTGGGTCGCGTGGCCGGTGTTGTCGTACGGCTTATCCGCAGGTACAAGACCGTGCCGGCGAACAGCTTCCCGGGTGAACCCTATGTCCGCGACGAGACGAACGGGAAGACGTATCACAACATCAGCGAGGTGATGGCCACGACGCATACGAATGCAGAGGGTGAGTTCACCTTTTCATTCATCGAGACGCAGCACACCCTGCTCGCAAGCAATGCGACGATCCGCATCGGAAGCACAACCGAGTTCAGCCAGCGGCTGCAGAATGCATCGCTGTACAAGTACTATGTCGTCGAGGTCGTGAATCCCTACTATTGCACATCGGGCACGCAGATCGCCTGCGATCCCGGAGACACGCGGGAGGTGTCGCTGACCTCGCTCGTGCGGACCTACAATCTGCGCGTGCGGGTGCAGGACAAGACCAAGAACGAAGACCTCGGCAACAGGGTGAATGTCTACATCGCACGCGGACAGAAGAGCGTCGTGCCCGTGCAGGTGCCCGACGACGAGGGCGAGCTTTCCACCCCGCCGTCGAATCAAGCCTTCGTACCTCAGCTGCAGCATCTCACCGACAGCTACCAGGATCCCACGGTCAAGTACTACAGCAGCAACGAGGGATATGTGATCGGCATGCGCGGTACGATCAACGAGCCCAAGGGAACGGTGACCTTCACGCGTCTCGTGCGCAACATCGGCGGCTCCGACGGATACTGGCTTTCGGGCATGACGCCGCAGACCAAGCCCGACGGCAACACCAACGAACTGTACTTCCACCCGAACTACAAGGCGAAGTGGATCGCCTACACGTCGAAGTACTCGACCAGTGGAGAAACATTCGACCCCGGCTACGACTACAGCAACGAAGTCGTCTATAACAAGGATTACACGATCCCGACCTTCGATGTCACCCTGAAGATGACACCGAAGAAGCCGCGCATTCTCGGTCAGGTGCTGCGCAGCGACTCGCGGAAGCCTCTGCACAACGTGCTCGTGATTCTGCAGACCGAGCCCGAGAATCCGCCTGATCTCGCCCCGGGTCAGTTCGACAACATCTTCCTGGACTGGACCGATGAAGACGGACGCTTCGTGGTCGAAAACATCGACTCGTCGGGTGCGATGTGGCAGTACAAGATTCTCTTCCTGAAGGAGGGGTACAAGCGATTCGAGAAGCTCACGCCCCTGGCCTATGGGTACCAGTATGATCTCGGACCGATCTACATCGATCCCAAGCTGACCGTCACACGTCTTGTGGTTGACGAAGACGCCAAACCCCTTGCAGGTGTCGAAGGTGTGCTCGGCGACGGCGCGCGCCACTATACGGATGTCCGCGGCGTGTTTCTCAGTCCTGCCATTCCCGGCTACCAGCCCTTCTATCTGCAGAAGCGTCCGAAGTATGCAGACAAGGATACCGATGTCGTGCTGAAGGACTCGCAGTTCGAAGTGCTCGGGGCGTTGACCCATGACGCCATCGTCATGTTCGAGGCGAAACGCCGCCTGCAGGTGCGCGTTCTCGATCCTGACCTCAAGCCGGTCAAGGGGGCGATGGTCGTGCTCGAGGACTTCTATACTCCGCCGCCTTCGTCGGGCGGGGCTTCCGGAGGGAGTGGCGGCATGATGCAATCGACACAGCTTCCGCTCTCTACGGTCATGCAGTTGCTGTCCCCCTACCTGAAATTCACGAATGACGAGGGGTATGTGGAGTTCGCCTACAAGTCGATGTCGCCGTCGGCGAACGTGCGCATTTCCGCTCCGGGCACCGATCTGATTCCACGGCGCATTCTCTGCGAAGGCATCCCCGAAGACGGGAAGTGGAGGAAGCGCTGGGCGGTGCTGCAGCTCGGCGGACGCGTCGCCGGCGTGGTGTACGTCGGTAAGCGTCCCGGACAGGCGGGTGTGCGGCAGACGCGCGAACAATCGGGCAATCTGCCCGAGCGCGTCGATCCCCAGCGACGCGAATTGGAGACCGGCGGTGATGAATCGGAAGTGAAGAAGCTCATGCAGACCGGTCAGCTCGCCGAGCAGGCGCTCACCATCCTGCGCGCACGCGTGCCGGGAGCGCGGGTGTTCGTCGAAGGATATCCCGAGCTGACGGCCTATTCGAACACCGACGGTGAATACGTCATTCACGGCGTGCCTCCCGGCCATCGCATGATCAAGGCGACGAAGATGCCCGACAGCAGCGCGCAGTACATCGGCGATGAGTTTTCAACGCAGGTGACCTCGGGTCAGGAGAGCGGGCTCAACATGTATCTGAGCACCTACAACGGGATGGATATCACCAGACTTTTCGGATTCCCGATCGAGATCGAGGATCTGACCGAACTGGCGGGCGGTCGCATCCGCATCGACGGCGCTTTCGTCGACATTCCGTCCAACTCGGTGTTCAAGACTCGATACGCTGATGCGCGGCATCAGTTCGTCAATGTCGAACTGCAGTCGACGGGCACGGGCAATCCGCCGGCATCGAAGCCGCTCGCGGGATTTGTGCGCGTGCTGGACCCGAAGATTGAATTATTCGCCCACACGTCGTATCTGGCCGAGATGCGTGATGCCGCAGGCATTCGCGTGGAAGCCATCGGAACCGACTACGCGCAGGGGCAGTTCCGTGCACCGTGCGCGCTGAACATGACAGGCTGGTCCATCAACACGAACGAGCTGAAGTTCGAGGATCCCGACGGCGTGCCGGTACAGCCCTTCCTCGCACTCAGGACGCCCTCGCCCGGCGACACGCCCGATCTGCTGCTTCCGGCGCTCACATCGGTGGGCGGTACCTTTGATACGAAGGGTGGTGCACTGCGCCTGGCATCGGGTGCGGCCACACCGCTGGTGTTCGAACTCTACCGCTACCATGCACGGTCGCCGGTCGATTCGAGCACGCTCGTGCCCGATAGCATGCATCTCGCTCCTGCGATCACGGTGTCACTCTCCTCGTGCGGAGCATCGATGTCGTCGACCTGCGACTTCGTCTTCAATCTCGGCGACGTGCACGTGAAGAAGAGCGGACTCGAACCGCTCGATGCGTCCGCACTCGAAGACCGCAGCATCGCCCTGCAGAAGTGGCGCATTGCGACGACGAACTTCCGCATCATCGACGGGTATATCGGCTTCGATGGTGCCATCCAGGCGCCGCTGATCAAGAACGTCACTGACGGATCGGCGAGCGTCAGCATACCGTTCACCGGCATGCAACTGCGGCCCGACGCGCTCACGGGTGGCGACTTCACGCTCGACAAGATCGACATGCTCGGTATCGCGAAGATGGAGCTCAAGAGTCCGCTCGTGCTCGCGGCCGACGCGGAGTCGTGGAACCTGTCGTCGCTGCATCCGGAGATCAAGGCCACGCAAGGACCGGGAAAGAACCTGCAGGGACTCGATCCGTCGGAGGTGATCGTCCTCGGCGCCTTCATGCTCCGATCGAATGCGACCAACGACATCAGTGCCTCTGCGAAGACCATCATCGTGTATCAGGTCGGCCGCTTCGAACTCACCACCTTCCAGTTCGGCTTCGATCAGGTGCCGTACATGTCGATGCTGGGCGGACTCACGCTCATCGACATCCCGAATCTGGCTGCACAGAACGCGCGCATCTACTACTCGCCCGGCGGGGTGTTCGGCATGGATGGCGTGTACTTCCAGAACTACATCGCGGGTGGCGTGCGGCTTTCTGTAGCATCGGGCAAACTGAATCCCGATGGCTTCAAGGCGGAAGGCGACTGGGGCGATTACAAGAATGCCATCGCCCTCGAGGGCAAGTTCAAGCTCAACATGATGTTCTGGCACCGGAAGGTGCCCGGTGGGTTCTCGACCATTGCGGAGGTGATCAACAGCGATCATGTGCCGCCGCAGAGCCAGTCGCTGTTCAAGAATACGTCGGCCCCTGATGTCAAGAACATCTACGGACGAACGCAACTTGAACCGGGCCTCGTCTGGACGACATCGCTCGCAGGATGGTATGCCACGGAGGAACTCGCGGGCAAGGACTCCATGTACTACACCGTCGAGGGATCCGGTGGGAATGGAACGATCGCGGCAGGCAAGGGCGAACTCAAGATGGCTGGAACCAAGGGCGGTCTGGGCGCCCTGTATCTCCCTCGTCATGACGAGTTCCCCAAGGGTCCCATGTCTGACATGCTCGACCCGATGCGTCCGGCTGCGCCAGCTGAAGACGGCCCATTCAGTGATCTGACCATCACCGTCGATTTCGAGATGATGGCCCTGATCGCAACCGTGCAATTGCACTACGAGATTTCCGACGGGTGCTTCTTCAACGGGTTCCTTGAAACCGTGCTGAGCTTCGGAGAGAACAAGTTCTGGTCCTTCATCGCCGCAGGAGATGGAAAGATCGACAATCCTGTCTGCGAAGGGAAGGCTGTGTTCATAGCAGGTGCGAATTACACCATCCCACCGGATCGTCTCCAGCTGGTGGTCGATTACAGCATCAGTGAGCGCCCTCTCCCCGACGAGTTCAAGACGATGAACGGTTTCTTCACACAGGTGGCCGTGGTGATGCCGATTCCCGGCACGCCGAATTTCTCGATCGACATCGTCATGTTTTCGCTCAGCGTCGAGTGTACGATGGGCGGCGAGGCACGACTTGGTTTGAATTTCGGTCCCAGCACGACGTTCTTCTTCGGTGTGTACGCACTAGCAAAGATCGAGATCAATGCGAACGCAACGATCTGGTTCATCCCGATCCCCGTGGCATTGTCCGTGAAAGGTCATCTCCTCGTCGCGGCAGGTGCAGGGGGGTACTTCACGTACAATTCCGATGCTGGGGCATCATTCGACATCACCGGTTTCATTCTCGGCGAACTGGGGGTCGAGGGATGTGTGACAGTGGTCTTCGAGGAATTCTGTACAGGTCCATTCACCGTCTTCAAGATAGGAGGCGAGATCAATGGACGCATCGGCAACAACGAGTACCTCGAAATCACGCCGACGTTCGAATTCCTCTCATTCTGAGCAGACCGGAGCACATCATGAAACCGATGACCGATACCCGCGCCCGCATCTTGCATAGGGGCACGACAGCACTGCTTCTTCTGCTCCTCGTCATGACCGTGCATGACGCTGATGCGCAACGACAACGTTCCCAGGCGAGGGGAACAGTCAGTCCGGCTCCGTTCGTGCATTCCGCACCCCGGGGCATGTACATCGCCTGCGGGATGCTGCTGGCCAGCCGCGCGCATCCGGTGGGTGACACAGTCGGCTACCGCATTGAACGGAAGACGGGCCGCGAAGCGTGGACCGCGATCGCGGACGTCGAGGCGCCTGCGTCCGTCCAGGAACTCATTGGCCGCGTGGGGCGTCGACCGCTCGACGATGCGGTGCGACGGATGAAACTCGCGAGCATCGAAGAGTTGTGGAATGCGATGCTCGCAGCTCCACGCCTCGAGAAGATCCTGATCACGCCCGAGCGTACGACGCTGGTCGGTCTCGGTCTGCTGTACCTCGACAGCACGGCGGTGCAGGGCACGAGCTACGAGTACCGTGTCTCGATGCTGCTGGCTTCCGGCGCGGCCGTGCGGCCGCGTACGTCGCCCGGCGTGCTCTGCGGTGCGGCATGGTCGATGGCCGTGATGCGACCCACCCAGGTGCTCGAAACCGACAGTGCCGTCCGCATCACATGGAGCGGACCAGCACCGAAACCGCTGCCCGCCACCTACCGGGTGATGCGGCGGCTTTCGGGACAGGAGGAGTACCGGCAGATCGATCTCGGCGTGGGGTCCTACAAGAAGGGGGATTCGATTTTCTGCACGCTGACCGACAAGGGGCTCCGCGCGAGCCAGCAGTACGAGTACCACGTCGTACCTGAAGATTTCTACGGCAACCCGGGCCCCGCTGCGGAAGCCGCCACGGTCTACACGTTGAACTTCTCGCGACTCCCGTTGCCGCAGAACCTGCGGGCGATGCAGGATTCAAACGGCGTGCGGTTGTCATGGACGCTCACGATGAACGAGCATATCATCGCGACCCGCATCTACCGCAGCAACCACTACGACACGGGTTTCGTCAAGATCGCCGACGTACCGGCAACGACGGCATCCTGGCTCGATGTCAGTGCGGCGGGCATGTCGAAATACTACTACAAGTTCAGCAACCTCACCTACGCCAACCGCGAGTCGCAGAAGACCGGCGTGGTCGTGGGGTGGACGCGGTCGATGATCCCGCCGGCCACACCGCAGAACCTCAAGGCGCAGACGATCGAGGGGGGCGTTGCACTGAGCTGGGATGCAAACGTCGAACCCGACATCTCCGCCTACTATGTCTGCCGCGCACGCGGTGCCTACGACTCCCTGCTTGCCGTCAGTCCGCCGCTGACCGACACGAAATGGAAGGATACGAGCATCACGCTCTCTGGCACGCGCATGTACCGCTATGCAGTGCGGGCGGTCAATTTCAGCGAGCTCGTCAGTGCGTACTCGAACATCGAGGTCGTGCGACCGGGCATCGCAACCTCGCCCAAGCCGCCGCAGAACCTGATCGTGCGTCCACGCAACGATCGCTTCGTGCTCAACTGGAACGATCCCCGCGCCTACGATGAGACGGTCCTCGGCTATGCAGTGTACCGTGCAGGTCCACCGGCACAGCGCGCACCGCAGAGTCCGCCGCCACGATCCACCGGACGGCGCAGCCGTCAGGAGAGCGCGCAGGCACAGACAGCGCCGGCTTCCGTCGACGGATTCATACTCGTCGCCCGCATGCCGAACGATCCCGACCGAACGGTGTGGATCGACAGCACCATCACCCCCGGCATCCGCTACCGCTACGCCGTCGCCTCGATCGACCTGGTCGGCAACGAGGGCGTGCGCTCGGCTCCCGTCGAGGGATGGATCCGCATCGATCCCGTGCTGCCGCCCGGCGACGTGCGTGCCTCGCGCGACGAGAAGGGCCTGCGCGTCGAGTGGGAGGAGGTGTCGGATGAAGCCACAGCCGAGGTCATCATCTATCGCCGCGAACAGGGCGGCAGCGCGAAGAAGATCGCAACCGTTCCTGCCGCGAAGCGCACCTACACCGACTCGTCCGTGAAGAAGGGCGTTGTCTACTACTACGCGGTCACGGTGCTGAAGAAGGGCAAGCCTGAAAGTGCCAGGTCCGACGAGTCCTGGGCCCGGCCCTGACGACATCGTGCCGCGTCGCTGACCGTCCACCGGACGGCAGCACAGCACCACACAACACGACACGCGCCGTCCGCACTCACGGACGGCGCGTTTGTCTGATCCCGCCGATTGTCCTACCTTTTCCCGTTCCATCCCGACGCACGTCACCCCACGCACATCCCATCCGCCACGGCCGCGCACATCCCCGCGCATCCGTCGTGCGGCGACACGTCCCGTTCACCACGTACACAGGACCCGATGCAGCGCATCCCCGACACCGCAGACATGCCCCTGGGCTTCCCCGGCTACACCTTCGCAGACCTCCATCGCACCGACCGACTCGGCGACCTGTTCGAGACCTTCCGCGACTGGCTCGGGCGCAGCGCGCCTGCCATGGCCGAGCGCTACGAGCGCTACCTCGCCGACCGCGGCACCGCGTGGCTTCCGACGGAGGTGTCGGCCCTGCTCGTCGATGCGGGACGCGCACTCGACGACTTCCTGGCCATCCTCTTCCAGCAGCAGCACGCATCCGAACACCTGCGTGCGGACGTCGAACGCGACCGGCCGATCCTCTGGTTCAAGCGCGAGTTCGTGCAGCGGCGCGTGCTGAAGAAGATGGTGTGGGATGATGCGGCGGCGCACGACCCTGCTGCGATCGCCCACGCCGCCACCGCCGCAGCGGAAGCCACCGCCGCCGATGTCGATGCGGGGGACCCCGAACTCCGCATGGCTGTGGCTGCGCAACGGCTCGTCGAACGAGAGCGGCAGACGGACGTCGACGATGCGACGGCGGACCGGCATCTGGCTGCGATCGAACAGTGGTGCATGGCGGTGACCAGACTGCCGGAGCTGCACGTGCATGTGAAGAGCTGGGTCTCGTTCCACCTGCCGGCCACCCTCGACTATCAGCATCTCGTGCATGTCGTGCGCGCCAACGATGCGCTGCCAGGCGAGATGACGGGTCCCGACGAACATCTCAGACGCCGCGACGGATTCCACCTCACCGATCCGCGCTACACCCGGCGCGCGGTGACCGCAGAATCGGACTACTGCATCTTTTGTCATGACCGCGACAGGGACTCCTGCTCGAAGGGCCTGCGCGAGAAGGACGGCACGTCGAAGCGGAATCCCCTCGGCATCGAACTCGACGGCTGTCCGCTTGACGAAAAGATCAGCGAAATGCAGATGCTCCGCAGCGAGGGACGCTCGCTCGGCGCTCTGGCCGTCGTGATGATCGACAACCCGATGTGCCCGGGCACGGGCCACCGCATCTGCAACGACTGCATGAAGTCATGCATCTACCAGAAGCAGGAACCCGTCAACATCCCGCAGATCGAAACCGGCGCGCTCACCGACGTGCTTGCGCTGCCTTACGGACCCGAAATCTACTTCCTCCTGACGCGGTGGAATCCCCTCAATGTCGTGCGTCCCGTCGCCCTGCCCTACAACGGCCGCAACGTGCTCGTCGTCGGCATGGGTCCCGCCGGCTACACCCTCGCACACTACCTGCTCAACGAGGGCTTCGGCGTCGTGGGCATCGACGGACTCAAGATCGAACCGCTCGACGACACGCTTGTCGGCACCGGCACGCCGCCCGCGCCCCTGCGCGACTTCCACAGCATCGTGGAGGATCTCGCCGAACGACCCATGCGCGGTTTCGGCGGTGTGTCGGAGTACGGCATCACGGTGCGGTGGGACAAGAACTTCCTCACCCTGATTCAGATTGCACTCGAACGCCGCAATCGCTTCCGCCTCTACGGTGGTGTCCGTTTCGGCGGCACCCTCACCATCGACGACGCCTGGCAGGCGGGCTTCGACCACGTCGCCCTCGCCACGGGGGCGGGACGCCCGACCATCGTCGACATGAAGAACAACATGTGCCGCGGCATGCGCATGGCCAGCGACTTTCTGATGGGACTGCAGCTGACCGGCGCCGCGCGCGCGACCTCGCTTGCGAACCTGCAGGTGCAGCTTCCGGCCCTGGTCGTGGGTGGGGGACTCACGGCGGTGGATACCGCCACCGAACTGATGGCCTACTACCCGGTGCAGGTCGCGAAAGTGGCCGCCCGCTACCACGCCCTCGTCGCCAACTCCAGCGAGGAAGCCGTCCGCGCCATGTACTCCCCGGATGAACGCGAGGTGCTCGACCGCTTCCTCGGTCACGCCGACGCGCTCGATGCCGAACGCCGGCGTGCCGCGCAGGCAGGCGAACGCCCGAACTTCATCCCCTTGCTCCGCTCCTGGGGCGGCGTGCGCATCGTCTACAGAAAGCAGATGACCGACTCGCCCGCCTACCGCCTCAACCACGAGGAGATCATCAAGGCCCTCGAAGAAGGCATCTCGTTCGTCGAGTGCCTCTCGCCCCTCGAGGCGCTGGTGGATGGATCGGAGGCGCTCGACGCCGTCGTCTTCGAGCGGCAGGCCGTCGACGACGGGGGGAAGTGGCGCGCGACGGGAGAATGCGTCACACTGCCCGCCCGCAGTCTGATGATCGCCGCGGGAACGAGTCCCAATACCATCATCGCCCGCGAAAATCCCGGCACCTTCGCCCTCGATCCCCGCACGCGGTACTTCATCCCACATCTCGTCGACGAGCACGAACTCGTGGAAGTCCCACCCACGCGGCTCGGGTTCTTCACATCGTACACGCATGAGGGACGCCACATCAGCTATTTCGGCGACAACCATCCACGCTTCGCCGGCAATGTCGTCAAGGCCATGGCATCGGCCAAGCTCGGCTATCGGGCCATTGCCGATCTCCTTCTCGGAGGCCCGTCAGCGACCGGCGATGCACGTCGACCACACCCGGACGCAGTCGGCGACGCAGCATGGACAAGGCTTCTCGATCATCTCGACGACCGCCTCCTGGCAGAGGTCGTCGCCATCACCCGGTACACGCCGACCATCGTCGAAGTGACCGTACGCGCCCGCGGTGCTGCCGAACGCTTCGAACCGGGGCAGTTCTACCGCGTGCAGAATTATGAACGCAATGCTCCCGTCGCCGACGGCACCCCGTTGACGATGGAGGGACTCGCCCTCACGGGTGCATGGGTCGACCGCGAAGAGGGACTGCTCAGCATGATCGTGCTGGAGATGGGATCATCCTCCCGTCTCTGTGCGGCGTTGCGCATCGGCGAACGCATCGTCGTGATGGGGCCAACCGGCGCTCCGACCGAGATTCCCCAGGGCGAGAACGTGCTCCTCGCCGGCGGCGGACTCGGCAACGCCGTGCTGTTTTCGATCGCACGCGCACTCGTCAGCAACGGCTGCCGCGTCATCTACTTCGCCGGGTACAAGAAGGGGGAGGATCTCTACCGCCGCAAGGACATTGAAGACGCTACCACCCAGGTCATCTGGAGTACCGACGACGGCGCCGAGATCGAACCCCACCGCCCGCAGGACGCACACTTCCGGGGCAACATCGTGCAGGCAATGCTCGCGTACGCTTCCGGCACCTTCGGGGAACCCCTCGTTCCGCTCTCCGGCATCAGCCGCGTCATCGCCATCGGAAGCGACCGCATGATGGCCGCCGTCGCCGCCGCCCGTCACGGCGTGCTCGCTCCCCATCTGGGCACCCACGTGGGCATCGGGTCGATCAACTCACCGATGCAGTGCATGATGAAGGAGATCTGCGCCCAGTGCCTGCAGCGGCACGTCGATCCCACGACCGGCCGCGAGCAGTTCGTCTTCAGCTGCTACTTCCAGGATCAGGAACTCGACCACGTCGACTGGAAGAACCTCAACGACAGGCTCCGGCAGAACACCGTCCTCGAAAAACTCTCGAACCGCTACCTCGACCGACTTCTCACCGTCGCACCGGGCCCCCTCTCATGAGGGGGTCGGGGACCGGTCTTCGCCTCTGATTCCCATTGCGGCAATGAGAAGGAAAATGGGGAGGATGGGAATGGAAAACCGTCCGATCGCGTAGACAGGGAGGTGCAGCGCCATGTACGCTGACCCGATGAGCATGAGCGCGCCTCCCATCGGAAGCCTCCACGTGCGCCGCAGTCCGCGCAGCACGAACGGCAGGAGCAGCAGGAAACTCGTCAGCATCACCAGTGAGTTCGAAACACTCGTGCCGAGCGTGAAGAAGAGAAGGACATTCAGCGACAGCTTCCACACGAAGGCGACGGGATCGGCACCCCATTCCCCGATGCCGTTGCGCAGCAGCCTCCCATCCCACACTGCATCATGGACGGGATCGTCATGCCGTTCGGGACCGGCAAGCAGCTCGGCCCGCTCCTGACCGATCTGGAAGAGCGTGAGTCCCGCAAACGGATGCTCGAGAAAATGCCCGGCCACATCGTTGCCGACCACCACGTTGAAACCCGAGCCGGTGTGGATCGGAACGAATGATCCGGCGAGGGTTGAAGTGCGGAGCGACCAT
The DNA here is from genome assembly GCA_023432805.1 of Bacteroidota bacterium. Classification (GTDB taxonomy): domain Bacteria; phylum Bacteroidota; class Ignavibacteria; order SZUA-365; family SZUA-365; genus JAEYUG01. Next base: position 45,209 of record JAEYUG010000125.1, on the reverse strand, counting down.
GGCAGGATGAGCAGGAGCGGAACAAAGGCGACGAGTGCGGCCGAGCGCCGTGAGGATCGATCACGCCGCTGGTGTCGGACAAGAAGCGCGACGATGGGCACCATCGGCAGCATGATCTGCTTGACGAGAAGCGCGATGGTCAAGGTCGCGGCAGCGAGGGCATCCCCTTTGCGCGTGTCGCCGCCGGGGGGAGCGAGCATCATGGTGATGCCGCCGATGAACAGGGTGGCGAGCATCGTATCGGCAAGAAACCGCGGCACGAACACATGGGCGAGGGGATGGATGCTGAAGAGGAGTCCGGCCACGATCGCGGTGCGCCGGTCGCTGATGGTGTGCGCCAGTCTGATGATCGCGGCGAGAAGCAGCAGGTTGAGCAGGGTGTGGAAGATGGCCACGCGAGCGGGGTCGATCTCGCCCCAGGGGAGATTGACGAGCGCAAGTGCTGCAGGGTATGCGGGACCGCGAAACACAGTTGCCGTCTGCGTGCAGTCGAATGCGAACCTGCCGCACTCGAGGAGGGTCGACGCCAGCACTCCGAATCCGTCGCCGTCGAGGGCGAGGAACTGCGTGGAAAGCGCAGGGTACAGGAGATAGGAGAAGGAGAGGTCCACGAACGCACAGAGCACGAACGGCACCAGCACGGGTATGCGCATTGTCGATCTCCAACTTCGGGCGGGAAAAGGAAGAAGCCGCCATGTGGCGGCTTCGTGGGGCTCCTCGAGCAGGACTCGAACCTGCAACCCTTCGGTTAACAGCCGAATGCTCTACCATTGAGCTATCGAGGAATCGAAAGGAATATCAAATATATGCGTTCGAACCGCAAGAGTCAAGAGGGGAGTGCAGGGTCTTCCCGTCGTGATGCATCGGTTGCACTCGGGGATGGGAGTGCTTCCACGTTCCCGGCAGTCGGCTGATCCCGGTTGCTTTTTTAGGGATGCCATTGTATGTTCCAACACCTGTGATTGACGGTTTCTTACGGCTATTCTCTGTATTTCCACATATATCGTCGGCGACGAGATGCCGACCCGCGACGGCACTTTTCAGGTCATGCTTCCCGAATCGTCTGCCGCCGCTTCGCTGTTCTCATTCCACTGTTTCTCGCCCATAACGACTTCGTTTTTCTACACCTAACCCACAAAGGAGGAAGTATGCAACGAAAGCTACACACGGCTGGGTTGCTCATCGCTGTCTTCGCCCTCGCGAGCGTTGTGCTCACGGGATGCGTTGACGAACCCAATCCGCCTGTCATCGAAAAGGTGACGGCATCCGTGCGCTTTGTCCATGCAGTCTCGGATGCACCGGCAGTTGACATCTGGGTCGATGGCGCCAGGGTTGCAACAAACGTATCCTTCAAGCAGGCGTCATCGTATCTCACCATCAATGCAGGTGAACGCATCATCGACGTGACTCCGACCGGACAGGACACAACGAATTCCGTGTACCGCCAGCGGACGAGTATTCGTTCGTTCATGAAAATGACGTTGGTGTTCTACGGTCTTGCCGGAAATGCAAACATCAATGCCATGCTCACTCAGGAGCGCTTCACCTACTCCGATGAGACCAAGAAGCTTGTGGACAGCGCTGATGTGAAGGTGATCAACGTGAACGCCGGAGAAGTTCCGGCCGTGCTCGTGGACGGTACCAACGACGGTGTCAGCGGTCCGCAGTTGATCGCAGCCACGAACGCTGGATCGCTGTCAGCCTACAAGAAGGTGAAGGCAGGTACGTATAAATTCTATCTCACCTCATCAGGTATCGAAGTAACCAACAAGCAGTTCGAGATCAAGACCGGACACCGCTATTCCTTCATTCTCGTTGGAAGCGCCGCTACGCCGGAGAACTCGGAAGTCCTCACATTGCAAGACGATCCCAACTGATCGTTTCAAGCCGGAACCGCGGGTGGAAGCACCACCCGCGGAGAGGCGGGTGCGACGTGAAGGGCGTTGCATTCGTAGCATCTCCGGCCCTCCCTCCGTTCCAACGCGAACACACGAACACAGTTTTGAAGGAGGATATTATGCACAAACAGTTCCTGATTGCCGTCCTCTGCATCGTCCTGTTTCCGGTGGCCCTCATGGCTCAGACCGGTAAGCTGGCAGGCAAGGTGACGGACAGAGAAACAGGGGAACCGCTGATTGGCGCGAACGTGGTTATTGAAGGAACAAACCGCGGTGCCGCCACGAACATCAACGGTGAGTACGTCATTCTGAACGTTCCGATCGGTAAGATTACCCTGGTCGCCAAGTACATCGGCTATCAGACGATCACGATTCGCGACATTCTCGTCAAGAGCAACGAGACGGCGTCGAAGGATTTCCAACTTCCCTCCGACGCATTCAAGGTTCCTGATGTGGAAATCATCGCCGAGCGTCCGCTCGTCGACAAGAACGTCACCAACAGCAAGGCCACCGTCACGGCAGACGACATCCAGAATCTGCCGGTGCGCGGCGTGGAGAGCATCGTCGCCCTCCAGGCCGGTATTGTCCAGCAGGGTGGCGCCATCTACGTGCGCGGCAGCCGTGGTGATGCAACCGGCTACGTCGTCGATGGTGTCATGGTCAACGACCCCCTCGTCGGCGGTCGCAGCCTGACGGTCATCAACAATGCCATCGCGGAAGTGAACTTCCAGGCCGGAGGATACTCTGCGGAGTTCGGCGGAGCCAACGGCGGCCTCATCAGCACGAATACACGCACCGGCGGTCGGAAGATGCAGATCGGCGCAGAAATCTACAGCGACAACCTCGGCGCTGCTCCTGGTGAGAAGACGCTTGGTGGATACAGCTATGGCATCAGCCGCTACACGCTGACAGCAGGCGGACCCATTGTCGGACCGCTGCGTTTCTTCGTCGCGGGTGAAAATACCTTCCAACGCACACCGATCACCACGCGCCAGCCCTACACGCTGACGAGCATGTATTCGGATGCGCTTCGTCAGACGGCAGCGCATGCCTTGCTCAGTCCTGCAGAACAGGCGAAGAATGGGATCTTCGATCCGCAGCAGGGGTCCCGTGCAGTCAAGTACGATTACACCTATCCCGGTGGCTATCTGCATAATGCGGCCAACCAAATCTACTCGCTGACCGGCAACGTGACTGCCGATCTGAACCCGATCAACCTTCGTCTCGGTGGGTCGTATACTATGTCAAGCAATCGTGGCGGAGCCGGTATCACGACCTTCCTCTCGCAGCAGCGTGCCTCGCTCACTGAAAGTGAGAATTACGCGGGCAACGTGAAGATGACACACCTCGTCTCACCGAATACGTTTTATGAAGTGTACGTGAGCTACTTCGGGAACTTTGGCGTGACCATGGATCCCGATCACAAGCACAACATCTTCGCCTACGGCGATTCGGCGGCGAATGCACAGTACGGCTACAATTACCGCTCTGGCGATTTGCTTCCCGCGCCCATCCCCCTCTTCGGCACTACGTTTGTCGATGATGGCTATCCCCTGCGCACCGGGTATGCGAAGACCCGCTTCAATTCGATCAGCGGCAAGCTGAACTTCGTGCATCAGATCGGCCGAACGCATGAGATCAAGGTTGGTGCTGAGGCCCAACAGTACACGATCCGCAATTACGGCGTCGAAGCGTCCACATTGTGGAGCTTCGTGCGTGGCAACCCCGATGCGACGGCAGATCAGATCGCTGTAAATGCGCGTTCGAACTACTACGGCTATGATCAGTGGGGCACGCAGATCGACGAAGGACCTGACGCTCCGAAGAAGCCTGTCTTTGCGTCGTTCTATGCATTGGACAAGATCGAACTCGAGGATCTCGTCATCAACCTCGGTCTCCGCTACGATTACATCAACACCGACTCGAAGGAGTTCAAGGATCCGAACAACATCCTCTTCACTCCGGATGGTCAGCTCGATCCCGCCGGCATGAAGGATGCGGAGGTCTCTAGCACAGTGAGTCCGCGTATCGGTTTCTCCTTCCCGGTCACCGATCAGACGGTGTTCTATGCCCAGTACGGCAAGTTCGTGCAGCAGTCCCGTCTTCGTGACATCTATCTCGGCAACGCTGTCAGCGCAAGCAACATCCGTGGTGGCTACGCCATCGAGACACCGGTCGGTTTCGGCCTGCGGCCCGAGCGCACCACGCAGTATGACTTCGGTTTCCGCCAGCAGATCGGCGACTTCCTCGCCTTCGACATCGGTGCCTTCTACAAGGACATCCGCGATCAGATCCAGCAGCGTCAGATTCAGGCTGCTCCCGGTGCCCAGCACCTTGCATACTACGCATGGGTGAACGGCGACTTCGCAACGACGACCGGTGTGTCGATGAAGATCGATCTCCGTCGCGTCGAACGCGTCCAGGCGTCCATCGACTATACGTATTCGGATGCCCGTGGTACCGGCTCCTCGCCGTCGGAGGCATTTCGCGCCATCTGGCAGAGCCCGACGGAAACGCCGTTCCTGCCCAAGTACACGACGCCCCTCGCGTTCGATCAGACGCATCGTGGTGCCGTCAACATCGATTATCGCTTCGGAATGGATGATGGTCCGGAACTTGGTGGTATCAAGTTCATGGAGCGCGTCGGACTGAACCTGCTGTTTACGTTCAACAGCGGCCACCCCTTCACCCGGGTGGATGAATTCAGCTTCGGCAACCGTCGCCAGCCTGTTGAAGCCATCAACACCTCGATGACGCCGTGGAACTTCCAGATCGACGGACGCATCGACAAAACTGTCTCCATCGCCAACTTGGACGTGAACTTCTACATCTGGGTGATCAACGTGCTCGACACCCGCAATGTGGAAGACGTGTTCAGCACTTCCGGCAGCGCGACCGACAACGGATATCTCGCGACGGAAGAAGGCCAGAACCGCATCAAGAATTACGCCCAGTATGGCGAGATCTACCAGCAGCTGTATCGTGACTTCTACTACCAGACGAACATCATGAACGCCGGGCTCTATGGTCCTCCGCGTCAGATCCGGTTCGGTATGCGAGTGGATTTCTGATCGCAGCGCACGGACTCAGATCATGAACATCAATGCTATTCATTATAGGAGACAGGGCATGAATACGGCAGGTCGCTTCCTCCTTGTCCTCGCGCTCGTCGGGTCTTTGACGACGGCATATGCGGGTGGACATATAGGAGGAGATTCGAAGAAATCTCAGGGCATGCAAAAATCCCTCGAGAACGATAAATACGATTTCATTTCCATCAACAGCATTCTGCTGTGGTTGTCGAACAACGGCTCCATGGCGCACAATCCTCTCTCGGATGCATCCGGACTCGAGTGGCCGCTGGGAAGCGCTAAATATGCGATCTTCCAGGACGGTCTGATATGGGGCGGCACGATGCAGGGCGAAATCCGCGTTGGTGGTTCGACCTACAGGCAGGGTCTGCAGGCCGGTACGATCAAGGCAGACGGCACGGCATCAGATCCCTCCGACCCGCGCTACAGAATCTACAAGATCCGGAAGATGGATGCAGAGACCTTCAGCAAGCTCTCCGCCGCCGAACAGAAGACGTTTCGTGACGACTTCGAGGGCTGGCCGGTTGCCGATGGTGCACCGTTTACGGACAAGAACAACAACGGCAGCTACAATCCCGATTTCAACGATTGGCTCGTGAATGGTGATGCGACCACGTCGGACACGCCGTGGTTCATCGGAGACGAGGTGCTGTGGTTCGTCGCAAACGATCTCGATCCTGCCCGTTCGTCCAACCTCTACGGTACGGCGCCATCGGGCATGGAGGTTCACACGATGGTGTGGGGCTACCAGCAGACAGGTCCCCTCGGCAACATGGTGTTCACCAAGTACACCATGATCAACAAGGGCAACAACGACCTCGAGAACGCATACGTCGCCAAGTGGTCCGATCCCGATCTTGGAGATGCCAACGACGATTTCGTCGGCATTGACACCAATCTCGTACTCGGTTACGTCTACAACGGTATTGCCAAGGACGGTATCTACGGCGTGCCGCCGGCGGCGGGTTATGACTTCTTCCAGGGACCGATCGTTCCTGGTGATGCCACGGACCTCGCGCATTACGATTTCGGTCTCCGCGAGGGGTACAAGAACCTGAAGGTTTCCTCGTTCGCATTCTACATCAACTCCAGCTCCGTCTACGCAGATCCGGATCTCGGTACCGTGCAGGGCGCGCAGGAGATGTACAACTACATGACCGGTGTGACGTGGAATGGCAATCCCTTCATCGATCCCACCACCAATGAGACGACCCCGATCTGTCTCGCGGGTGATCCCATCACCAAGGATGGCTGGATCGACGGTCTGGTTGCCTCTCCCGGTGACCGCCGCTTCCTCATGACCACTGGTCCGTTCACCCTTGCGCAGGGCGACACGCAGGAAGTCGTTGTCGCTACGATCGTCGGTCGCGGTTCGGACCGTCTCTCCAGTCTGCAGGTCCTCAAATACTACGATCGTTTCGCGCAGCTTGCATTCGACAACAGCTTCGATCTCCCGAAGTCGCCTCCTGCACCGAGTTTGAAGGCTGCCGTGCAGCCGAACAAGGTGGTGTTGAACTGGGGTGATCCCACGGCAGTGAATCGCACGGAAAGCTTCAATGATCGCGGGTACAAATTCGAAGGCTACAACGTCTACCAGTTCCCGTCGAGGAGTTCCACATTGTCGGAAGGCAAGCGCCTTGCCACATTCGACGTCGTCAACAACATCGCCACCATTTTCGACGAAGTCATTGACGATCGTTCCGGTGCGGTTGTGACCCTCCCTGTCCAGTTCGGATCGGATGCAGGGATCCAGCACATGATCGAGATCACGTCGGACGCCATCATCGATCGTCCGCTCGTGAACAATCAGCCGTACTTCTTCGCGGTCACCGCTTACTCGTACAATGATGATCCCGAAGCGACACCACGTCAACTCGAGAGCAATCCGGTCATCATCGAGGTGCGTCCGCGTACCACGAATCCCGGTGTGGAGGTCAAGGCCCAGTATGCTGAACTGCTGAACGTCACGCATACAGCCGGTGTTGCCACAGGCAGCGTCCTCGTCAAGGTTGTCGATCCCGAAATCCTGACCGGCGATACGTACGAAGTCACGTTCTCCTCCACCGGTAAGGTGCAGGTGGAATACGACGTGTACGGAGATGGTAGCGAAATCGAGACCCTTGACCTCGATTCGTACGCATGGAATCTGACGAATCTCACGAAGGCTGCAAAGCTGATCGAGAAGAGCCCGAACTTCAACGGTCTCGCGTCGGATTACTACATCGTCGATGGCTTCCAGATCGGTCTGACCGGTTCCGGATATTTCACGCAGTACAAGCCTGACTTCTCGCACAATGAAATCCTGCGCATCGACTGGGTCGGTGGACCGGAAGTGTACGAGGGTGTTAGCGCAGGTGCGTACAATTGGATGCCCGGCTACGCGTTTTTCGGCAGCAGCATCCGCGGATACAACATCAAGAAGGTCGTCGAAGTCCGACTCGATCGCACCAAGACGTCGAAGGGCTACATGTACATGCGTGGTGCCACGCCGAACTACGGCTATCAGGGGTACTTCGACAGCCCGATCCAGATTTTCGACGTGACCGATCCTGCCAATCCCAAGCAGCTCTCCTATTGCTTCGTCGAGCAGAAGGGCGTCGCCGCGCAGGACAACCAGTGGGGTCCCACCACGACGTCGGGTGATCGTGAGTATCTCTTCATCATTGATGAACCGTACAGCGAAACCCCGAATCCGGCTTACACCGGCAGCTTCGTCCTGCTCAATCAGGCCGACGCCATGCCGATCATTTATGCGAGCTGGTACATCCAGAACGCACCATACGGTGTCACATTCCCGTGGAAGGACGGCGACAAGTGGGTGATCGTGCCCAATGTCGCGTTCGACGCCACAGACAAGTTCCAGTTCACAACAGCAAAACCGACGTTCACAGCCGAGAAGGCGACGAAGGACATCGATGCAATCAATGTCTTCCCGAACCCGTATCTCGGTGCAAACGCGCAGGAGCTCAACAAGTATCAGCGTTTCGTGACCTTCAATCACCTTCCCGAGAAGGCTGATTTCAGGATTTACACGACTTCCGGTACCCTGGTGCGCTCCTTCTCAAAGACGAGTACCGGACAGCTTGCCACCTGGGATCTCCAGAATGACAATGGTCTGCCGGTTGGCAGTGGCATGTACATCATCCACATCGCCATGCCGGAACTCGGCGTCGAGAAGATTCTCAAGCTCGGCGTGGTCGCGGAAGCCCAGTATCTTGATCGTATCTAAGACGATCTCGCATACCTGGAACGGACAACACCTTTGTTGTGAACATGAAACTTGAAGGAGACTACACCATGCGTACCACGCTGAAATCTTTGATAGCACTCGTTGCCGTGCTGTCGCTGACCGGCGTCACCGCCTTCGCAGGCGGGGGCGATCGTGTCGGCACTGCCGGCGGCGATCAGCTGTTGATTCCGGTGGGTGCCCGCGGTATTGCGCTGGGAAGTGCATACACCGCCGGTATCTCCGGCTTGAACGCGATCTACTACAATCCGGCCGGTTTCTCTGCAAGCACGCAGCGAGCCGAAGCCATGTTTTCGCATATGAACGCCATCGGCGATCTGGGTGTCGATTATTTTGCAGTCGGCAGCCAGTTCGGCGGTTTCGGTCATCTCGCACTCTCGATCAAATCGCTCTCGTTCGGCGATATCAAGGTGACCGATGAACGGAATCCCGACGGAACCGGTGCAACCTATGCACCGACATTCGTGACGGTCGGTCTGACCTATTCCCGCGCCCTGACCGATCGGATCCGTGCAGGTTTTACGGCCTACCTCGTGTCAGAGTCCATCGACCGCGTGTCCGCTTCGGGCACTGCGTTCGACATCGGTATTCAGTATTCCGGACTCGCCGGCTACCGCGGACTTCAGCTCGGTGTGACGCTGCGCCACCTCGGTCCGAACATGAAGTACGATGGTCCGGGACTGTATCGCAGTGCCGATGAGACAGCGAGCAAGCGTGATGCCCAGTTGCTGAAGATCGAGGCAGCTGGATTCAACATGCCGACCTCGCTGGAGATCGGTCTCGCCTACACCGCCGCACTGGCCGACATTCACTCGGTCACCGTCTCCGGTGCATTCGAAAACAACAACTTTTTGCAAGATCAGTACCGACTTGGTGCCGAGTATTCCTATCGTGACTTCTTCTTCCTTCGTGGCTCGTACAACATCGCGGGCAACGAGTTGAATGATGCGATGGGAGAGACCGCATACCTCTATGGTCCGGCATTTGGTGCTGGTGTGAAGTATGGGGCAGGCGATCTGGCTCTCGGGCTTGATTACGCCTACCGTGTCACTGACGTGTTCGAGGCAAGTCACGTCCTCACACTGAACATCGGCTTCTGATCACCATCATGTGTCCAAACGCCGACAGGCCGGTACTTCACCGGCCTGTCGGCGTATTATGCATTCTGCACGTGAGCGGATGCATTTTCGAATTGTCGCGCTCGGCGCGTTCGCGTAGATTACGCCATTCAGCCCGAACGCACCCGGCGTATTGAACCATCGTTGAGGTCTTCATGAAATACTTCGTGACCGTCATCTGCATGCTGCTGTTTGTGTCGTCGCTTGCTGCACAGGGTCGTGCCGGACTCGGCATGAGCGTCGATCTGGCGACGTTTCAATACGATGTCGAGCAGACCTATATCGAGTTTTCCTACGCCTTCCCTCGTTCGTCGCTGACCTATGATCGCACCGAGGCGGGCTTCTCAGGTGCGGCTACGATGAACACGATCATCCGCGACGATGCCGGCAGGCTGGATCCGGTGGCAAAGATGTGGCGCATCCCTGTGATCATGCCGGATACAACAGGGCTGATGCAGAAAATGCTGATTGGTGTGGTGAAGTTTCTTGTCCCTCCCGGGAAGTACCGCATTGCCGTCTTTGTGCGTGATGAACGCCGGCCGACGCTGACCGACAGTGTCGACATCCCATACGAAGTGCGTGCATATGGTCCGCGCGGTGTACAGTTCAGTGATGTTCAGCTTTGTGCCTCGATCCAGAAGACGGAGGCTGATTCAACGAACATCTTCTACAAGAACACGCTCGAAGTTGTGCCGAATCCGACGCTCCTGTATGGTGCGTCGCTTCCCAATCTGCTCTACTATTCGGAATTGTATCATGCCGATCTGGATGTCTATCAGATCAAAACGGACATCATCAGTTCCTATGGCAAGACGATGGCGACCCGCACGCAAAAGAAGATGGGGACCTATCCATCCCGCGTCGAGGTCGGGTCGCTTCCTGTCGGGCGGCTCTCCACAGGCGCGTATACATTCATCATCTCCTACGCAGATACATCCGGCAAGGTGAAAACCTCTCAGTCGAAGACGTTCTTTGTTTTCAATCCCGATGTTCCATTCGATACTGTGCAGGCCCAGGCCGTGGCTGCGTCCATTGCCGCTGAATTCGCTTCCCTTGCAGAGGACGAACTCAACGAACAGTTCGGCCTCGCCAAGTACATCGCAACCGGTGACGAAAAGAAATTATGGGATGCACTCAGCGGCGCTGAACCGAAGAAGAAGTTTCTGACCAAGTTCTGGCATGATCGTGATCCCGACCCCGTCTCCCCGCGCAATGAGCTGTATGAGGAGTATATGCAGAAGGTCCGCGTCTGCAATGAGCAATTCCGGACCTCGTATCGCAGCGGGTGGAAATCAGATCGAGGGCGCGTCTACATCCTGTACGGTGCGCCTGATTACGTCGAGCGTTTCTCAGCGGAAAGCGATGCGAAACCGTATGAGATCTGGCGCTATGACAATATCCAGGGTGGCGTCGACTTCATCTTCGTCGACCGGGGGGGATTCAATGAGTATGAACTCGTGCATTCGACGCTACGCAACGAGGTCAATAATCCAGACTGGCAACGGCACATCCAGACGCGTTGACATGCCTTCCTCAGCGGTGAGCGTGCTGCTGTGATGCAGTCTCTCCAGTATGTGTTGTTCGCGACGACAGCTGCATGCGTGCAACTGCTGCCACTGCGTCTCGTTCGCGTTTTCGCACACGCACTCGCATTGTTCGCATTCCACATACTCCGAGTCAGACGTGGATTGACGATCACGCAGCTGAGGTATGCGTTTCCCGAGTGGTCTGATGCACGTGTGCACGACACCGCTCGCGCAACATACAAGAATCTGATCACGGTGATCCTCGAACTCATGTGGACGCCTCGTCTCACGCGGACGCCACTCGAGCACATCGTCAGGTTGCGTAATCCAGAGGTGCTCAGGCACGCAGTGGCTCGGGGGAGGGGGGTCGTCTTGATGTCAGGTCATTTCGGAAACTGGGAGTGGCTCTCGATCGGCGTGGCACGACTGCTTGACATGTCGTTCACCGTGATCGTCCATCCACTCCACAATCCCAAGGTGGACGTGCTGGTCGAACGCTGGCGCACGATGCTCGGCAATCGCATCGTTCCCATGGGACTCTCCATTCGCGAAATCATCACAACACTGCGTTCCCGTGGCATTGTTGCCTTGTTGGCAGATCAGAGCGGTCCCAGTGGTGCGATCTACGCACCATTCTTCGGCAGGCCAGCGGCAACCTACGAGGGACCCGCATCCTTCGCGTTGAAAACAGGAGCCCCGATCATCATGGGGTTTGCCGTCCGCGCTGAGGATGGCATGTACGATGTTCATGTAGAGGAAATTCCGACAGCAGACCTTCCGGATGCTTCCGAGGATTCGATCAGGAAGCTCACGCTGCGGCATGTGCAGGCACTCGAAGCAGAGGTGCGGAAGCATCCCGAGCAGTGGCTCTGGCAGCACAAACGCTGGAAGCACACACCCGATGCGGATGCCCGCATCGCCACCGAGATCTGACATGCTGGCGCTGGTCATTCAGACCGCATTCGCAGGCGATGTGATTCTCACGACCCCGCTGTTCGATGCATTACATGTGCATGTGGGCGCCGAGATCGATGTCGTCTGCATTCCCGGCACCGCTGAACTGCTCCGTGGCCATCCCGCCCTGCGACGCGTGATCCCTTACAACAAACACGGTGGCGACAGCCTCTTTTCGCTCGGTCGTCAGTTGAACCATGGGGGATATGATGTCTGTCTGTCGCCGCATCGGTCACTGCGCAGCGCACTGCTTGCGCGCATGAGCAGTGCGCGCATACGCATTTCCTACGATCGTTCCGCGGGCCGCATGCTCTACACGCACACCGTCGCCTACGATCCTACGGCGCACGAAGTCGAGCGTTGCCTCGATCTCCTCGGTCCACTGCAGGTTGACGGGCGTGCCGTAGGGTCAGGACCGAGCCTGCATCCGAGTGATGACGATCATGTCACCGCGCAGCGGCTTCTCGAGCCCATCGGACGAAGGATGCCGTACATCTGCATTGCTCCGGGATCCGTGTGGGTGACCAAACGATGGACCGAGGAGGGATTCATTGCCGTCGGGACATCCATGGCGCAGGACCACGCTATCGTGCTCATGGGAGGCGGCGGAGACCGCGAGTTGTGTGCACGCATCGCCGCGGGCATCCGCGCGGAAGCGGGTCCCGACGCGCGCATTCTTTCCCTAGCGGGTGATCTTTCGTTTCTCGCATCAGCTGCAGTCCTTGAACGCGCAGTCGCACTTATCAGCAATGACAGTGCTCCCGTGCATCTGGCCAGCGCCATGGGGACCCCAGTCATCGAAATCTTCGGTGCGACCATCCCATCGTTCGGATTCACGCCGTATGGCGTACCGCATGAGACTGTCGACATCGGCGAACTTCCATGCAGGCCCTGTGGCATTCACGGCGGGAGTCGCTGCCCCATCGACACTTTTGTCTGCATGCGGGAGCTTCCCCCGGAACGCATCGTCGACGCAACCCGCCGCATAGTGATGCGGGCTGCTGCATCCGCCCCACAGAGCGAGACGGGGAAATGAAACACTTCCGGAGGTGGGGTGTCATTATCTGGACAGGTCATGGTGCGGTAACCGACCGCCTGTCTGCGCTCGCGAGCGCGTGTTCATCAACCGTACGGTAACAGCGGCCACGTTGCGATCTTTCCGCACAATGAAACGTGGCGGTGTATCCGCGCAGTCACTCGGCCATGTCAGCGATGAGGAATTGTATCGGATGCTGAGAGAGACGTCCGAGCTGCGGGACGCCGCCTTCGCAGAGTTGTATGCACGACATGGTGCACGCATCTGGGCGTATTGCCGTTGCGTGTGTGGAAGTGGTCCCGCTGCTGAAGACGTATTTCAGGATACCTTCATTCGATTTCTTGAAAGCGCACAGCGGTCGCACACGGTGCAGAACGTACCGGCGTATCTGCTGCGGATCGCGCGCAATACCTGTCTGAATGTCCATCGCGCGCAGAAGCCGACGGTATCGGTTGACGACGTGCATCTTCCGGCGCATGAAGTCTCCCACGATCGCACCGAGTTGCTCGGCCTGGTGACGATGGCATTGGACCTGCTTCCCGAGGATTATCGCGAAGCCTTTTACCTGAGAGAATTTGAGGATCTCCCTTATGCGGACATCGCCGCCATGCTGGAAACGACATCGGTGACCGTTCGCATCCGTGTGACACGAGCCCGCAAGAAAATTCGAGAGATCCTACAACCCTATCTGGCGGAATTGGAAGACAATCCCGTGATCCCGAAATGACTCCGCACGCAGACCGCGATCTCGATGCCCTGATGCAGGGCTCTCTCGACGGCGAGCTCGACAGCGCCGCCGAGCAGCAGCTGTTCTCGACGTTGTCGAGCGATCCCGTCATGCTGCGCGAACTGCGCGAGATGCGTGCCATCCGTTCGGCTACAGCCGGCAGCACCCGTACATTCAGTCCGCCGGAGTTGCTCACCAGCACGCTCTTCTCGAGGCTCGGCATGACCGCGCCCTCCGCCACCAGTCAACTTCCGATCGCAGCCCCTGCTGGCGGTGGGGCGGTACAGGGCGGGGCGGTCGCAGCTGCGTCGAAGTTCCTTGCTCTACTCAGCGCGTACAAGCTCCCGTTGCTTCTCCTTTCCGTCGGAGCAGTGTTGACCAGCTCCATCCTGTTGTGGAAGGGAGATGTCGGGGACGTCGTGCAGCATGCTGCGACGCAAGCGCCCTCCGCAGTGAGCCCAGCATCTCCCACCGGGGACCTGCCAGTGGACAAGATGGGCGATAGCCCAACGACTGCGCAGCAGGCCTTGTCTGCACAGCAGGCCTTGTCTGCTCAGCAGCCGTCGGATGTGCACACTCCTGCATCAGGGACTGCAGGTCAGGCTCCACCTGCAGTGAGCCACGCGCAGAGCGATGCCGCACAGGACGCGATCGAGCCCCGATCGACGACCCTTCCAGTCTCAGCATCCACGCAGTCTTCGCAGCGTCCCCTGCTGCAGATCGAGCACAGTGACATCCCCGATGCCGCGGAGCTCATGCGGTTCGAGCCGCAACCGCCGCAGTCTGCCGCAGCAGTCGTGCGACAGGACGCGATGGCCTCATTCTCCCGCGTGCGCCTTCCTCAAGGATTCCTGCTCACGTTCAGTGGATTCACCAAGGCATCCTCGCCCGTTGTGGACATCGCGTCTGCCGGAGATCCCGTCTTCAACCGTATGAGCGTTGCCGTGGGGTATGCATTCTCCCCTTCGTCCCATGCAGGCATCAGCTTCGGCCAGGAAGCCTTCCCGCAGCGCTTCGACGGTGTGGAGGATCGGCGTGCCGTTCGCTACGAACAGAACCTACTTACGCCGTGGGCTGCCTTGTGGTATCGTCATACGCTGCCATCCTTCCTGCTTGAAGATCTTCATCCCTGGGTTGAGTTGTCGCCCGGCATGACGCGCGAGGCCTGGCCGTTGCTTCGCAGTGGCTTCGGTGTCTCGTATGACATTCACCCTCTGTTGCGGCTGCAGGCTGGTGTTGACGTCGGGGTGCTCGGGTACCGTTTCCAGGAACGCTGGTTCACGACCAGACATCTCGGAGGCAGCTACGGCCTCACGGTGTTCTTCTGAGCGTCCGCGCATGAAGACGATCACACCAGACAAGCGGCATCGATGGCTTCCCCGGGAAGCATGCGTGGCATGCACGCGCTTCAGCGTTCCGGCGTTCCTGCTGCTGCTCGTGCTTTCCTCTGGCTGTGTTTCTCCTCTTGATCCCGACACACCTCGCAGGCGCATCGTCGCGGATGTACCGGCAGATCCCGAGCCGCCGGGCCGCGTGCCGGCGACCATTGTCGACATCGTGGTCTACGAGAACGGCGTGCGCTGGCACGACCTCACATCCGGAACAACTGCATCGATCGATACGAGCTCTCACGCGGTATGGCAGCGACTTTCAGTGCATCGTTCGCAAACCGACGCACAGAACGCCGAACGTGTCAGTGGTCTGATCCTTCGATTGGATTCGATTTCCGTTCCCAGGGAGCAGTTCGTCGTTTCGGGAAATCCGAGAGGAGGAACGGGGTTCGCGATCATCGTTTCCTTCGCTGCCCCGAACAACACCCGGCGCTACGATACGCTGTTCACGAACTCGACGGGGACGCTGCAGACGATGCTGTTGACCCTCGCCCCGGATTCCGCACGCAGGAGCATCGCATGTTCGGGAAGCGTCAATCTCCCCGCGCACCGGACGACCATCGATCTGTTCTACAGGGTACGCTACTGACTCGTCGTCCGGGTCAGGATTTGCTGGAGGAGGAGTCGCTGGAAGACGTGGATGCAGGGGACGCGCTGCTCGTTGCGGAAGAGCCGCTCGTCGTGGAGGGACGGTCGGGGGACGACGTGCTGCCCGTGGCTGAGGAACTGTCGGACGACGTATGCTCCGCTTTGGAAGCCGAGCTCGACGAGCCGGTTTTCTTGTAGTCGGTGAGGTAGAATCCGCTCCCTTTGAACAGGAGTCCTGCACCGCCGCCGATGAGACGTTCGAGTGATGGTGTCTGACAACGGGGACAATCGGTCAGCAGAGGATCCGACATTTTCTGAAATTCTTCAAACGTGTAGCCGCAGGCGGCGCAGCGGTAATCATAGGTGGGCATGGTGGGAATACTCCGTTGATGCGTCAGATGCAGTCGCGATGTGTCAAATGCCGGGGTGTGCCTCGAAGCGTTCGCGCAGTGCCTGGACGACACCGGGCGGGACAAACTCCGCAACGTCGGTCTGCAGTCGGGCGAGTTCGCGAACGATCGATGAACTGAGATAGGTGTACTTTTCGTTCGGCATGAGGAAGACGGTTTCCAGCTCTGGTGCGATTTTCCGGTTCATCAGCGCGATCTGGAATTCATATTCAAAGTCGGATACGGCGCGGAGTCCGCGCACGAGCGCGATCGCCCCCACGCTGCGAGCATATTCGACGGTCAGTCCATCGAATGTGTCTACCCGGATACCGGGCATGCCGCTGATCGTCTCTTCAATCAGACGCACGCGGTGATCCACGCTGAACAGCGCCTGTTTCGAACCATTGCGTGCCACCGAAATGATGACCTCGTCGAAAATTTCGCGCGCACGGCAGGCGACGTCGATGTGTCCGTTCGTGACGGGATCGAAGGACCCCGGATACACTGCGATGCTCACTGCATTGCCTCCGTTCGTTGGTAGATGGTGCAGGCGGTTGTCCCGAAGGTCCGTGCAAGCAGGAGATCCATGCCTTCGATTGCGCCGGGCTGCATGCGGCCGTCATGCTCGTAGAGGAACAGACCACCTGGACGCATGAAGACGAGAACAGCGGCAAGCAGTTCCGACCAGGCCTCGTACGCATATGGGGGATCTGCGAAGACGAGGTCGAAGGCGGTGGCTTCCGACGGGACGGTGCGGCGAAGAAAGGACTCGACGCTCACGGGCTGCACGCTGGACGCAGCGGTGGCATCCACCATGGCGAGATTCCTGCGAAGCACATCCAGCGAGGCCCGGTCGCGCTCGACGAAGGTCACATGTGCCGCGCCGCGGCTGAGTGCTTCCAGACCGAGGCTGCCGCTACCGGCGAACAGATCGCAGACGCGACAGCCGTCGAAGTCGATGCGATGGGTGAGCATGCTGAACACCGACTCCTTCACGCGGTCGGTCGTGGGACGAAATGCAGCGTGCTTCGGGACCTGGAGCACACGTCCGCCGAGCCTGCCTGCAATGATGCGCATCGTGAATTCGTCGTGCTTGTGTGATCTGCTGCTCAGGCGGGCTGGACCGTGCGGATCCCCTTCAGGGCAGCACAGATCGACGCGTCCATCGATGCAGCGGGACGCGACCGCGCGGCGTCGGCATCCGAGCCGGCGAGGAAGGAGACGTGGTTTCGGGCATCGAAATGTGTGACGGGAATGCCCAGCAGTTCCTGCAGATGTATGGCGAGATCCGCACCGGCGAGGGGACCGTGGAGGGTGAGCGATGAAAGGCGCGTGTCGAGCCGTTCGTCAAGCAGGGCATGCACCGATGCGAGCACTTGTTTGAGCAGGGGGGCCTGTCCCGTCAGTGCCGATGACCGGAATGCGATATAGGTGCCGCCCGTATCCATGCCGACGTCGCAACGTCGCGGATGAAGTCCGGCGATCGCCGCTGCATCCTGTGTCAGGGGACGCAGCAAGGCACGGATGCCATTCTCGATCGAAAAGTGGGCGATGTCGATTCCACACAGGTCGTAACCAACGAGCTCGAAGATCTCGCGAAGGAACATGACCGTTCGCTGCGGTAGTGCCGAGACGAGCCACGACTCTGCGTCTGCCGAGCGGGAGAGAAGGAAGGACTGCACCGAGAGCGGTTCATGCGGCGCGAGTGCCATCAGTGCACGGCATTCCCACGCGAACTGCCGGCGTTTCTCCGCGAGGGGAAGCAGGGGATCAGAAGGCAGGACGGCGACGAGGGGAAGCTGCGTGGCCAGCACGACCGAGATGCGTGTCGCGTACATGCTGCCGGCGCGCAATGCATCGGTGAGCTCCTGCGAGAGGCGTGCGGCGACTGCGGCGTCGGTTGCGGCTGCATGCAGGAGGGGACCGGCAAAATCGTCGCGAGTCTCATGCATAGACGTGCGAAGGACGGCAGGGAAGCCGTCCGTCGCACGCATTTCCGTCACACGGAAGGAATGTTCCGCGATCTCGAGGCCGATATGATGAGTGACAGCCAACGTTCGATGGCCGTGCATCCGAGGACTACTGTTCCCAGGAGGCTTTGTTGTGCTCGTCGGGATTCGTCAGCGAACTGATGTACCCGAATCCATCGGGGCACGTGATCATGTAGCGGGGGATCGCCGACGTATCGACGACTTCCACCTTGTACACTTGATGGCCGAGAGGCGAGAAGCGCAACGAATCAGGGTAGAACGCAGTCAGATACAGTTTGGTGAACAGACTGTCGCGAGTAGCATCCGACATGTCGTTCGCAACGAACGTCACCAGCGAATCCACATCACGCGTGTAATGTCCCTTGGAGTTGTAGAAATTGATCTGGGCCGTGCGCAGTGCAGCCATGCGCGCACGCGATTCCCATTTCATGTTGGTCTGACGGGCCATTTCCTGCCCGGGCGACCAGATGACGTACCACAGTCCGAATGTCAGACCGACGATACCGAGGATAAGTAAAGCGTCAATCCACGAGAAGGGTTGACCTTTTGACATGAAAACCTCCGCTTAATACGATGTCAGGCTGATGACGAATCAATCAGTCACACTAATATACTGCTTCATGTTCTCAAATTTCTTCTCGCCGATCGATTTCACGTTCATGATGTCCTCGATGCGTCGGAAGGGTCCCACAGTTCTGCGATACTCGATGATGCGCTGCGCGGTCGACGGACCCACCCCGGGCAGCGTTTCCAACTGTGCGGCGGACGCTGTATTCACGTTCACGACGCGGGGGGCGAGGTCGGCAATACCGGATGATGGTTGGCTCGGTGCGGATGCTTCCGCAGCGGGCGCACGTCCTTGATCGGGGGATGGTGCACCCTGGCCATCCGGCAGGGAAGGGGATCCTCCTTCCGCCCGATGTGCGAACGTGGAATCGTGCCGGCGCAGCGCCTCATGCGTCGGAAGCCTTCCGGTGTCGGACGGTGCGACCCAGCGGATCACGCCGCCCGCAAGTGTGGCCAGCGACAGAAAGAGGATGGCGGTCGCCTCACCTCGAGTGAATCCGACTGAGCGCGCCATGCGCAGGAACGACGAGAGCATCTGCAACCCGGGTGGCGACGATGATCAGGAGAACGCGTCGAAGACCTTGCCGAAAAAGCCCTTCTTTTCGTCAGCATCAGGACGAAACGTCGGTGACGCATCGAGCGCCTGCAGCAGTTCGCGGTCCTTGCCCGAGACCTTCTGCGGCACATGGATGTTGATGCGCACGAGCTGGTCTCCGCGGCCATGGCTGTTGAGATGCGGGATGCCCTTGTCGCGCATGCGCAGCACCTGGCCCGCCGGAGTACCTCCGGGAATCTTCAGCCGGGCCGTTCCTTCGATGGTTGGGACCTCGATCTCCGTGCCCATGACCGCATCCGCATAGCTGATGTGGAGGTCCAGCAGGATGTCGTCGTCTTCGCGCACAAAATGGTCGTGTTCCTTGACACGGATGTACACGTAGACATCACCGGCATTGCCGCCGCGGCGACCTGCATTGCCCTGGCCTCGGTAGGGAATGTAGTTGCCCTCGCTGACGCCCTTGGGAACGCCGACCTTGAGCGTCTCCTCGCCCTGCACGCGGCCTTCGCCGTTGCAGGTCGTGCAGGGGTCCACGGTAAACGTGCCCTCGCCGCCACAGGTCGTGCACGGCACGATGTTGACGACCTGCCCGAAGATGGATCGGGAGACCTGCCGCAGTTCGCCGGTACCATTGCAGGTGCCGCACTCCTTCATCTGCGTGCCGGGCTTGGCGCCCTTGCCGCTGCAGGTACCGCAGGCGACCTGCTTGCGGATCTTGAGTGTCTTCTCGGCTCCAGTGGCGACTTCCTCGAGCGTGAGCACAAGCTGAACCTTGAGGTCGCTGCCGGGAGAGCCTGTCCCGCGTTTGCGCTGGCGCTGCCGTGCTCCTCCCCCGAACACCTCGTCAAAGATGCTTCCCCCGAATGCCCCGCCGAAGATGTCTCCGAAGTGGCTGAAGATGTCGTTGACGTTCGAGAATCCCGAGAAATCCTGTCCACGCATCCCCTCATGCCCGAACTGATCGTACCGGCGGCGCTTGTCGGCATCGCTCAGCACTTCATAGGCTTCTGCTGCTTCCTTGAATTTGTCTTCGGCTTCCGGGTTGCCCGGATTGCGATCCGGGTGGTACTGCATCGCGAGCTTGCGATAGGATTTCTTGATCTCGTCTTCGCCGGCGGTGCGGGAGACGCCGAGCACTTCGTAGTAGTCGCGTTTCATGCGTCTGGGGAGTCGTTGGATTCTGAGGTCTCGGCCGAGACGATGACCTTGGAGTGTCGGATGACGCGGTCGTAGAGTGTGTATCCGGTTTCGACGTCCTCGACGACGGTGCCGGGTGCGATGCCTGCGGCGGGAACCTGGAGGATGGCCTCATGCAGATGCACGTCGAAGGGTTCGCCCTTCGCGAGGATCGGCGCGAGTCCCTTGTTCTCGAGGGCCTTCACGAATTTGCTGCGGAGCAGTTCGATGCCCTTGAAGAATGCGTCGAAGTCGCGGAAGTCGGAGCCGGCCTTGATCGAGCGA
The DNA here is from genome assembly GCA_023432805.1 of Bacteroidota bacterium. GTDB lineage: Bacteria > Bacteroidota > Ignavibacteria > SZUA-365 > SZUA-365 > JAEYUG01. The sequence continues at coordinate 24,668 of JAEYUG010000125.1, read as the reverse complement.
TCGAAATCGTCGAGGATGGGCAATAGCTGGAGGAGCAGCCCCTCGTGTCCGTAGCGGATCAACGCCGCCTTTTCCTCGTCGGTGCGGCGGCGGTAATTCTCGAATTCAGCGACCTTTCGCTGCAGCTGATCGCGCAGCTGATCGACGAGCACGTTCTGGGATGCGGTATCGGTGGTGCCGGCCTCTGACACCGCGGCATCCTGTGGTGTTGTGGATTGCGCATCGGCTGCCGTTGACGTGTCTGTATCGGACGCAGTGTTCTGCGTCACATCCTCGTCCGGTGCAGGAGGATTGGGAATGTGCGACATGGTTCTCCGCGAATATCAGCGTGGTGATTGTTGTGTGATGAGCTTAGAGAGCGTTTCGAGAATCGCGATCATGCGGGCATAGTTCATGCGTCGGGGACCCAGCACACTGAGCATGCCGGTCATCGAACCGATGCGGTAGGGAGAGGCGATGAGGCTGTATTCCTTCATCCGTTCCTCACCGGTCTCGCTGCCGATGCGGATGGCGATCGAGGCGTCTTCGTCTATCGTTTCGAGCACGTGAATGATCACGGTATTGTTTTCGACGAGCTCGATGATGTCGCGCAACCGTTCGGGCTGACCGAACTCGGGCTGGCGCATCATGCCCCGCATTCCGTCGATGTAGATGCGGCTTTCCTCGAGGCGTTCCGAGAACAGGCGGTCGGAACTCTGAATGAACAATTCGATCAGACGATCATCGGTGACGGTCGCCGCATCCTTGACGCGTTCGCTGAAGGATTCGCGAATCTCGCGCAGGGTGAGTCCGGCAAGCCGCTCGTTCAGCAGGTTCGCGAGACGGTCGAGTGTCTGCCGTGAGATCTCGGTATCGACTTCGAAAGTGATGGTCTTGACGATGCCGCTCTCGATCGAAAGCACGACCATGATGCGGTTCGACGACAACTCGATCAGATCCAGATGCCGCAGCACACCACTGCCGATATGCGGGGTCGACACGACGGCCAGCTGCTGCGAGATTTCTCCGAGCAGCCGCGAACACTCACGGACGATCGTCTCAAAATCCGGCGGCAGCACGGTCTCGAAATATCGCTCGATGAATTCCCGCTCCTGCAAGGCGAGTCCCTCGCGCAACATGACCTGATCGACGTAAAAGCGATACCCGAGGTCCGTGGGGATGCGTCCCGCCGAAGTATGGGGATGGTCGATGTAGCCCTTTTCCTCCAGATCCGCCATGATGTTGCGAATCGAGGCGGGACTCAGGCTGAGTTCGCTCTGTTTGGAAATCGTGCGTGATCCGACGGGACTGGCCGTCTGGATGTACTGCCCGATGATATGCTGTAATACGAGTTGTTCGCGATCCGATAAGTCTGTCATAGTACCTCCGCGGCTTTCACCGTCAATCCGAAACATACGAAGCGCGGCAGAGCCGCGCAAGGTAGCACTCCGTCCCCGAGAGTGCTAATCGATTGATTTTCTTGAAGTTTCGAATCGAAAATCACCACAGAAGCGATACAGATCCATCGCCGGGCCGCAGCCTGCCTCGTGTTTATTCCTTCACAGTGAAGGGGAGGGTGGTCGCGGTTGCATTGTTGACAAGGACGTCGACATGATAGGCACCCGGGGGAAGCGGTGCGCTCGGTGTCAGGGAGAAGCCGATCCACCCCGCGCCCTCGGCGTTGAAGTCGGTCGTGGCGATGATCACCGATTCCTGATTCGGGATGTCCTGATACCAGATCGCACTGATCACGGAGCCGGCCGGTGCATCCTCCACATAGACCGGCGCATAGACCACGGGCACGGCCGGCGGGAACGACGTTGCCGTTTCAACGGGAGCGTAGGCTTCATTCAGCGATGTTGCCAGTACCGCATCCTTGACGGGACTGTTCATCAGACGCGGAGCGATGGAAAAGGACATCGAACTCTGATGTTTGTTCATGATGTACAGGTCGACGACATAGGAACCATAGGGCAAGCCCGCTCCCGCCGTGCGGAGCGAGAAGTACACCCAGCGGTCTTCGTCGACAGTCACTTCTGCTGAATCGATGGCCTGCCTTCCGTCCGGACCCAGATAGGTCCAGACGGCCTTGGTCACCGTTTCGGATGGGGTATTCGCGATGAGTGCGCAACAGTACAGAAGCGGATCGCTCTTGTTGAATGTTGCAGTCTTCTGTGTCGGGCGTCCCCCTTCGTCGATGGCGCGTGCGAGGTGGATTTCCGAGAAATGTGCGGTCGTGAAACTGCAACTCATCAGAGCGCAGAGCGCGGTGACGCAGGTCCACATCCCCGCACTGCGAACAGTACGGTTCATGGCAACCTCCGAAGATTGTATGTTCGTGCCGCCTGAGGCGGCGTTGAAGTCGAAGTCGGCGCCGGTCGATGATCGGTCAGGCAGGGACGAGGACCGGCACGGCGATGGGTGCGAGCACATACTCCATCAGCACGCGCAGCGCGTCGCGATGCCCCGGAAACACCGAGCGTTCGTGTGCGTCTGCAAATCCGAGCCATTCATACGCCTGATGCTCGCTCGAGAGCGTCACCTCCGCTCGCTGGGACACTTGTGCGGCGAAGACCGGCACCATGTGCACCGCATCCCGTCGCGGAGAGTAGAAGGATGAGACATGAGGGACCACGAGGAGCGACAGCGGCTCCATGCCGGTCTCCTCGATCGTTTCACGCCGGGCGGCATCTGATGCGTGTTCGCCCGGCTCGATCGCACCCGTGACCGGCTGCCAGAGATCGGGATAGATCTCCTCGTCCGATGAGCGCTGCAGCATGAGGAATTCCACACGTCCGTCGACATGCTGCCGATAGACATGCACCTGGACCATCTCTGAAATCACGTCCGGCACGATATGTTGAGCGAAATGTTATGGATGCGACATGAAAACTTACTTCCCCCGGCAGGCAACTGCAACGAAAATCCTCGTGCCAGAATGGCGGACATCCTGACATCCTTCATCCTCATTCCTGCCGTTTCCGGTCTTGGCGATGCAGGGTCCGCGTGCGGATCGGGGTGCATCCTGACGAAACGCGGGAACGGAGCACATGGCATGCGGTTTGATCCCCTCTCAGTTCAGCCCTGAATGAACAGATGAACGACATGACCAATTCTGAAGACTCCGCAATCGACATGAGCATCACTGGTGCCATGGCACACGACATCATGCCCATTCTGCCGTTGCGCAACATCGTGTTCTTTCCGGGACAGATGATGCCGCTGTTTGTCGGTCGTCCGAGTTCGGTGCGCCTGATCGAGGAGGCATACCGGACGCAGACTCCAGTGCTCGTACTGACGCAAAAGGATTCGTCGATCGATCTGCCCACGCTGTCGGATCTCTACAGCATCGGCACGGTGATCCGCGTAGCGAAGATCTACACGATGCCCGATGGTTCGAAGAGCATCGTCGTGCAGGGCCAGCATCGTGCCGAGGTGCAACGCCTCACACAGGAGGAACCCTATCTCGCTGCGACCGTGCAGCGACTCTCCGATGAGAACATCGGGGCAAATGCCGAGGAAATCGGGGCCATGCTCGTCAACATCCGCGCACTGTTCAAGCAGCTCTCGGATCTGGTGCCGGACTTCAACCCCGAGCATCTCAACATGATCATGAACACCGACGACCCGAACACCTTCGGGTATCTGGTCTCGGCGCTCGTGAACCAGCCCGTGCCCGAGAAGCAGGAACTGCTCGAGGTGCAGAGTCTCCGCGACCGCCTCTCGAAGGTGACCGTCGCGCTCACGAGCGTCATCCAGCGCCAGGAGCTGAGCCAGAAAATCCAGAGCGAGGTGCAGGACTCCATCAACAAGACGCAGCGCGAATACTTCCTGCGCGAGCAGATGCGTGCAATCAAGAAGGAACTTGGCGAAGACAACGACCGGCTCGAACTCGACGAGATCCGTACGAAGATGGAGGAGGCGAACATGCCTGCCGACGTCAAGGCCGTGGTCGAGAAGGAACTCAGCCGCCTGAACATGATGAACCCCGCCTCGGCCGAATACACCGTCGCGCGTACGTACCTGGACTGGCTGCTCGACATGCCATGGAGCAGGACGACCGAGGACAACCTCGACATTGCAGCCGTGCGCGCAAAGCTCGACAACGACCATTACGGACTCGACAAGGTCAAGAAGCGCATCCTCGAATACCTCGCGGTGCGCAAGCTCAAGAACGACATGCGCGGACCCATCCTCTGCTTCGTGGGTCCCCCTGGTGTCGGCAAGACCTCCCTCGGCCGCTCGATCGCAGAGGCCATGGGTCGCACCTACGTACGCATGTCACTCGGTGGCGTGCACGACGAAGCCGAAATCCGCGGCCATCGCCGCACCTACATCGGCGCCCTGCCGGGTCGCGTGATCCAGAGCATCCGCAAGAGCGGTTCGAACAATCCCGTCGTCGTGCTCGACGAAATCGACAAGGTCGGCAACGATTTCAGGGGGGATCCCACCTCGGCACTCCTCGAGGTGCTCGATCCCGAACAGAACGCGCACTTCAGCGACCACTATCTGGAAGTGCCCTTCGATCTCTCGAAGGTGCTGTTCATCGCCACCGCCAACATGCTCGAACCCATCCAGCCCGCCTTGCGGGATCGCATGGAGATCATCGAGATCCCCAGCTACATCCTCGACGAGAAGGTGCACATCGCGCGCCGCCACCTCATGCCCAAGCAGATACGCGAGCACGGACTGACGGAAGCGCAGCTCGTGATGAGCGATGACACCATCGCTGCCATCGCCGACCGCTATACCCGCGAAGCTGGCGTCCGCTCGCTCGAACGCAAGATCGCCGACGTGTGCCGCGGCGTTGCCCAGCGTGTCGCCGAAGGCATCACCGACCGCGTCGACGTCACCCCAGACGACCTTACGTCCTATATCAGTTCACGACGCTTCTACCCCGAAGCCGCCGAGCGCGTCTGCACACCCGGCATCGCGACGGGACTCGCATGGACCCCCGTCGGTGGCGACATCCTCTTCATCGAAGCCTCGAAGATGAAAGGGAAGGGGATGCTCACCATCACCGGTCAGGTGCGCGACGTCATGAAGGAAAGCGTCCAGGCTGCCATGACGTGGATCGCCAGCCAGGCGACCGAACTCGGCATCGACCCCGATTTCCGCCACCACTTCGATATCCACGTCCACGTGCCGGCAGGTGCCGTGCCGAAAGACGGCCCCTCGGCCGGTGTCACCATGCTCGCGGCCATCACCTCGCTGCTCACCGGCCGCCTCGTGCGCAACGACCTGGCCATGACCGGCGAAATCACCTTGCGCGGTGCAGTGCTTCCGATCGGAGGTGTCAAGGAGAAAGTCCTCGCTGCGCACAGAGCCGGGATAAAAACCGTCATCCTTCCGAAAAAGAACGAAGATGACATGGAGGAAATCCCGGAATCCGTGCGGAAGGAACTGACCATCCATCTGGTGTCCACCATGCGCGAAATCCTCGATCTGGCGCTCATTTCGGGGGAAGCCGCCGTCGACGCGAAAAAAACCAGACGTGCCACCAAAAAAACACCTTGAACCGGCCTCGGAACCATTGTACATTTGTTGCTGATGTTCCGAAATACACACTAACCTGGTGACGAATTGAAGACGATGGAGAAAACTGCCGCCAAACCCGTGAAGGTCAAGCAGATCGGAAAGGTGATCGGCATGGTCATCACCGAATGTCCGATGTGCAAGAACACGATCAGCTTCGACATCCAGACGGCCAAATACTGCCCGTACTGCAATGCCGAAGTGAGCGTGGACCTTGACCGCGTGGAAGTCAGCGTCCGCGCCATGAAGGTGGCACCCTCGAAAGGCGGCCAGAAGCGCGTCGCCTGAGTTTTCTCGAGCAGACATAGGCAGTGAATGCACGGCACGCGATGAGCGTGCCGTTTTTTTATGACCGCCATGGTTTTCACCTTTTCGGGCTTTGGAAGCCTCGGGCGGTCTGGCTACATTTCGAGATGTTCCCCACCGCATCCTAGCGACTCTACCCACTCTCTGCCATGTCGAAAGTCCGTCCCAAGTCCGTGCGGGAAACGCGCTCGCGTTCCACCGCCTCGCTCGCGCTGCCCTCGTTCCTGCAGTCGCGTCCCCATGCCATCTACGTCGGGCTGATCGCCCTGCTGCTCGTGGTGTTCTTCCACGAGGCCTTCTTCTCGGGCAAGGTGTTCAACGTGCCCGACAACCTGTCACCGATCCAGTATGAGCAGGGTTACATTCAGAAGGCGCGTGAAGACGGGATAAATTCTTTCTGGAATCCCTATGTCTTTTCGGGCATGCCCACCTGGGGCAGCTCGTCGCCGGGTCACGGCATGTACCTGCACACCGTTCTCGATCCCCTCAAGCCGATGCTGATCCTCCAGGTGTACGGCATCGCACAGGCGATCGTCAACATCCTGCCGCTGCCCGCACCGTTCTGGGACATCTTCAACTTTTTCCTGCTCGGCCTGTTCACCTACATGTTCGGTTTGCGGCGGAAGTTCGAACCCTTCACCGCGTTTCTCGTGGCGGTGTCGGTGGTCTTCTCGCTGTATTCGCTGAACTGGATCATGGCGGGGCACAACACGAAGATCACCGTGTTCGCCTGGCTGCCGGCGTTGCTGCTGCTGGTCGACATGCTGTATGAGCGGCGGACGATTCTGCGCATCGCGCTGCTTGTCGTGGCCATGCACCTGACCTTCAACAGCGGGCACGTGCAGATGATCTTCTACAACCTGCTGGTGGTCGGACTCTACACGCTCTACAAATGGTACGAGGGCGCAAAGCCCGCCACGGCGCTCATGGTGATCGGCATCACCCTCTTCGCCGCCGTGTTCGCGTTCCTGATGCTGTCGGGTCCCTACTTCGCCGCATGGGAGTACAAGGACTTCTCGATCCGCGGCGCGGGTTCGGGCGGATCGGGGCATGGTCCTGCTGGTGGTGGCGTTGACTACAAATACGCCACCAACTGGAGCTTCAGCTTCCTCGAGATCATCACGTTCTTCGTCCCGTCGTTCGTCGGCTTCGGTGCGCCGACCTACTGGGGTTCGATGCCCTTCACCGAATCGCCGATCTATCTCGGCATCGTGATCTCGACGCTCGCCCTGCTCGGTATCATGCTGCGTCCAAAAGACAAGTTCATCCACTTCTGGGTCGTGCTCGGCATCCTGACCACGCTGATCTCGCTCGGACGCAACTTCGATCTGGTGTACAACCTCTTCTTCAACTACGTGCCCTTCTTCAACAACTTCCGCATTCCCTCGATGATCCTCTACATCAACGCCCTCGTCATGGCGATGCTCGCCGGCGCGGGATTGACCGAGATCATCACGCGGGTGCGCGAGCGCACGACGGGCGACGAGAAGGCGCTCACGCGCAAGATCTGGATTCCCGTCGGTGCGGCGGCCGTGCTCGTACTGCTGCTCCTCGTCTCCGCGGGCGGCATCAAGGAGACCATCGCACGCGAGATGCAGAAGAATCAACCGCAATACCACAGTTACATGCAGCAGGTTGAACAAGCCGCAGCTCAGGGGCAGTTATCTCAGCTTGATCCCAGAGCGCGGAATCTCACCCGCGACGGCATCTACGGCATGGCGAAGAACGACGCGATACTCGCGCTCGTGTTCATGGCGCTCACCGCAGGTCTCGTGTGGACCTTCGTGCGCGGCAAGACCAGCTACATGCTGCTGCAGGCTGGCCTGCTCATCGTGCTCGTTGTCGACTGGTGGATCGTCGACTACAAGCCCATGCACATGTCGCCCGCCGTCGAACAGGAACAGACGCTCAGTCGGTCCGACGTCGTCGACTTCCTGCAGAAGCAGGAGGGACTCTTCCGCATCCTTCCCGTCAGTGCGCACGGTGGTGACAACTACTACGTGTCCTTCGGCATCCAGAGCGTGGCCGGCTACCATCCTGCCAAGATGAAACTGTATGACGACGTCCGGAATTCCCTCTTCCGTGAATTCCAGTTCACGTCGGCGCAGGAGATCGACGGTGCGAACTGGGCGCTCCTGAGCATGCTGAACTGCAGGTATGTCGTGGTTCCGACGGGCGTCCCCCTCTCTGCACCCTGGCTCACGCGGGTCTATGTGGGCACGAAGGAGGACGTCTACGAGAATCGCGCCGTGCTGCCGCGCGCCTTCTTCGTCGGACGCGACACCGTGATCGCAAGCGATGCCGACATGTTCAAGACCATCGGCACCGTGCCCGGGTACCAGCCCGATCAGATCGCCTATCTGAGCGCTCCCCTCGGCCGCGATCTGCCGCAGCTCGACGAAGCGGCGCTCGCGAACGCGAAGGCCCGCGTGACCGGCTTCACGATCAACAGCATCACCTTCGAGGTCGAGACGCCGGCCGAAGCGCTGCTGAAGATGAGCGAGGTGTACTATCCCAGCGGGTGGACCGCCGCGCTCGACGGCACGCCGATCGACATCCTGCGCAGCGACTACCTGCTGCGCGCCTTCGTGATTCCCGCCGGGAAGCACACGCTCGAGCTCAGGTTCGAGCCGAAGACCTACGAGGCGGGACTCATCGTCACAACCGTCACGAACTATCTGCTCGGCATCGTGCTGCTCGTCTACCTCGTGCTATGGGTCCGTCGCAGGCTCGCGGGCCGGAAGGCTTCCACACCGGCGACGACGGAAGGCGCCTGACGCGACCGGCAGACAAGGCGGAGGCCCCGTGCGGGTAGTCATCTCGGTGGGTGGTCGGTTCCACGCCATCCCCCTTGCCGTGGAACTCGACCGACTCGGGTATCTCGAGAAGATCATCACGACGAAGGCGTGGTACGTGAAGAAGCTGCTGCCCTCGCGGCGCTTCACGGCCATCGGGGCGCCCGAGTACATCGGCATGCTCGTGCGCATGGTGCCGGCGTGGCGGCGCGCGGGGTACTACTCGTACGTGAAGGACAATCTCTTTGACGGACTGGCGCGGCGCTACATCCCCCCCTGCGACATCTTTCATGCGTGGGGCAACTACGCGCTGGTGTCGATGCAGGTCGCACGGCGGCACGGTGCACGCGTCGTGATCGAGCGCGGCTCGACGCATCCCCATTATCAGGATGCGATTCTGCGCGAGGAGTTCGAGCGCTACGGCGTGCACGTCGAGCGGGCGCATCCCCAGATCATCGAGAAGGGACTCGAGGAGATCGCGCAGGCAGACAAGGTGGTGATTCCCAGCGAGTTCGTGCGGCGCAGCTTTGTCGAGGCGGGCGTTCCCGCGGGCAAGCTCGCGACGATACCCTACGGTATCGACCTCGCGGCGTTCCGTGCCGAGCCGAAACGCGACGAGGTGTTCCGCGTGCTGTTCGTCGGCAACATCGGGATTCAGAAGGGCGTGCACTACCTGCTCGAGGCCTGGAAACGTCTCGGCATGCGCGACGCAGAACTCGTGCTCGCCGGCCGCGTCGAAGAAGAGATGCGCGGCGTGCTCGCCCGTTACGACGGCCTCTTCACGCTGCGCGGCCACGTGCCGCATGAGGAGCTGTACCGCGAATACTCGAACGCCTCGGTGTTCGTGCTGCCCTCGCTGCAGGAGGGCAGCGCGCTCGTCACTTACGAGGCCATGGCCTGCGGCGTGCCGTTGCTCGTTTCGGAAAACACGGGCAGTGTGGTGAGGGATGGACTCGACGGCTGGGTGATCCCGATACGCGATGTGGAGTCCCTGATGGCCAGGCTCACCTGGTTCCGCGACCATCCATCGGAAGCCACCGCCATGGGCACCTCGGCGGCCGCGCATGTGCAGCAGTTCACCTGGGCGCGCTACACGCGGAGTGTCGTCGGCGTGTACGAGGAGTTGCTCGGCGGCACGGCGCAGTCACACATGGAGCGGAGCACATGAGCATTGCGCGCAAGGCCCTGGTCGGCGCCCTGTGGACGAGCGGTTCAAACTACCTGAGCCAGAGTGTGGGCATGCTGTCGGTGGCGATGCTCGGGCGCCTGCTGCTCAAAGAGGACTACGGACTCTTCGGTGTGGCCAACAGCATCAAGGAATTCCTGTTCATTCTCACTGCGTTCTCGTTCAACCTGTCGATCGTGCAGACGCAGGAGCAGCGCGAGCATCTGTACTCGACCGCGCTGCTGCTGAATGTCGCACTGGCGCTGGTCACGATGCTGATGACGGCGATTGCAATCACCGCCTACATGTTCTTCCGGCCGCTGAGCGCGACGGAGATCGCCGTGCTCGTGACCCTGGTCGCTGTCAACATCCTGAACCTCTTCGGACAGCACTTCGACGCGATTCTCCAGCGCAACCTGCAGTTCCGCACGATCTCCATGATCGCCCTGGTGATGAACCTCGCCAATCCCCTCGCCGCGGTCTCCTGCGCATGGGCGGGATTCGGTGTCTGGAGTCTCGTTGCCGGACAGAGCGCGGGTGCGGTGGTGTTCCTTGCGGGAAGCTGGCTGTTCGCGGGCTGGTCGGTCAGCTTCACCTACTCGCGAGAGACTGCGCGCTGGTTTCTCTCGCAGGGCTGGAAGTATCTCAGCTCGCGATCGCTCGAAGTGCTCTACACCGAACTCGACCGCATTGTCGTCAAGCGCTTCAGCAGCTACGAGCAGGTCGGCATCTACGACCGTGCGATTCTCGCTGCGCGCTATCCCGCGCGCATCGTGACACCGACGATCATCGGCGTTGCGATGCCGGTGTATTCGAAAATGTCGACGGGAGAGCGGTCGCTGTCGGATGCCTATGCGCTGGTGAACTTCTTCCTGATCCGCGTGCTGCTGCCCTTCGGACTCGTCTTCCTGCTCATCCCCGAGAACTTTCTGCAGGCCCTGCTCGGCGAGCAATGGGGCGTCTCCGCGCCCGTGCTGCGCATCCTTGCCGTGTATGCGGTGCTGCACCCCGTGGTGGAGAATTTCAAGATGCTGTTCTATGCGCTGGGTCGTCCGGGCGATGTTGCGCTCGCCCGCATCGTACAGGTCACGGTCTTTCTTCCCGCCATCTTCGTGCTCGTCGCGCTCGAGGGCGTGACCGGTGCGGCCTGGGCGATGGTGGCGAGCATCCTCGCGATGTACATTGCGTTCATCATCCGCGCCGGCATGCACGTGGAGATCAATCTCTGGAAGACCCTCGTGCTGCCGGTGCTGGTCGCGGCCGCGGCGGGACTCGTGTTCTGGCTGCTGCCTGCCACGGGCATTTCCCATCCGATTCCTGCGCTGCTCGTGCACGGTGCGATCATCTTCGCGGTGTACGGCGCGCTCGAACTGCTCGTCGAGGGACGCTCCCTGCGCGCGCACATCGCAGTCGTGCACACGGCGTTCCGCAGGGGCGGGGGATCGGCATCATCGACTTCGGAGACGGAATGAAGCTGCTGCTGGTGTGCGAGTACTGGTATGGGACGGGGGGCTGGTCGTACCGGCCCTCCCTCGAGCAGCTCGGCTGCGAGGTGACGGTGTTCGACTTCCGCGTGCCACGGTTCACTGCGGGCGGGGGGCTTCCGCTGGTGGGGGCGGTGTCGCGACGGATCAACCGGCGCAGGATGAACGCGGAGTTCGTCGCGACCGTCCGCGATCTGCGGCCCGACGTCATCCTCCTCCTCAAAGCCGAAACGCTCTACGAGAGCGCGCTGCGGGAAGTGAAGGAGAGATACGGACCGGTGCTGTTGCAGTGGTATCCCGACGGACCGTTCAACACCGAGAACCGGAACGCGACGCGCGACAGCATTGCGAGCATCCCGCTCTTCGACATCTATTACATCTACGCGAAGTCGCTCATGGATCCCCTGCGGGCGGCAGGCGCGGGCAGGGTGGAGTATCTGCCGTTCTGCTACGATCCCGCCATGCTAAAGCCGCCCGAGGCGGTGAGCGCGGCCGACCGCGAGAAGTACGCGACGAGTGCGGTGTTCGCGGGGACTTGGGAGCCGATGCGCGAGTGGTGGCTCGAGAAGATCGCCGACATGGATCTAGCGGTGTGGGGCAATATGTGGGAGCACGTGGCAGAGGGCACGCCGCTGCGCGCGCGCTGGCGGGGCAATGCGGTGTACGGCGAGGAGATTTCGAAGCTGTTTGCGGTCTCGAAGATCCACCTGAACTTCCTGCGCGAGCAGAACAGGGATTCGCACAATGTGCGGACGCTGGAGATTCCCGGTTTCGGGGGATTTCTTCTCACGCAGCGTTCGCGCGAGCAGGCCGAGGAGTTGTATGTCGAGGGACGCGAGATCGCGTGCTTCGAGACGCCCGAGGAACTGCGCGAGAAGATCACATACTACATCGCGCACGACGACGAGCGTCTGGCGATCGCGGCGGCGGGGCATGCGCGTGCCGAGCGCGAGCATCAGGCCGTGCACAGGCTGGCGCGCATCGTCGACGACGCGCGCGCACTGCTCGGGGCATGAGGCGGCCGGCCATCTTCTCCAACCAACGAACACGCTGACGATATGAACATTCTCCTGCTGACGAGCGACTTTCTTCCGAACATCGGTGGCATGGCCACGCACGCACATGAGTTGGCGCGTGCCCATGCGGCGGCGGGAAACACCGTGCATCTGGTGCATCCGGTGTATGGTCCCGGGCAGAACCGGGTCGAGGAGTTCGACGGCATCACCGTGCACAAGCTGTTCGTCGAGAACCAGACCCCGAAGGTGAAGCACCTGGTGTACGTACGCACGGTGCGCGCGCATATCCTCGCACTGCACGCACGGCTGCGGTTCGATGTGCTGCACTGGCACGACCTGACGCCGAACTGCTGGACCACGATGACGCTGCGCGGACGCTTCCCCCTGGTGTGGACGAATCACACGTCGAACTACCTCGAATACTTCGAGACGAAGGCGGGACGTTTCCGGATCCGGACCTTCCTCGGACATCCCCAGGCGATCATCAGTCCCAGTCTCGAGTTGCACGAAAAGAGCTTGGCGACGGGCGTGCCGGGCGATCACCTATTCTACATCCCGAACGGTGTCGACGCGCAGAAGTTCGCGCCGGGCGGCTCCTTCGACGTGATCGACAAGGATTACGGCCTCGATCCCACCCGTCCGATCGTCGTGTGTCCCCGTCGTCTCGAACCGAAGAACGGTGTCGAGTATTTCATCCGTTCGATTCCCCTCGTGCGTGCGCAGCGTCCCGACGTGCAGTTTCTGATCGTGGGCGGCGGCTTCCCCGAAGAGCGTGCGCGTTTCGAGTCGATGCTGGCGGTGGAGGGGCAGAAGCACGATGTCTTCTTCACGGGCAATGTGCCGAACACGGCGATGCCGCGCTTCTATGCGCTGGCGACAATTGCGACGCTGCCCTCGCTGATGGAGGCGACGTCGATTTCGGGACTGGAGGCGATGTCGAGCGGACTGCCGCTGGTGGGCACGAATGTCGGGGGCATTCCCGAGATCATCGAAGACGGGGTGAGCGGACTGCTGGTCGAACCGCGCAGGCCCGAGCAGCTCGCCGACGCATATCTGCGGCTGCTTGGCGACGCTGATCTGTGTGCGCGCCTCGGGGCAGGCGCGCGCGCGCGGGTCGAGCGCGAGTTCGCGTGGCCTGCAATCAGTCAGCGCACCGTGGCTGTGTACGAGCGTGCGATCGGCTGGTGGAAGGCGCGATGAACATTCTCGTCGTCGGTCACACGTACATCACGCGCGTCGGACGCGAGAAGTGGCGCGCGCTGGCGGCCATGCCCGGCGTGCGCTTGCGCATCGTGGTGCCGACCGAATGGCGCGACTACCTGTTCACCCTGCGGTATGCCGACCATCGCGACGACGAGCTCGACATCCGCGCCCTGCCGGTGTTCTTCAGCGGCAAGGAGGCGGCGCATGCCTACCGCAGCCTCGACATGGGTATGCGCGGGTTCGCCCCCGACATCCTTCACGTCGAGGAGGGTACCGACGCGCTCAGCTACCGGCAGGCCCTGTGCTACCGGCGCCTGTACGCGCCGCGTGCACGCACGCTCTTCTTCACGTGGATGAACTTCGAGAAGCAGTTGCGTTTCCCCTTCGACCGCATCGAGCGCGCGAATCTCGCGCAATCCGACGCGGCCATCTGCGGCAACGGCGATGCGCGCGACATCCTCCGCGCGAAGGGCTTCACGCGTCCCATTCACGTCATGCCGCTGCTTGGACTCGACACCGAGCTGTTTGCCGCCCGCGATGGTTCGGCGCTGCGGCGCGAACTCGGACTCGAGGGCGTGGTGATCGGCTTCATCGGCCGCTTCGTGCCCGAGAAGGGTGTGCTGGATTTGCTCGATGCAGCCTCGACCCTGGACGTTCCGTTCACATTGCTGTATATCGGGGGAGGACAGCTCGAGGAGGGGATTCGTCAGGAGGCTTCCCAACGCGGCCTCGAGGGGAAGCTTCGCATCATCACGTCCGTGCCGCATGCCGACATCCCCCGCTACATCAACGCGATGGACATGCTCGTGCTGCCCTCCTACACTGTTCCCCACTGGAAGGAGCAGTTCGGTCAGGTGCTCGTGCAGGCGATGGCGAGCGAGGTGCCGGTGCTGGGTTCGACGCATGCGGAGATCCCGAACGTGATCGGGGATGCGGGGTTGACCTTCCGCGAGCGGGATGTGGAGGATCTGCGCAGACAGCTCGCGCTGCTCGCCGGATCGCCCGACCTGCGCCGGCAACTGGGTCCGGTCGGCCGCCGGCGCGTGCTCGCGCACTATTCGAATACCGTGATCGCCGAGCGGACCATGGAGGTCTACCGTTCGCTGCTCGCGTGAGCATGCAGCTCCGGCTCATGCAGCTCCGGCTGCACGTTTTTGCATTTTCTTGAAAATTCTACATTTGTACAGAAATTGGACAGTGGGATCCGCATGCAGGGTTTATCCGTTTTTCTTGTCATATTTGCAGCATTCGATGGAGATTTCACCGCGAGAATCGTGAGAACGGTTGAAATTCAACGATTTCCGGAGTCGAAATTGATATGGCACAGGCATTGAAGTGTTTTGTCTTGTACGCGTGATCAGCATCAGAGGTCACTCCCATACGGAACACCTTCGCCTTGAGCAGACATGATCAGGTTTGACATCAAAAACTCCGTCAAGAAGAACGTCTTTATGAAAACCATGCAGAATTCGACTCCTTCCGGGCAGCAGCAGTTCGATTCAAGGCACGATGGTGATCAGCATTTGATCTTGTCTGCGCTCAAGGAGATCGAACAGAGCAATGAAAAGACGGCAGTCGGCCTTGTCAACGCGCTGTTTCTCTCCAGCACCTCTCACGCGCTTGACAAAGTCTGCTTGAACATCTTCTCTCGTCTGGGTGACGAGCAGTCTCTCCGCCTTCTCTACAAGAAGTACCCCACACCCGAGAGCGTGAGCATCTCCCTTCTCCCGTTCTACATCCGCGCGGTGGGATTTCTCGGCGGGGTTGAGGAATACGATCTGCTGGCCAGACTGACACGCACGTTCTGGGGCATGTACCGCAAGGAAATCATCACCTCGTTCGAATCGATCGCGAGGCGGTCGGAACAGGCGGATGTGTCGGAGCTTGTTGCCGAGGCACTGATCGGCCTCTATGAAGCAGCTGACGACTCCGAGCGGAAGCAGATCGTCGACATGACCGCCGGGATGCGCAACAGCCTTCTGCTGAGCACATGGCTCAGCGCGATCGAAAGCGAACATGCGTATCTGCGCCGCGCCGCAATTCCTCGCCTTGCTTCATCCGACCGTCCCGCGGCTGCACGCGCACTGCATCAGGCGCTGCGCCGCGAAACCGACGAGCACGTGCTTGTCGAACTCGAAAACTGGTTGTTCCCCTGATTGAGGACCGGTCCTTCGGCGGTGGGCGCCTCGGACCGGAGACGCGACCTTTTCTGCTTCCCTCCTCATACATCCGCTGTACCTTTCATTCCTTCCTGTGGGCATGTTCATCGAGCGGCGCGGAATCCGCGTCGTCTCGATGAACACTTTTTTTCATCCATTGAGCGGTGCCGTCCGGCCCGAAATCGGGGGAGTATCGGACCCCTTTGTCTTGCTTCTGCGTGCGGCGGTCGGTAAGTTTGACATGTCCGGAGACTTCCGACGCATGTTGCGTGGTCGTCCGGCAATCCTCTCATCAACCGCACATCGAGCATGTCAGTACTCAGTACACTCATCGCAAAAACTCTTCCCTTCATCCCCAAATCACTTGTCGGGTATTTCGCTCGTCCCTACATCGCTGGCGAAACGCTCGACGACGGAATCCGCGTCGTCAAAGACTTGAATGCCAAGGGCATCATGGCGACGATGGATGTGCTCGGCGAAAGCGTCAACACGCGCGAAGAATCGCTCGACATGCGCGCGAAGGCCGAAGAGGTGCTGCACGCGATCGCGCGGCACACCCTCGATTCCAACCTCTCGATCAAACCGACGCAGCTGGGTCTGGCCATCGACGAGGCATTCTGTGAAGACAATATCCGCCACCTCGTCCGCATCGCGCAGGGCTACGGCAATTTCGTGCGCATCGACATGGAGGATCATCCCTGGACCGATGCGACGCTGCGCATGTATCGCACGCTCCGTGCGGAATTCCCCGGGCACGTCGGCGTCGTCGTGCAGGCGTACATGCGCCGCTGCATGGACGATGTCAACACCCTCATGGCCGAGGGACCCACCAACGTGCGTCTCTGCAAGGGCATCTACATCGAACCTGTCGCGATCGCCTTTCGCGATCGTGAAGAGGTGCGTGCCAATTATCGCGCGCTCAACGAACGGCTGCTCGGCAACGATGCCTATGTCGGCATCGCAACGCATGACGATCCCCTGCTTGAACACGGCATCGAACTCGTGAAGCGACTGGGGCTCCCGCGCGAGAAGTATGAATTCCAGATGCTGCTCGGCGTACGGCCCCAGCGCCGCGACGCGATTGTCGCGCAGGGACACCGCATGCGGGTCTACGTCCCATTCGGCGATCAGTGGTATCCCTATTCGACACGCCGCCTGAAGGAAAATCCCCACATGGCGCTGCACATCATAAAGGCCATCCTTGGCTTCGGAAAGTAGCACCCCGCGCAGTTTCGCCAGTCGAGGCCTCGTAGCACGAAGGACCGCTCCGGCGGTCCTTCGTGCTGTCTTGCAGGCTCGTTGCAGGGTGCTGCTGCTTTTCGCAACCGGCCTGCTGTTCGCCTCGTGCAGTAACGGGACGGAGTCGCGCAGCTCCGGATCCTCGCTACGGGACAGCCTCGCGGACGCACGCGGCGCAACGCGCGCAGCAGAGGCGCTGCGGATCCGTGACGATCTCGGGCGCGCGCTCAGCTTCCCCCGAGTGCCGCGTCGCATCGTCAGCCTCGCACCGAGCATCACCGAGAGCTTCTTCGCCATCGGCGCAGGTGATCTGCTTGTCGGAGTGACATCCTACTGCACCTATCCCGAAGCCGCCACCACCCTGCCACGCGTCGGCGACATGCTCATGCCCGACATCGAACGCATCATCGCCCTCAAGCCCGACCTGGTCGTGCTGTCTATCGAGGGAAATCGGCGCGAGACCTTCGACGCGCTCCTCCGGTTGGATGTGCCCTGTCTGGTCACGCAGCCCCGCACGCTCGACGGCGTGCTGGCATCGCTGCGCCTGCTGGGAAGCGTCACGGGCCGCTCGCGCGAGGCAGGCCGCCTGGCTGACTCGCTGGCGGCGATCCGCGGGCAGGCGCGAAGCGTAGCGGCGGATACGTCGTGGCCGGACGGCAGCCGCCGCATCGAGCGAGACGCGCAGCACCCGTCCGTGTTGATGGTGCTGTCGATCGACCCACTGATCGTGGTGGGGGCAGGGACCTTCCTCGACGAATTGATCAGTCTGGCCGGGGGACGCAATGCCGGGCGCGTCGCCGAGCAGCCCTATCCGGCACTCAGCCGGGAAGATGTGCTCACGCGCAATCCCGACATGCTCCTGTTGCCGACCGACCTGCAGATCACAGGCCGCATGCTCGCCGAACGTCATCCCGAGTGGAGCCGTGTCACCGCGGTGCGCCGGGGAGCCGTACACCTCGTCGATGCGGATGTCTTCCTGCGCCCCGGTCCCCGCGTCTTTTCCGGACTCGCAACCCTCACGCGCCTGCTCGCGACGGAGCGCTCCCCGCACCGCTAGTCACCGATCGTCACGTGCGCACAAGAGAAACGGCGGCCATCGGGCCGCCGTCGTACTGTGTACCGGGAACAGATGCCGGCTGTGAATCAGGTCGCCTTCTGCGTCGAGAGTTCCTTGAGCTTCATGGATTCCAGTGTCTGGATGGCGACGTTTTCGGGGAGTCCCCGGGTATGGCAGGTCACGATGAACCGGTCACCGATCAGGACGGTCACTTCGTGAGACTTGTCGGAAGCCTCCCACTTGTCGAGCGCCGTCATGCCGGAAATGGTCGTCGAGCGCTCATACCCCTTTGTCGATTCGCGGTTGTAGCCCATCTTGAGCATCATCTGGAAGGGGGCGTACAGGGCCTGAATGTAGGCGTAATCGAAGATCGACACATCCGCCGATCGTGCACCGTCGTCACTGGTGAACGAGATCTTCGCCTGGGAAAATTGCCACTCGCCCATGCTTGTGGTTTCACCATCGGGCTCTCCAGCCTTCAAGTCGCCGACGGAGGTCGGCAGAAAACCGATGAGGACCCGGAAGCTGACGGGGGGGACCGGTTCGCGGGTCTGCTGGGCGGATTCCGACATCGCCTCGGCTGCCTTCTGCACGGTATTGGCGTGCTCCTGCAGCTTGTCGAGAGCACCTTTCTGCTCGTCTCCGCCGCTTCCCCCGCACCCGGCGAAGAACACGACTGCGCAGAGCAAGATGCATGCGCCTTGAAGGGAGGTTTTCATCCTCGCTCCTTCCATAAGGTGTGTGATCAGTGGTTGTTGGAACGACGTCAAGCTAGTGGCTTGCACAGACGAAAGCAAGCTGCGCAAAAGCGGATCGCAGCATGGAGGAAAAAGGGATGTGAAACTCCAGTATTACTGCGGGCCGCCGTGCTTCGTGCACATGGCAGGCATGGAGCGCGTGTTGACGTATTCGGTGACCTTCGACGGGCAGAACGGGGTGGCAAGTTGCTGCGACTCCAGGCAGATCTCGAGCTGCGCGACACCTTCCGGAGCGATGAAATCGAGAACCGGAAGGCCGATGCGTTTGTCTCCGTACACGTACTTCATGAAGCGACCCCAGATGGGACCGGCGGCGACGCTTCCCTGCCCGTAACTGCCGGTGAAGGTGATGCGGCGGTCGTCGAATCCCGTCCATACGCCGGCAACCAGATTTGGTGTGAAGCCGATGAACCAGGCATCCGCATAGTCCTGTGTCGTGCCGGTCTTGCCGCCGGCGGGACCGGCAAACCATGCGCGTGTCGATGCGCCCGTCCCGCCGGTCATGACCGATCGCAGCATTGACGACATGATGAAGGCGGTCTCCTTGCTGAGCACTTCGCGGATTTCCGGATTCTGCTGCTCGACGATGCGCCCGTTGCGGTCTTCGATCCGGAGGATGCCGTAGGGCTTTGCGGAGAGTCCTTCATTTGCATAGGCACCATAGGCTGCGATGATCTCGAGAGGGATCACTTCCGAGGTTCCGATCGCGAGCGAGGGGTAGGGTCGCAGCGTGGTGGTGAGTCCCATACGTTGTGCATAACGGACCACCTCATCCGGTGGTGCGAGCTCCATCATCGCGCGGATGGCGATGAGGTTGACCGAGTTCTGCAGCCCGCGCCGCAGTGTGTACATGCCTCCCGTTTCGCCGCCGAAATTGCGAGGGGACCAGGTACTGCCGCTGCCGTCGGCGACGGAGACCGGTTCGTTCGGAAGCTGGTAGGCGGGGGAGTAGCCGTTGTCGATCGCGACCGTATAGATGAACGGCTTGAAGGTCGAACCGGGTTGGCGTTGGATCTGTGTGACGTGGTTGAGTCCATAGCGGAAATTCATTTCCGAATTGCCGACCATGGCGCGGATCTGTCCCGTTTTCGGATCGATGGCCACGAAGCCGACCTGGACGGTCGTGAGCGCCCGCATGACGGAATCAACGAAGTGTGGATTGCGTCGCAGACGGATGAGCGCGAGGTCCTTCTCGTCTACAGTGCGTGCCGTGGCGTACTCGGGGGTGGCCTTCGCAGCGATGGAGAGTGCAACGGCGAGCAGGGCGCGGCGGCGTGGGGAGTCGAACGACCATGCCCGCGAGAAGGTTTTCTGGAAGGTCTCGAGATGCTCGGACACTGCGCGATTTGCGTGGCGCTGCATGCGGCTGTCGAGTGTCGTGTACACGGAGAGTCCGTCGCGATACAGGTTGAAGCCATGCTTTTCTGCGCGCTCGCGCAATTGCTGGCGGACGTACTCGACGAAGTGGGGTGCGATGCCTGCCGAGCGTACGCGCGAGCGTGTGACGATCGAATCTGCACAGAAGTCCGCATACTGCGCATCGTCGATATGGCCTTCCTCACGCATGCGCATGAGTACGGTGTTTCGCCGCGTCACTGCATACTCGTAGTTGCGTCGTGGATCATAGCGCGTCGGATTCTTCAATGCACCGACGAGGAAGGCGCACTCGGCCACAGTGAGATCCTTCGGCGAGCGGTCGAAAAATTCCTGAGCTGCCGATTGGAGACCGTACGCACCTCGGCCGAAGGGCGCAACATTCAGGTACATCGTCAGAATCTCGTTCTTCGTGTAGCGGCGTTCGATCTGCACCGCGGTGAGCATCTCGCGCAGCTTCCGGGTGATACTCACCTCGTTGGTGAGAAAGAGCTTGCGCGCCAGCTGCTGGGTGACGGTGCTTCCTCCGGGACCGCGCAGCGAGAAGCGCGAGAGATTGACGAGCACGACGCGGGCGACTGCACGCAGGTCCACACCCCAGTGCTCGAAGAAGCGACGATCTTCGGTGGCGAGCAGGGCCTGGACGAAGGCGGGCGGGATGCTGTCGATGCTGGTGATGCGCGAGCGATTCTCTTCATAGAACTTGTCGATGAGATCGCCATCGATCGAATAGACGCGTGTCGCGTAGGGGGGACGGGGATTTTCCAGTTCCTCGAGGCTCGGGAGTCCGCTGAACACATCCCACAACAGATACAGGACGCCGAGCGCGGCGACAACGCCGAGGGTGATGCCCCAGAAGCGCTGCGGGGTCATCTGTCCTCCGAAAAGGGAGCCGCGTATCCGTTTTTCATGGTCATCAGCTGCATCGAACCGCGTGTGTGGACGGCGTAGGTGAAGTGGTGGATCCAGTCGCCGAGGTTGACGTAGAGACCGTTTCCGATGGGTGTGAGGGAGGGGCGATGTCGGTGCCCCATGACCACGATGTCGGTGCCTGAGGTGATACGACGCTCCGCCTCGCCGTACATCCCGTCATGTTCACCGAAATCCTTCGATGATGTATGATCCCGGCTCCCGTGCGAAAATCTGTGTGCGAGTCCGATGCCGACATCCGGGTGCAGCCAGCGGAAGAGCCATTGGGAGAGGGGATTTCGCAGTACGCGTTTAAGTGCGCGATACCCTCCGTCGCGAAGAGCAAGACCGTCGCCGTGGAAGACCCAGAACCGTGTACCCTCGTGTTCAAAGCTGACATCGTCGCGTTCGACGCGAATGTTCATGTCGGTAAACGTGCGACCGATGGCGAAGTCGTGGTTGCCGGCGAGATAGACGACGGGGATGCGGCAAGCGAGGGCTTCCAGGGCGGTGAGGACGGCGTGCATCCCGCGCGGGACGGCATGGCGGTACTCGTACCAGAAATCGAAGAGATCCCCGACAATATAAAGTCCGGCGGCATCGGTCCGCATGATGTCGAAGACATGCAGCAGCAGATCCCGTTTTCGTCGTTCGATGTCGGGAGTGCCGACACCGAGGTGGACATCGGAAAGGAAGTACAGGCGGGAGGTATCTTCTGCCGGTCCGGTCATAGCAAGCTAATGTAGTATTTGCCCGTGCATTTGCCAACCGGGTGATCGTACGAGTCGCCTGTGCAATCTGTGCGTTTCCGTGTGAAAAATGTAATGTTGGGTACGTCGGGCCTTCAGCGCGTCAGCTTGACTTTCGAACCTCGAAATGGTAGTTTGATGAATCATCTGGTTGCCCCTCACCATACGACTATTCCGCTTTTCTCTCACTCGATAGGAGGAATCCATGAAAACAGCTCGACTGTTTATGGTTCTTATGGCGTTTGCCTGTCTCAGCTCCTCCGCGGTGTATGCTCAAACCGCTCTCTGGGAGTACCAACGAGAAAACGCCAATGTGCCAATCGTCGATTTCGGTACGGCGTCTAGCTCCATTACCATCAACGATGTCTTCACCATCAGCGATCTCGAAGTGATGGTTGATATCCAGCACACGGCAGTCGGTGACCTCCTGGTCATGCTGACAGGTCCGTATGGCACATTCGTTCTCTCGCAGTACAACGGTGGTATTTCGGAGAACTTCGAAAATACACTGTTCGATCAGGCAGCCTCGCCCGCAAATTCCATCCCGGGTCTGGCGATCAATGCCGCCACCAATCAGAACGCGTATTTCCGCGGCATCTACCGTCCGCAGCCGGGTACAGTGTTCCCGACCGGCGTGTCTGGATCGGGGACCTGGACGCTTCAGGTGTTCGACAACCAGCCTGGAGACATCGGCGTCCTCCGCAAGTGGGGCCTTCTGTTCAACAAGTACGCGAAGTTCAAGGATGTCCGCTGGGGCCTCGATCTGAACTACTTCAACTACCTCGGATTCCAGGGTACCCGTCTTCCCACACCGAACATTTCGGATCTGACCGCGTTTGGTCCGACTGGTTACTTCCCGTATCGTACCTTCGGTTACCGTCCGATGGCCAATGCTGGGCAGTTTGTCGGTCTGGTCCAGAACAGCCGTCTTGCGTCGGTCACGCGTCTGACCGTGTCGATCGCGCGTCCGAACCAGAGCTTCCTCCAGGCTCTCGACGTTGACCTTGCCTTGAACCCCGGTGTGTTCAGTCTTCCGGTTCTTGCGCCGCTTCCGAGCATGACGGGCACCTTCGGTGTGCGTATGGATCTGTATCAGCGCGGCGACATGTACATGACCCGCAACGACAACCGCATCGAAGCCAGCTATCCGCTGACCCCGGGTACGCTTGCCTATGACAATGGAAAGGCTGCGGGATCGACGAACATCACTGCAGGCAACTGCGAAGCCAGCGTGTTCCGCATCGAGACCCCCCAGACGCTGACAAGCGTCGATTTCTGGCAGGGCTCGGGCGTGGAACTCGAACCGGTCAACAGCAATGCCCGCGTGTCCGTGCGTGTCTATAATGCTGCGACCGGCACTCCTACCACCCTGATCGCGTCGACGGGACTGCGTCATCTCCCGGTACAGGGTCAGAAGTGGGTCACCTACGAATTCAATCCTCCTGTCACCCTCGCCGCCGGCACATATGCGTTCAGCATGTGCACAGACGTTGCGCCGGTCGTCGGTGGTACGAACATGGGTGTGGATCGCGAAGGGAGTCCTTTCGATATGGAAGGTCCCCTCAGCCGCTATTACAACATGGGCATCGAGTGGTTCAGCATGAATGGCGGCACGACATGGAATCCTGAATTCCTCCGCATCATGGGTGGCAAGATGATCCGTCCGAACTTTGTGACGGGTTCCGATGTCGGCATCGTGTCGATCGATTATCCCCCTGCAAATCTTCCCGCATCGTTCGCACCCGTGGTGACCTTCGCCTCGTATGCGAACCATCCGTCTCTCCCGAATCTGATCGCGCTTGCCAAGCTGTATGTGGTCGACAATGCGACGAGTCAGACGGTGCGTTACTCCGAACGTCGTGTCTACATGCAGAACATGCCGTTCTCGACCTCGGTGACCTTCGACAACTTCTCGGGTCTCACCGCCGGTTCGTACACGATTCGTGTTGAACTCGAGCGCAGCGACGACGAGAATCTGAGCAACAACGTCTATTCGCGTACGTACACGAAGACGTTTGCGCCCGTGACGGTCAGCCATCGCGGTTCGATCGCCAACGATGTGCGTGAGAACATCTCCCGTGCCTTCGGTGGCAATGTCGTGTTTGCGGATCGCATGATCGCAGGCAACGTGCTGCCGCAGGGTGGCAACGTTCTGTGGATCGGCGAGATCGGCAGTGCCGATGCATCGTCCATTCGCAGCTATGTCGAAGCCGGCAACAGCTTCGCCGTGCTGCCGCAGGCCGGTGTGTCGGATGTGCTCACGGGTGTCTTCTCCTCCCTTGCCAACGCGCAGGAGAGCAAGCAGATGAACGATGCCATCGCGATGTCGAAGTCGGCGCGTCCGCAGTTCGACGTGCTTCCCTCGGCTCTCGAATCGATCCTGACCCCGGATGTGCTGCGCAATGACGAGACCATTCGTCAGAACCTCGCAGATCTCCGCAAGCGTCAGCAGGCAAGTGCCTCCCTGTCGAAGGGCGGCGTCGATACGCGCGAAGCCAGCTTCTCGCAGAGTGCGGATCTGAACGTGACCGCGGAGCGCATCGGTGGCATGTCCATCGTTCGCGTCAACGCCACGACCGCAAAGACCCCGCAGACTGTTGTGCACGAGAACATCACGCCGACCGGCTTTGATCTCGCGCAGAACTATCCGAACCCGTTCAACCCGAGCACGACTATCTCCTACATGCTTCCGGCAGACGCCTCCGTCAGCCTCCGCGTGTATGACATGCTCGGCCGTGAAGTTTCCACGATCGTCAACACGACGCAGAGTGCTGGACGCTACCTTGCGACGTGGGACGGTATGGACAACCTTCGTCGCGCGGTCAGCAGCGGCGTCTATCTCTATCGTCTCGAAGCAGCACCGTTCGATGGAACGCTGCCCTTCGTCATGGCGAAGAAGATGGTGCTCACCCGCTGATCACGTTCACGTGATTGATGTAC
>JAEYUG010000107.1 GCA_023432805.1 Bacteroidota bacterium | reverse complement strand
TCCAGCAATTCAATGAGGGGGCAGCTGACGGATTCGTGGTGCATCTCGGTCCCGATGGATTCATCCCCGCTCTCCCCGTCCCCGCTCTCCGTCTCACGGGACCCACCTGGATCTGCGAGGATGATACTGCAGTCGTCACCTTCCGCCTCACCGGAGCGCCTCCCTTCGACATCGTGTACAGCATCGATGCGGTGCGAGACACGATGGTGGTCTCGAGCGGATTTCGCGCGGTGTTGCACCTGACCCCCACACGGACAACCACGGTTCGACTGCATTCCATACGCGATGCGCGTGGCACGTCGCTGGTCGACGACTCACTTGTTGTCATCGTCGTGCCTCGTCCCCCGCAGCGCGTGACGGTACGCAGCGTCCCGACACCGTGCGAGGGCGACAGTGTCGTGCTTCGCGCGGGACCCGCCGCACACATCCGCTGGTCGACGGGGGCAACCACCGATTCGATCGTGGTCGGGCAGAGTGGACGGTACGCCGCCACGTTGTGGACCGCAGAGGGGTGTGCCACACTTTCAGACACGGTGACGGTGGTGATTGCGCCACGACCGCGCCTCCAGATCACGCCGTCGGGAACGACCTCCGTCTGCGCCGGTATTCCGCTCACACTCGACGCGGGGCCTGGTCATGCGTCCTATCTCTGGACGACGGGTGCAACGACGCAGGCAATCGCAGTGACAGGGACCGGATGGTATGGGGTCACTGTCACCACATCGGAAGGGTGCAGCGCCCGTGACAGCATCCACGTGACGCGATACCCGGCAGTGCGGCCGACCATCACGGGCAATCGCAGCATCTGTGCAGGCGACAGCACAACCCTCGACGCAGACAGCGGACACGCGCGCTATCGATGGAACTCCGGTGACACGACACGTTCGATTCGTGTCGGGCGGGCGGGGGTGTACAGTGTTGTCGTCACTGACAGCAATGGCTGCACCGGATCCGCCGGTGTCACGGTCTTGCAGACCGACAGACTCGATGTGCGCATCACGGGTGCATCTGCAGTCTGCACGGGTGACAGCACGGAGCTGGATGCTGGTGCAGGTCATGCGTCATACCTCTGGTCGACAGGCGACACGACGCGAGTACTTCGCGTGCGAAGCGCGGGGATGTACCGGGTGCTGGCGATGAGCCCCTCCGGCTGCAGTGGTGCGGATTCGATGCTGGTCACCATGCACACACGACCACAGCCCCGAATCGAGGGGCGGCAGACGCTGTGCGCAGGAGACAGCACCGTGCTCACCCTTCGTGAATCCTTCCCCGCCATGTTCTGGTCGACAGGGTCGCGCGAACGAACGATTACCGTACGCACGTCAGGCATGTATGCTGTGACCGTGATCGACAGTGCGGGCTGTTCCGGCACCGACAGCATTCCCATCACTGTGCGCGACGAGGTGCGCCCGCGCATCAGCGGAAACCGCGTGCTCTGTGAAGGTGCGTCCATTGTTCTCGACGCAGGTGCGGGATTCGCATCCTATGCGTGGACCAACGGATCGACTGCACGTACGTGCATCGTTGATGCACCGGGTACGCATGTGGTCACGGTCCGCGACTCGCTTGGGTGCCCGGGTCGTGACAGCGTCACGATCATGCTGCGTCCTCGTCCCCAACCGCACATCACGGGAATCCCGCACTTCTGTGAAGGATCGATGACCACGCTTGATGCGGGTCCGGGATATGCACGCTATCGCTGGTCCACAGGCGACACCACGCGCATGCTCGGCACCACCCGAGCCGGATGGCACGTTGTGACGGTGTGGGATGTGGATGGATGCGAGGGGAAGGATTCCTGCCAGACGACCGTCCTGACGCGTCCTGCCCCAACCATCAGCGGAAGCCACCAGACATGTGACGGCGATACGGTCGATCTGGATGCTGGGGCGGAATACGTCTCGTATGCGTGGTTCCATGACGGTGTACCTTTCGGCGGCAATGCGCGCCGTCTTCGCGCCGGAAGCGCAGGCGCGTACGAGGTACGAGTGATCGACTCGGCCGGGTGTGAGGGACGTTCTCCAACGCATCTCCTCGTCATCACAGCCGCTGTGCGGCCGGTGATCGTACGCACTGGCGACACCTTGCGCTGCACGACGGGTGAGCAGTGGCAATGGTACCGGA
Organism: Bacteroidota bacterium; assembly: GCA_023432805.1. GTDB lineage: Bacteria > Bacteroidota > Ignavibacteria > SZUA-365 > SZUA-365 > JAEYUG01. Next base: position 26,877 of record JAEYUG010000107.1, on the reverse strand, counting down.
ATGACACGCTGCTCGCGGGTATGACCCGACCGGATATGCATGCGGGCATGGCCGGGAGGTATCACGTCGCAACCGTGGACTCGAACGGATGCCATGCGACATCCGATCCCTGGGAGATTGCCGCCGTCACGCCGTCTGCGGTGCTGTCGCTGCAGTGTCCCTCGACCGAACCTCTCGAGCCTGGATTCCACGTTGCTGTGCCGCTTGCGCTGCTGGCGATGCAGCATGTCACCACGTCGTCACCCCGCGCGCTGTCGTTGTACGTTCGCGTGAGCGGATCCAGCCTCCTCCCTCTCTTCCCCATCGAGCGACGGTGGAGCGACGGTCCGGATCAAGTCCTGCAGGTTCGTGTGGTGCGGGACTCCACACAAACCACAGGTGTTCTGGTTGATCTTTCCTTTGCTGCCGCACTCGGTGACACACCCTGCACGGACGTGCGCATCGATTCCCTCTGGTGGAGTGACGGAGAGGTCCTGAGCACACTTGCCGTCTCAGGCTGCAGCATCTGTATCCGCACATGCGATGAGGGCGGTGCGCGTCTCTTCCACGACACCCCGGTGCTCGGCATGCTGCGCAATCACCCGAATCCCTTCAACGCCACGACCCGTCTCGACTACACCCTCATCGAAGAAGGACAGGTGCGGCTCTTCGTGCTCGATGCACTCGGACGTACCGTCGCAGTGCTCGCCGACGAACACGCCGAACCCGGATCCCACACCCGCGTGTTCGATGCGGCGGCGCTTCCGTCCGGCCGGTACGCATGCATTCTGCAGACACCGTCGCACCGGCTCGTGCGGTGGATGCATCTGCTGCGATGACCCGCTGCCGTCCGTCACGACGCTGCGTGCCTTGTGCCTGAGGATTCGTGCATCGTCGGGTTTTTGTAAGTTGGGGGATGGATCACGGTGCGGAACATCGCGTGGAGTGCTCGGTTGTCATCATCGCCGGTGCGGAAGTCCACAATATCGCAAGCTGCCTGGCATCTGTCGCATGGGCGGCCGAGCGCATCGTCGTGTGCTCATCCGACGACGGCACGATGGAGATCGCGCGCGCGGCGGGGGCGACGGTGTTCTTCCGCGCCTTCGACGGGTACGCCGCGCAGAAGCAATTCGCGCTCGACCAGGCCACGTGCGACTGGGTGCTGAGCCTCGACGCCGACGAACGATCCACGCCAGAACTGCAGGCGGCGATCGAGCGCGCGATGCGGGATCCGGACGCCCGCGACGGCTACACGATTCCCCGGCGAAACTACTTCGGCACGAAGTGGCTGCGGCATGGGGGATGGTATCCGGACCTGCAGCTCCGATTCTTCCGGCGCACGCACACGCATCTGACACCACGCCTCGTGCATGAGGGATTCGAGGTCACGGGCTCACGCGGGACGCTCGATGCGCCGATGCTGCACTACACGCTCCCACGCGTGGGTCACCTGCTCGAAAAGAATGTGCGGTATTCGCTCTACGAGGCGCGCGAGAAGCGCAACCGTCGGCGCGTCAATGCGCTGGACTTCCTGATCCGTCCCCCGCTCGAGTTTACGAAGAAGTACGTGTTTCAGCGGGGATTCCTCGACGGGTGGGAGGGATTCATCGTCGCGGCGATCCACGCCTCGAACAAGCTCGACGTGCTGATTCACATGTGGGAGATGCAGTACAGACCCGACAACGCGGAGAGGCTTCCGCAGTGAGCCGGCGGCAGCGGCGCATTCTCGTCGTGCGTCCCGACCGGATCGGTGATGTGACGCTCGCCACACCGGTGATCCGTGCCCTGCGCGAGCATTTCCCCCAGGCCTATCTGGCCGCGCTCGTGCGTCCCGCCACCGAGCCCGTGCTGCGGCACAATCCCCATCTCGACGCGATTCTCATCGACGACATGCACGGCGCGCATGCGGGGCGGGCGGGATTCCGCGACCGCCTGCGGATGCTGCGCGCGCAGCGCTTCGACACGGCGCTGATGCTGCTGCCCTCCGAACGCCATGCGTGGATGACCTTTCTGGCGGGCATCCGCACGCGCGTCGGGGTCGGCACGAAGCTCTACCAGATGCTGACGTTCACGCGCACGGTCAGCCGCAACAAGTACATCCCCCTGCGGCATGAGGCCGACTACTGCATGGATCTCGCGCGGGCGATCGGCGTTGCGAGTGACGACCTCGCGCTCGAGATCGTTGCGACCGACCGCGACCGCGCCGCTGCGCGTGCCGTACTCGCGGCGGCGGGCAGGCGCGAGGGCGCGCCCCTCGTGACCCTGCATCCCGAGAACGGGGGATCCGCACCCAACTGGGATTCCGCCGAGTACGTCGCCCTCGCGCGGCTGCTGCGCCTGGCCCATCCCGAGGTGGATGTGTCGGTGATGATCGCCCCGTCGAATCATGCGCTGCGCGCGGAGTTCGCAGCGCTGGCGGCGGAGGGCGTGCTGCTGCCTGATGAGGGAAGCGTTGCCGGGCTGCCTGAAGGAATGCACGTCGACGGCCTGCGGGTCGTGATCGGCCTCATTGCGGAATCGACTGTGACCGTGAGTTCGAGTACGGGACCAATGCACCTCGCGGCGGGACTCGCTGTGCCGACGGTGAATCTCTTCTGTCCCCTCACCGCGTGTTCGCCGACGCTGTGGGGACCGATGGGCAACCGGTCGGAGCTGCTGCTGCCTGAGGAGGGGTACTGTGCCACACAGTGCCCCGGTGACCCGCATGTCTGCACGTATGCGGGCGGGGGGATTCGGGTCGGCGATGTGGCTGCGGCTGTGGGGAGGATGCTGGGCGTGTAGATTGGTGGGTGAACCAGGTATTCATCTCGCAATATCGGTCAATGACGGACGAGGGCGTCCGTCCTCCCGAGAGGGGCGTCCGTCCTCCCGTGTGAATCGTTGCTGCCGGGTTGATCATCTCATGAGGACCACAACACAGCGGAGCATCATGACCGAGACATCAACCCTGACCATCCCATCGTTTGTCATTGAACGCGCGATGACGCAGGGACTCACCTACGAACAATACATGGCTGCTGCGCGAGCACACGCGGAGGCGACCGACCCGGCCACGCTCGACGACGAAGCCCGGCACCTTCACGAAGTGACATTGCTCAACTTCCGTCGCAGCGACCGCATCGAACGTACCTTCCAGCCGAGCGAGAACCTGCGCCGTGCGATCGCAGCCATCCGTGAACCCCAGGTCTGGATGGTCATCTCAGAGAGCTGGTGCGGCGACAGCGCGCAGAACCTCCCCCACATCATGCGCCTCGCATCGTTGAACTCCATGATCGATCTGCGCATCCTCGAGCGCGACACCCATCCCGATGTGATGGACGCATTCCTGACCGGCACCGCACGCAGCATTCCCATCTTCGTTGCGTGGGATGTCGAAGGCCGGCAGCTCCTCCGCTGGGGTCCCCGTCCCGCCGCCGGCGTACGCCTCGTCGATGAACTGAAGGCCGCCGGCAAGGTGAAGGACGAAATTCTCGAGCAGTTGCATCTCTGGTACGGCCGCAATCGCGGCGTCGATCTCGAGGCCGAACTGCTCGCGCTGCTCACGCCGCTCGTGCCGAGCAACTAGGCACGCGCCCGCGTCGACGGAGGCTTCCCCCGCAACGCACGAACCCCCGGCCATGGCCGGGGGTTCTTTTCATATGCGGTGCCGCGCTTCACATCACGGGCGGCAGCGCTCGGGTATCATCCGCGGCCGAAGGCCGCATCCGTCCTACTTGTTCGAAGCGACTGCGTTGAATTCGATATCCACCATGTCGTTCATCTTCGAACCGACGACGGCAGGCTGGTTGACGCCGAACTTTGTGAGCTGCACCTTGCCCTTCGCGCGCACGACGAGCAGGTCGCCAGGGGCGCGCTTCTTCGTGGCATCGGACTCCGGCATGAGGCGCAGGGAGACCTGCAGCTCGCTCGGCTGCTCGATGCCGTTGATCGTCATCGTGCCGACGGCGGTCATCTCCATCGTGTTGTCGCCCTTCATCTTCGCGCCCTTCACGCTCTTGAGCGCGAACATCAGCTTCGGATGCTTCGCGGCATTGAGCCAGCCTTCGCTGCGCAGATGCTCGTCACGTAGATCGATGCCGGTCTTGATCGATGCGACGTCGACCGTGATGTCGGCCTTGATTGTCTTCGCGACATTGGCCACGTCGAAGGTGACCGTGCCACCGACGCCGGTGCTCGTGCCGGTGATGTCTTCGAGCGGAGCCTTCGAATGGAAGATCGCCTGGTTGCGACCGCCCTTGTCGGCGACATTGAATGTCTGCGTGCCGGTCAGGCCCTTGAACTGGGCATGTGCGGCGGGAACGGCGAGCAGCGCGACAAGCGCAGCAACAGCGAACGAGAAGCGTGTCATTGAGGAATCCTTAGAATGATGAGTGTATGTGATGAATGATCTGGATGATGGATGTCCGCTGCGCGGGATGTCTCTCGCCGCAGCCTCGAGTGGACCGCAAGCATATGCGGGCGCCGCGCTCAGCGTCGCGCAACGTTCGTGCGGAAGCTCCAGTAGAGCAGTCCCCCGAGCACGACAGCCATGGCGATCACGCCGCCGGCGATATCGAGGCCGACGATGAACACGTCCTTCCACACGATGATCTCGGTGCCGAGAAATTCGTCGACCTCGGTCGTGGCGATCTGCTGCTTGGTGAAGATGTGGAATCCCGTCGCGGCCCAGAATGCGATGGTCGTCGCGATCACGAGTCCCGCCCCTGCCAGGGTCCAGCGCTGCTTCGTATTCATGTGGTGCCTCTGTTGGTATGCTTTGAATTCAAACTATGATCTTCAACGTGCATCTCCGACCGGGAGTTCCCGTGCATGCGTTGCCGCAGCATGTCGTCGGTGAATGTGCATGCAAGATACGGTCATATGCTTTAAGTTCAAAATATTTAAGTAAAAAATTTTAGCGTTGGTACGGCTGCTTCCTATGCTGCTCGGCGTCGGCGTGGGACCCCGCTGCATCGCGCATTGCCAGCACCTTGTCGTACTGCTTGAGTGCGAGCGTACGCTGTCCGTAAAGATCGTGCACATAGCCGATACGCAGATTCGCCGATATCATGAATCCCGATGGCTCGTTCGAATCGAGCGTACGCGAGAGTTCGTCGCAGCGCACGAAGGCCTGCATCGCGGGTTCGAGATCGCGCCGCTGCAGCGCCTCGAGCCCGATGTAGTAGGCTGCCTCGCGTTCGGCTGCGATACCATAGCCCACAACGTCGCTGCGGCAGAGATCGCGGATCTCGCCGAATACCGCGGCCGCGTCGCGCATGGCGCCGAGACGCACGTGGATGCGGCCGAGCGCGCGATGGAACACGACGTTGGTGGGGAATTCCTCGCGCAGCTTCCGCACCCAGGCGAGGGCCGATGACGGTCGGTTTTCGTACGAGGCATAGGCCTGCACGAGAAAGTACATCGCCTCCCAGCGCGCGTAGCGCGCCTGTTCGGCGGCCGCGCGCAACTGGCGGAGTCCCTTGGCCTTGTCACCCGCAGGCAGGAAGAGCATGAGCGGCTTGAGTACGCGGTACTGCTCGGGCAGCACCGCCGCATAGTAGTTGTAGATGCCCGTGCCCAGTCCGAGATCAGCATTGTCGGGTGCCAGTTCCCCTGCCGAGGTCACGATGGGCAAGGCTTCCCTGCCGTCTCGGGCGGCCTTGATCCAGTCCTTGCGCGTCGCGTGCAGACGTCCACGGAAACCCACTGCTCCCCCTTTGAAAAAGAGCGCTGTCAAATCGGTCTCATCCTTCTCGAGCCGCGCATCGCACAGCGCGATCACCGCATCGAGCTTACGCACGAAGGCTGCATCACGCGACGTGTTCTCGATCTCGATCAGGATGCGCCACCAGTCGACCATCGCCAGGAAGAAGCGCCCAGCGGGATGGTCGGGACGGGACTGTGCGACCACGCGGAAATGCTGATCCGCAGCATCGAAGCGCAGACTGTAGGTGTCGCGGATGCCCTGCTGGATGTGCTGTTCGAGTGCCGCATCCTCGATCCATTGCGCGCTCACAGGTGCAGGCACGATGCCTGCCAGCACGATGAACATCCAGAGCAGCACGCCGCGCCACGCACGATGTGTCATGCCGCACCTCTGTCGCGCGCCGGGGCATCGCCACGCGGCGTGTCCATTGTTTCCATCGTATCCATACCGTCCATACGCGCCGCACCCGCATCCGGGTTTCCGGGGGCACGCCGAATCACCCCACCCCAGCGCCATGCCGCACCGATGCCCGCGACGAGCACGACGCTCGCAACCAACCCCGCCTCCGGCCCGAACACACCTCCGGTCAGCAGCACGTTGCCGACATGCGTGGCGAGCGCGACACTTTCGATCGGCACACCGCTGACAGGATGTCCGGCCACCACGCCCAGCGCGACATTCCATCCGAAGTGCAGGCCGATCGGCAGCCAGATCGCACCCGAACGCATCCGTGCCATACCGAGCCACACTCCCGCGAGCACGATGTTCGCAAGCCCCGCCCCCGTCACGTTCGGATTGCCCGCATGCAACACGCCAAACACCACCGACGTCGTCGCCAGCGTCCCCCAGCGGCCCATGCCGCGCTCGAGGGACGTAAACACATACCCACGCAGCATCAGCTCCTCGCCCGCCGCCACCAACGTGAACAGCAGCGTGCCCTCAGCCAGCACGCGCAGGGCATGCCCGAACGAGACGACGGTGATGATGTAGGAGGAGAGTCCCCCGCTCGCGAACACAAGCACGATGACGCCGACCATGCCCGCACCGCCCGCCGTGCCGGCCCCGAATTCGACGAGCGCCGCACGATCCATGGGAAACCCCTCGCGCCGCCACTCCCGTGCATCGATCACCCGCACGCCGAACGCGGTTGCGGCTGCGAGCGCCGCCACCATCATCGCACTCTGCGCGGCGAACACCGCATCGAGGCCCGCCCCATGCAGCACGAGGGCGACAAGAAAAAGACAGATCACTCCGATACCTGCGAAGGCAGTGAGCTTCCACACCGTGCGCAGTTCGTCGCCCGCATACCAGAAGCGGCTGCGGTGCTCAGGCACTGGAGCGTGGAACTCTGTCTGCGCGGGAGTCACGTCTGTGCGGCTCAACGATCGTTCATCGCTTCATGAAGGAATGCACCAGCGTGCCGGCGGGAGACGTGACGATGATCAGATGGGGACCCGGGGCCAAGCCTTCAAGCGAGACTGTCATGGGACTGTCATGCACGACGTCGGGATGCATGACAACGGTCCGGCCCAGTACGTCGACGATACGCAGCACCGGACGCTCGCCATCCATTCCGCTGACACGCAGCATCACCATGTCGCGTGCGGGATCAGGCCAGGCTTCGAGCAAGGGAATGCGCGTCACTGCCACGGGTGCATCAACCGCGGTCACGACATCGAACGACGTGCTCGTGCGTTCGCATCCATACGTGTTCGTGACACGTACCACATAGATGCCGGGCTGGGTCACTACATGCGATCGGGTCATGGCATCCGGGATCGGAACGCCGTTACGATACCACTGATAAGTGAGTGCGGGTTGCTGCGTGGAAAGCGTGTTGTCCGTGCGAACGATCACAGGCAGGGGCGGAAGCGGCAGGACTTCCGTGCGCACGGTGTCAGACATGCCGGCACATCCCTCGGGTGTGCGCACACGCACCCACCAGTCACCAGCCTGTCGCACAGTCAGCACTCTCTGCGTCGATCCGGAATTCCATTCGTAGGCATGCCACCCGGCCCCCGCATCGAGACGCACCGAATCTCCTTCGCAGAACTGCAGGGTTCCCTGCACAGTGATGCGCGGCGCCGGAATGGGCACCGTCGTCACGAAGACGGTGTCGGACGTCGCGGTGCGACCGATGTCGTCAGTGATCGTGACGGTATAGGCACCACTGTGTCGTACCATGATTGATCGCGTCGTGTCCCCCGTGCTCCAGTTCTGACTGACATGGCCGGATCCTGCGTCGAGCAGAAGTTCTGCACCCTCGCAGATCCGACGATTCCCTGAGGGTGTGATGCGCGCGACAAGAGGCAGACGGACGGGCGGAATCATCGCCGTGTACACGCAGCGCGTCAGCTCCTGCCCGCGATGCAGCACGGCCACGTCGATCTGTGGTCTGCGTGTGAATGAAGCGGGGGGGACGCGCACGAGCCACTGCGGATGAAGCACACCCCCCGACAGCAACGCAGGAGGCGCGACAGCACGCACCGACACAAGTGAATCGGCATCAAGAATGCGCATGTCGCCCGACACGGTCAGACGCACGTCAAGTTCTTCGAGCGCTTCCATGCCGATGTTCGAAACATCCGCCGTGATGGGAATCGGCATGGGTTCGTACGTCTGCATGCTGTGATCGGTGATGAGCGCGGGCATGGTCACGGTGCACGTCGCACGCCAGTCGGCCACACGTTGCAACTCCCCAACGCCGAGTTCGGGTATCAGACACCCGGTCTCGAAGTTCATCCGCTCGATCCAGATCCGCGTCCGAACAGTATCGGACGTCGCATGACGCGGCAGGTGCATGTGCAGGTCGAATAAACGCCCGGGACCGTCGAAGATGACCGGTGCCGATAGTTCGATGATCGCACCGTCCGGCACATGGCGAATCTGCACATCGGCACCAGCGAGCAAGGTGCCCGCGGTGGTAATGTCACGTAGGATCGCTCTGCTCGTATCGTAGCGAAGTTCGAGCGTGAAGGGCTGGCACAGCCGTGGTGCGAAGGGGGGAAGCACCTCGACCGGGAAGGTCACATTCGTGTCACTGACAATGCGGATGGGCAGCCCCAGACGCATCGACGTGTAGGAACTGCTGTCTCGCGGCGGTCGATACGCGTAGATGAGCGTGTCGAAATCACTGCATGCGGCGAGCTGGAGTTCAACCGTCCGAAACGTCCCATCCTGGCAGATAGGCGTATACCGTACGACATAATCGTGGATGGATGTCTGCAGCACAGCCATGATCGAGTCGATGACATGCACGATGCTGTCCGGTTCATGCACGATGTCATACCCACCCCCGGAACCCAGTGCGATGTTACGAAGGTACTGTGGACCGTCACCATCGCCGATGTACACCGCGTGGACGGGGATTTTCCAGATTCGTACCAGATCATACACGTCGAGCGGTTGCTTCAGCGAGGTCTGGTCTTCAGCGCCACAGACAACCAGAATTGCCCGCGTACGCGTACCGGCACGCTCGTGGATCTCAGTGCACGCGAGATAGAGAGCGTCCCAGAGAGCCGTCGCACCCGACGAGGTGATACTGTCCATCGCATGACGCAGCAGTGCGGTATCAGTCGTCATCTGCTGCCAGGTGACGGGCAGCTGGTTGTACGACAGGATGGCCGCCTCGTCGCGCGTGCCATCCATGCTGTCGATTACGCACAACCCTACCGCCCGAACAGCCCGCTCCCCCGCGCCGATCATGAACGCACTCGCATCGAACACGAGCGCGACCGACACGGGCGACCGACCATTCACATCCGGTTGCTCGAGCGAGATCGGATGCATGCGGATGCCCTCTTCAAACACGGCAATCTGGGAAGTGTCGAGAACACCCGGAGGCACCGGGCACGTTGCAGTGAACAGCAGGTTCACATGCGTGACCCTGTTCTCGAGTCTCTTCCCGACCAGTTCCAGTTGCGCATGCGCAGGCGGCTGCAGTCCCACGAGAAGCATGAGAATTGCAATACACCGAAGTGATGTGGCGCGATGCATCAGAATCCCTCCGACATGTGGACGAACGACATGTGACGTCTCCGATACGAACACAGGATGTTAGGGAAGCCGGCGATCAATGTCAATGTGCTGCTGCACAGCATGATGGCGTTTCAGCGGACGATCCTTCCACGCGCCCAAACCGGTGACGCCGGCGAGCGAGGCGACGACCAGATACGGTGCGTGCAGCAGTTCCGCAAGAAGTAGGTCGGCGATGCGAATCGGCGCACGCAGCAGCGCCGCCGTCGCCACGAGCACGCGTGCATCGAGTATCCACTTGAGAAGCAGCAGGACGAATCCCCCCCCGGCTGCAACACCCGAGACGAACGGCAGGAACGGGACCACCGCCACGAAGAGCATGTAGATGAAGAGCAGGACCAGGAAGGAAACGAAGGAGCGGTCGCTGTAATGCAGTCCTTTGCCTGCCCAGCGTGTGCGCTGGTGCAGGAACGAACGTACGCCGGATGCAGGGGGCGTACGCACGACCGCCTCGTCGAGCACCGAAAAACCCGCACGGCCACCGAGTCGGTACACGATGGTCTGCATGAGGAATTCGTCGTCGCCGCTTGCAAGCAGATCGGTTGCATACCCGCCCGCCTCGAGAAACCTGTCGCGACGGTAGGCGAAGTTGGCGCCGTTGCAGAGCCGCGGATACCCCGTGCCGATCAGTCCCGCCCCCACCCCGATGAGTCCGAGAAATTCGAGTGCCTGCAGCCGTGCAAACATCGTCGTGCGATCGTCGATCAGCACGGGACCTGCAACGACATCCACGCCCTCGTCGAACAGCGCAACCATCGCACGCACCCAGTGACGGTCATGCCTGCAGTCCGCATCGGTGGTGAGAATCACCTCGCAGTCGACCGCGTGCACCGCTGCCTCGATTGCACGCTTCTTGCCGCCCTCACCTGTCGAGGTCATGACCGTGAAACGCTCGTCGCCGGCACAGGCGGCTTCCGCACGGGCGTGCGTGGCATCGCGCGAAGCATCATCGACGATGAGGATCCGCAACATCCCCCCATACTCCTGCGCACGCAGACTCGCGACCAGCGCGTCGACGTTCGCCTCCTCGTCACGCATGGGAACGATGACGGCGACCGCCGGCCATGCACGCGCGGCATTGTCGAAGGCGAGTTGCTGTTCGGCACGATCCGCAGCGAGCCAGCGGAGTCCCAGCCCCACGCGATGGAGGAACAGGGCATACACGGCGGTCAGCGCCCCGAGCAGGGTCAGGAAGATGAGGGCGATCATGCGCCGTGGGACGTGACGGTCCGGGGCAGGACGGGGTCGTTCGCGGGATGGTGCGATACGCGATTTCCGGGGAGCAGGAGCAGCACGCCGCCTGCTGCGGCGGGAAGCAGCACGTTGACGACCAGCATGAAGAGGGCCGCGTTGATCGCAGCGGCGGCGGGAATTCCCATGGCGATGCAGACGCCGACGGTCGAGGCCTCGCGGATCCCGAGTCCCCCCGGCACGAGCGACGCCAGCGCTGTTTTCACGAAGAGGAGCGCCGCGCCGGCGATGATGGCGGATTGCGTGGCCCCTGACCCGAAGGCGTGCAGCAGAACGACAAGCTGCGCGATGTAGGCTGCGTGGAAAAGGACCGTGCGGGCGAGGAGACCATACCGGTGCGCGCGCGTGAACCGGTGCAGCGGTTCGGAAGCCTCCGCTGCGAGACGGCGCAGCAAAGCCGGCAGGCGCAGCGGCATTCGCACGCGCGGAAACGCCGGCAGCGGGAAGGCGATCATCACGGTCAGACTCGCCACCGCCAGTGCGGTGGCAAGAGCCGCAGGCAGGGTTCCGACATGGGCGAGCAGGAGCAGCGCTCCGGCGCACCCCATGCAGCATGCGCTCGCGAGCGAATACAGCTTGTCGACCGCCGTAAGAGACACGACGCGTGCGTGGGTGATGGAGGCAAGTCCACGCGCTCGACCGGCGAACTCTCCAACACGACCGGGGGTGAGGAATCCCGCCGCCATGCCCGCAAGCAGCGAGCCCCAGACGGCGCCGGGACGTGGCGCAGGAGACTCCGAGATTCGGAGTACGTGGTCCCATTTCAGGAATTGTGCGAGGAGGTTGACTGCGGCCGCGGCGAGGGCCGCCGCGAGAAGGGGAGCCGATGCTACACGCATGGCCTGCACCATGCGCACTGGTTCGACGGCGACGCAGACCGCGACGAGAGCCGTGGCACCGAGTGCGACGGCGATCATGCGGCGCAGACGCATCACGACGGTGTCGCGGTGGAACCCGGTGCGCGCGTCGTGAGCGTGTGCATCATCACGTCGACATCCTGAATGAGCTTCTTCTTCTCGTAGGCCGGTGCGAACACGGAACCATCGAGAAAGTACATTCGCTTCTGCGCCTCGTCGTAGAACAGGTAGCTGACAAAGGGACCCCCCATCGAATAATCGGCCATCTGCCAGAGTCCCTGCATGCGGATCGCGAATCGACCGTTGAACTCGACCTCGTCGAACTGGAGATGATTCACCGAATCGATGCGCACATGCGTCCTGTCGTCGAAGGTGCGGTAGAGTATCTGCGTCAACCGATTCCGTGTCGCATAGGCAAACGCATTCGTCAGCAGCCGCGTATCGGCCGAATCGATCCAGTGCACGAGCACCCAGCGCTCGGTATTGGCGGGATCCTGACGTCGCAGCAGCACCGATCGCAGCTCGGTCGAATCCTTGCCGACCTTCCATCCCTTGATGATGCCGATCGACCAGGCATGCTTCTTCAACAGACGCGACTCGAGGTTTTCCAGTCGGCCAAGCGTGAACAGTCGGCGCATCTCCCGCTCATCCCATGCGTTCTTGAAATAGTGATGCAGGCGAGGACCCGCCTCCATCACCGCCTCGCGCAGCGCGCCGGCGTTGGCGGCTGTGACAAACACAACCACCTGGTCGCTGTACCACAGATCCCGCTTGACGAAGATGTGCTCCCTCCCCTCGCGCACCAGGTGCTGCACCTGCGCATCGAGCGCAGCGCGCATGAGCTCTCCCGCCGCATTCTGCGCGTCGATCGGCGCAACGATCAGGATGTTCCGCTGATTCTTGCGGCCGGGGAGCGCTCCCACACCGACCCGCTCGATCGAAAACCAACTCTCGGGCTGTGGCGTGAAGAACGGCGCGGTGAGCGCGTTCTCGAAGACATCGGCATAGGTCTCAAAGTCGGTACTGTCTGCCACGATCGTCACCTGGTCACTTTCCCCCAGGGCGGGTTGCAGTCCGTTCCGGTTGCAGCCGGCAAGCACGACCCCGATACAAAGGGTGACAAGGACACTGCGGAAATACGACATCGAAACACTCCGTGAGGGACGTCGCGGCACCAAGCCTCAGACGTCGAGCAGATGGATGTTGAGGTGCGGAAAAAACACGGCGTAACACAGCCAGAGTGCGGCCCCGATCGCTACGGGAATCGCAAAGTTGTCGTCGATGATGTCGAAGGAAAACACCTCGGCCACCGCGCCGACCACGCCCGAGAGCACCGCAATCACATATTCGCCCGGTGCGGAAGCCACCTTCGGCGTGAACAGGATCACGAGCGCCGCTGACACGATGAAGGCGCTGGATCCCTGCAGGGTCTTGCCCCTGTACTTGCGGGTGCCGAAGCGGCGGCCGTAGAGCGCCGCCACCGTATCGCTGATAATCAGAATCGTGAACGCCGTGATCGTGATCAGTTTCGGGAACACGAGCACGCAGAAGGTCGCCGAGATCAACACCCACGATGCACCGTTCAGCGTCTTCTTTTCGGGCGTCTTCTCGTGGTGACGCAACATGCCGCCAAAGATCTTCGTGTAGAGCCGGAAGGAACCATCATGCACGTGCCGCAACAGGTCACCGATCAGAAACGCTGCGGTGAGTGGAATCAGCATCCACAGCATGACCTCCTTCGTCACGTAATAGTAAACGATCGGTATCGACAGCGAGCAGATGTGGATGCCCTTGCGCAGCAGTTCATGACGGAACGAGACATGCTCGTCTGCCGTGGGCATCGTCGTCGCGTCCGGCCTCAGGCTCATTGCGTCGGAGTACCGGACTGCTGTCCTTCCTGACGACGGATTTCCTCCACCGCCCTTCGGATCTTGTCGGCGCGCTCCTGATCGATGCGCAAGGCTTCTTCGCCGAGCGCGGCAGCTGTCGGACCATTGCCGTTCTCGCGCTTGACCGGGGGAAGCTCCTCACCGTGCATGATCTTCTCGATCTCGTCGGCGTCGAGAATCTCGCGCTCGAGCAGTTCGTTCGATAGTGCGTGCAACACGTGGATGTTGTCGGTCAGCAACTGTGTCGCACGATCCATCGCGCTCGTCACGATCATGCGCACGGCCTCGTCGATCTCGACAGCTGTCTTTTCGCTGTAGTCACGGTGCTGTGCGATCTCGCGGCCAAGGAAGATCTCCTCCTGCTTGCTGCCGAAGGTCAACGGACCGAGCGGACTCATGCCCCACTCGCAGACCATCTTGCGCGCGAGCGAGGTGGCGCGTTCGATGTCGTTGCCCGCACCCGTGGTGAGCTGACCGAAGATCAGCATCTCGGCCGCACGGCCGCCCATCGCATAGGCGATCATCGCCTCGAGATACTCCTTCGAGTACGTGTGCTTTTCGTCAATCGGAAGATAGGTTGTCAGACCGAGGGCACGGCCACGCGGAATGATCGTGACCTTGTGCACGGGATCAGCTTCCGGAATGAGTCGCGCGACGAGCACGTGTCCCGCCTCATGGTACGCGGTCATCTTCTTCTCGTCGTCGGAGATGATCATGCTCTTGCGCTCCATCCCCATCATCACCTTGTCCTTGGCCTCCTCGAAATCGGTCATCGACACGGTCTTCTTGTTGCGGCGCGCAGCGAGCAGTGCGGCTTCGTTGACAAGGTTTGCGAGTTCCGCGCCCGCCAGCCCCGGTGTGCCCTTGGCCAGCGTACCAAGACTGACATCGGGGTCGAGAGGGATGTTGCGCGTGTGCACCTTGAGAATGCCCTCGCGGCCCTTGACATCGGGACGATCGACCACGACCTGCCGGTCGAAGCGACCCGGACGCAGCAGCGCCGGATCGAGCACATCGGGACGGTTTGTCGCGGCGATGATGATCACCGTCGATCCCTGCTCGAATCCGTCCATCTCCACGAGCAGCTGATTGAGCGTCTGCTCGCGTTCGTCATGTCCGCCACCGAGTCCTGCGCCGCGCTGACGTCCGACGGCATCGATTTCGTCGATGAACACAATGCAGGGATTGTTCTTCTTGGCGGTCTCGAACAGATCGCGCACGCGACTGGCACCGACGCCGACGAACATTTCGACGAACTCGGCGCCCGAGATCGAAAAGAAGGGCACGCCCGCCTCGCCGGCCACGGCCCGCGCAAGCAGGGTCTTGCCGGTTCCCGGCGGACCCAGCAGCAGCACGCCGCGGGGAATCTTGCCGCCGAGCCGCTGGAACTTGACCGGCTCCTTGAGGAA
Source organism: Bacteroidota bacterium (assembly GCA_023432805.1). Taxonomy (GTDB): domain Bacteria; phylum Bacteroidota; class Ignavibacteria; order SZUA-365; family SZUA-365; genus JAEYUG01. The sequence continues at coordinate 11,771 of JAEYUG010000107.1, read as the reverse complement.
CTCGATGATCTCCTGCAACTCGAACTTGGCCTCATCCGCACCTGCGACATCCGAGAATGTGATGCGGATGCTGCTGCTGTCGTTAATCATGCGCGCACGACTCTTGCCGAATGAGAAGAGTCCCTTCGGCCCCCCCGCCCCACCGGCACCGCCCTGCATCCGCCGCATGATGAAAATCCACGCCGCGATGATGACGACCCAGGGCAGAAAGCTGATGAGCGTCTGCACCCAGAGACCATCCTTTTCTTCGAAGGTCACGTCCACACCGCGCTCGAGCCACTTCTTCTCCGTGTCCGCATCGAGTGCGCCGAGAGTGACGACGAACTTGCTGCTTTCCACCCCCTTCTTGTCCTTGGTCTCGAGCGTGATCTTCGCGTTCATGTAACCGCGAAATGTGTAGTCGTTGATGTTCGCCTTTTCGACCGTGGCACGGAGGATGCGAACCTCCATGCCGTCGGGCGTCTGCCGCTCGCCGTTGAGGATGCGCTGGTACTCCGAAAACGAGATCACCGGATCGGCCGACGATCCTCCCTCGAGAATCTTGAAGACGAGAAACACCATGAGCAGCACGCCGAGCCAGGTCAGTGCCACCTTGCTCATGCGCACCCATGACGTGGGATCGTCACCTCCCTTTTTTTGGGGACGTGGTGCGGAATTCTGATTCGGGCGGGGTGGTTCTCCCTCGCCGCTGTACCATGTATGCTGCATAGGATTCAATGGGTCGTTCATGCGGATTCGGTTGTGGCTCCCGCCCCGTTCTCCGGTGCACGTGTGTAGATGGCCGGCAGATGCCGGGCACGCTGACCGTAGTCGAGGCCGTAGCCGATCACGAAGGCGGGAGGGATCTCGAAGCCGACATACTCGAGCGCATGCTCGATGACGGCCTGTGATGGCTTGTAGAGCAGGCTCGCGATCGCGAGCGAGGCGGGTGCGCGTTCGAGCAGCATCCGCTTGAGATGATCGAGGGTGCGCCCCGTATCGACGATGTCTTCGACGAGAATGACATGGCGGCCGCAGATGTCGGATTCCAGATCCTTGCGCAGCACCACGGTGCCGCTGCTTTCCATCCCGTTGCCGTACGAGGCAGGGCGCAGGAAATCCTGCGTATGCTCGATCTCCATCGCACGCACCAGATCGGCGAAGAAGAGGAATGCGCCGTTGAGCACGCACACGAGCAGCGGGTCGCGTCCGGCATAGTCGCGGCTGATCGCCTGCGCGAGCTCGCGCACACGCTGCCGCACCTTCTCTTCGGAGATGAGCGGGACGAAGGTCTTGTCGCCCACGACGATGCGGGCGGTCTCTACATCAGTTGGTGTCATTTCTGAATCGCAGGTTCATAGTCGAGTCGAAGCATGCGCGTGGTGGTGGCGCAGCAGCCCGCGCGCGCGGAAAGCCGCACGCCGACGAGCCAGAGGATGCCCCCGGCGTTCTCGAGCACCAGTGCCGCGGCGCGTCGTGTGCGCGGAACCCCGGCGTCGGCCAGCAGATCATGCACGGCACGATGTCCGTCCATGCCCAGGGGAATCATGCGGTCTCCGGCACGCACCGTGCGCAGGGTCCACGGGGGAAACGCTCGTTCGGCATCGACGACTTCCGCATGGGAATCGGCGGTGTGCACCGCAGCACCAGGCGGAAGCTGTGTGCTGCGGAACATTCCTCCATCAGGCAACAGGATATCATCGCCCGGATGAATGGTAACACTCCACGACATCGGATCGTGCCCCTGCTCCACCAGGATGGCATCGCGCGTTCGGACAGCGTGGAGCTGTGCGGCCAGCTCTGCGCGCGTGCCGGAGCGTGCGCCCAGCAGCGCATCGATCCGCTCGACATCGGCGAACGGGAGTTCCAGGCCGTGATGCTGTGCAACGGCGTGCCTGTACACGAGAAACCGTTGAAAGGAAAAATACCGAGAAAGAGCCTCAACAGCAAGGTAAACGGCGTTCCCATCCGTGCGCAGGCACGCGTCGGCACAGCGTCGGGCCTCGTCGTCGAGGAAGGTGCCGAGTGCCTCGTAAAGCCGCGCTTCGCGCGCGAGCGTGGCCGCGATACCGGGATTGACGTGCGCGGCGATCGCGGGCATGACGTGGTGGCGCAGGGCGTTGCGCAGATACGCATCACCCGCGTTGGATGCATCCTCGCGCCATTCGATGCCGCGCGTCTGCGCGAATGCTGCGAGAGCGGAACGACCGACACCGAGGAGGGGACGCAGGACATACCCGTTCACTTCACGGATGCCGGCCAGCGCGGTCGGTGAGCCCCCCCGCAGAAACCGCATGAGCAGGGTTTCCGCCTGGTCGTCAGCATGGTGCGCGGTGAGAATGTGGGAAGCGCCCGCGGCCCGACGCAGGCGCTCGAGAGCCTGGTATCGGAGGATCCGCGCAGCGTGCTGCGGGGAAGCCCCGGTCGCCGACAGCTCTTGCGGCACGTCAACCGCCTCGGTGAGGAAGTCGCATCCCAGCGCGGCCGCGAGGTCGCGAACGAAGGCACAGTCGTGCGAGGCTTCCGCACGGAGACCGTGGTCGATCGAGGCAAGGGTGATGCGGGCATCCCAGCGGGCGGCGACTTCCTTCATGACATGTGCGAGCACGGTCGAATCGAGTCCCCCGCTCGCTGCGACGAGCAGATGAGCGCCACGGACGAGTGCGCCGCGACGGCGCAGAACCTCGACGACATGCGCGCGCAGGTGCATTCAGTCTCCTTCAGGCTCGGACGATGTGTCGCCACCGCCGTCGCGGTCGTGCTCGTCGATTGCGAGTTCCCATCGCTTCAGCCACGCAAGATCGCCGGCGAGCTGGAGGAGATTCCGCAGCGACGACTCCGCCACGTGGAGATAGTGGCGCTCGACCTGGACGGCGAATTCCCCATCCGTTCCGGAAACCATCGCGCCAAGGAGTGCGTGAAACTCGTGCAGAATGCGCGAGAATTCATCTTCCAGTTTTGGATAATGTTCACTCTCGGCGCTTTGGGTTCGGATGGTGCCGAAGAGGCGGTGCAATGCGGCACCGTGGAAGGCGAGTGCACCGAGCTGCGCGTGTCGATCGTGGTCATGCGCGTGCTGCAGCAGCTGCGCGAGCATGGTGCGATCCTGCAGTCCCTGGTCAGACCATGCCATGAGCAGGTCGACGAATTCTGATACCGTTTCGGAGATGATCATGTGCAAACATACGAAGCTGCGCGCTCAATCGGCCGCCTTTGGTTGCATTTCAGCCTGTTGTGGCGTAGTTTCAGTTGATATGGCGTCCTTCCGCCGTCTCCAACCAGTTCAATCCCGTCCGCTCAGGAGTGTCATGAAACGCTTCCTCCTCCCGCTCGTTCTGGTGACCCTCGTGTCCATGCAGACACAGGCCCAGCCCAGCGTCGTTCCCGATGGTATCAGATTCGTCTACGACAACCCGACTGCGAGTTCCGTTGCGCTGGTCGGAGACTTCAACAGCTGGTCGGCGCTTTCGACACCAATGAAGAAGACTGAATCAGGGAACTGGAACGTGACGGTGCCCATTCTGCCGGGCTCGTACCAGTATGCGTTTCTCGTCGACGGCTCGCGTCTGCTGGCCGATCCGAACAACCCTCTCTCTTACGAGCTGGTGGACGGATCGCGCGTCAATTCGCTGCTCACAATCGCGGGTAGCAAACTCGTGACCGAGGGGTATCCGACCCGCTTGCCACTGAACGACTCCTACGAGAAGAAGGGCGGCACGGTGTATCTGAACCTCGTGCTCAAGCATCATCTGCCGCTCTATTATGACGCGAAAAAGGACTGCATCGAGGCGCCGTTCGTGCGCATGCATGCCACCCGCGACTATTTCGAAATGGCGGATGTGATCCAGCGGTATCCGAATGTGCACGCAACGGCCGTCCTGAGTCCGACCCTGCTCTGGCAGATCCAGGAGATCTACGTCAAGCGTCTCGAGCCCTTCGTCAAGAAGAACAAGACCTGGCGCTACAAGGTGGCGTCGATGGATGTCAACGGCTTCCTCGCCCGCATGAAGGGCAAGACGGATCCCTGGATCGACGCCTGCCTGACTCCGGCCGAGCGCTTGACAGAAGAGGACAAGGCATGGCTCTACAAGAAGGAATGGAATGCGTTCACGATGTCGCCCGCGCGCATGAGCCGCTTCCCCGAGCTCTTGCGGCTCCACGAAAAATGGAAGGATGCGAAGGGTAATCCCACCTTCACCGTGCAGGAGCTTCGCACGCTGAAGTTCTTCGGCATCTTCGGACATTTCGACACGGAGTTCTTCGAGCGCAAGGTGCCCTTGATTCAGACCGGGACACGCATCAATCTGGCATTGGATCTGCGGGACATCATCTCGTACCGCAGTGACGGCAAGTATTATCTCAAGCGCGAAATCACTGAGGATGACTGCGGCCGTATCGTCGCATCTGCGTACCACATCATGTACTCGATCCTCCCGAACTTTGAGAAGGTCAAGTACAATGTGCGTGCACGCATGGGTCAGCTCGAGCTGGCCGCTTCGTCGTTCGCCGATGCGGTCCTGCCGCTGATGATCAACTCCGATGTCGCACGCGAGACGGATGCCACGGCCGTGCTGCCGGCAACGTACGCACACGCAGACGACGCCGACGCGCAGATCAAGATGGCAATGGCCGCGTATCAGAAATATTTCAATGTGACCCCGACCGGCTATGTGCCGCCCTACGGTGCGATGTCGGCTGCAGTGGTCCCCGTGCTCGCCAGGAACGGTATCGAGTGGTTCACCGCGCACGAGACGGTGCTGCAGCGCAGTTCGCCATCGGATCAGAACGTATCGAAGGCCTATCAGGTCTCCACCGACGGTGCGAAAGTGGTCGGTGTGTTCTCGAACGCGCTTCTCGTCAATCGCGTCAACTGGGTGTACCGCAATTATTATGCGGAGAACGCCGCACATGACTTTGTCGAGCAACTGCTGACCTTCGCCCCGGAAAATGAGAAAGAGAATGCGCTGGTGACGGTGGTGATCGACAACGACGACGCGTGGATGCACTACGTGCGCGACACCGATGGCAAGGGATTCATCAACGGACTCTACCGCAAGCTCAACGCGCTCTACGCCAACCGCGCTATCGTCTCGACGACGGTCACAGAGTACATGCTCGGCAACCGCGACCGCGGCATCCCCGCGCATCCCATGACGGGTATGCCCTCCATTTCGCAGCTTGGTTCCGGTTCGCGCATCGACGGCAACTTCACGACGTGGATCGGCAGCAAGGGCAGCAACGATGCATGGAATCTTGTGCGTACGATGCGCGAGCGCATGAAGGGCGTCGCACCCGTCACGGGTCCGGAACTCTACGACAACCTCGGCGGCAATGCCTACGCGCTCTTCAGCGGTGCAACGAGTCCTCACTGGTTCGAAGCCTTCGGCGCCACATCGGTGCTCGAACGCGACGGCAAGAGCTACGAATCGATCTTCCTCACGATGCTCAATCAGTCCGCAACCCTGGCTGGTGTGAGCAATGACGTGGTGAAGCCCTTCGTACCTGCGGGACTCGCGATCAGCGAATGGACCCGTCCCAAGAAGATGACGCGTGTGACCTTCCTCTGCAAGCTCAACGACCGTGAAGCCATCACAAGCGTCTTCGTGGCCGGCAATCGCAAGGAGCTCGCAAACCTGGAACCCAACACGGTGCGCATGTGGGACAACGGCGAGAACGGCGACGAGGTGTTCGGCAACAACGTATGGACGCTCGTCGTTGACCTCGAGGAAGGCGATCTGCTCTACAAGTACAGCAACAGTGGCGGGCAGGGAACGTGGGACGGTTCTGAAGACTTCCCCGATGTCTGGCGCAAGGTGACTATCACCGGCGAGAAGATGACCATCAGCGACATCTTCGGCCAGCTCAAGAAATAACGCATCCATCGCGTGTAACGAGGATGCCCCGCACGGGGCATCCTTTGTTTTACGCCCGCAAGCGGCGGACTTCACTCGAGCCAGAACGGCATGGATACTTCTCTCCCTCTCTACAACCAGACGTACTACACGCGCGATGATCTGATCGCGGATGTGCGGCATCACCTCGATCCTGTCGGACTCACGACCGTCCTCGGTGCCTACGACATGGCCGCGAGTGTGCACGAATTCCAATTCCGGAGCGATGCCACACCCTACTTCTGGCACATCAGCCGCGTGGTGCGCATTCTCATTCACGAACTCGAGTATTACAACGCCGACGTCATCGCTGCCGCCTGGCTGCACGACGTGCTCGAAGACAGTGACATCATCACCGCGGAGGTGGTCAAGTTCAACTTCGGTGCCTACGTCTCCTACATCGTGGAGGTGCTTACCAAGAACATCCGACTCATGGGCGTGCCCCGTGAACAGGAAGACCAGCAGTACATCGAACGCATGTCGTATGCGAGCATCGACTGCAAGGTCATCAAGTTCGCCGAACGACTCGACAATTTCCGCTGCCTCGAATTCGGCGTCAAGCGCAATCCCTTCCGATACCTCGAGGAGACCGTCGCACTCTACTACCCGATGGCCATCCACGAGCAGAACCCCATGCTCCTGCATCTGGTCGACGAAATGAACAAGGTCAAGGGAAAGCTTCTCGGATGACGCACCGGCGCTCACGAACATGCGCGCCCTGATCCAGCGCGTTGCGGAAGCCTCCGTCACCGTCGACGGCGAGGTGACCGGGGCAATCGGTGCGGGACTCCTCGTCCTGCTTGGCGTGCGAGACGACGACACCGCAGAGGATGCCATCCATCTCGCCTCCCGTACCGCCGCGCTTCGCATCTTCAATGACGATGAGGGGAAGATGAATCGATCGGTCGACGACGTCACGGGATCGCTGCTCGTCGTCTCGCAGTTCACGCTGCATGCCGACACACGCAAGGGGAACCGTCCCAGTTACGTGCGCGCAGCACCGCCTGCACGGGCCGAACAGCTCTACGAACGATATGTTGCCGAACTGCGCGCCCTGCTCGGGATGGCGCGTGTCGCCACCGGTGTGTTTCGCGCAATGATGCGCGTCGCACTCGTCAACGACGGTCCCGTCACCGTACTGCTGCAGAGCAGGAACGAGTACGCGGCATGAGACCTGCCTTCACGCGAACCGATGCAAACGTGCGTGCAGACGACGCGGCACTCGCACACGTCGAGCATGTGCTGCTCGTGTTTCTCGATGGCGTGGGCATCGGTGTGCGCGATGCGCGCCGCAATCCCTTCTTTGCCGCGCCGCTGCCGTTTCTCCGCGAGGCCCTGGGCACCCTGCCCTCGCTGCGCAACCGGGAAGTTGACGGACCCCTTGCCCTGTGCATACCCGCAGATGCCCGTCTCGGCGTTGCGGGACTTCCGCAGAGCGGCACCGGTCAAACCAGCCTGTACACGGGCAGCAATGCCGCGCGCCTGATCGGCCGGCATTTCGGGCCCTACGTGTATTCCTCCCTCAAACCCGTCATCGAAGAGCACAGCATCTTCCGGCAGCTCAAGCATGCAGGAGTTCCGGATGCGAAACTCGCATTGGCAAATGCGTTCCCGCAGCGCTTCTTCGACTATCTGGAGGGTCCCCGTCGTCGCATGGTCGCGGGCATGATGATGGCACTGCACGAGCGGGTGCGCTTCCGTACCATTGAGGCGTTGCACCGTGGCGACGCCGTCTCGACCGACATCACCGCAGCGCGCTGGCGTGAGATCGGGCATCCCGACGCGCCGGTTGTGACGCCCTTCGAGGCGGGCCGCAATCTTGCACGCATCACCATGCGCAACCGTTTCACACTCTTCGAGTACTTCCAGACCGATCTGGTCGGGCACGAGCGCGACCATGCCGCAGCAGCGCATGTACTCTGGGATGTCGATGCCCTGTTGCGCGGCGCGGTCACGCACGTCGATCTCGATCGGACGCTGATCATCGTCACGTCCGATCACGGCAATCTCGAGGATCTCGCAACGAAGACCCATACGCGGAATCCCGTCCCCGTTCTCATCTTCGGTACTGCGCGCCATGCCGCCGCGCGCTCGATCACCAGCATCTCGCATCTCACTCCCGCGATTCGTAGATTCCTCGCCCGCACGTCCTATTGACGAGCCCGGAGGGATCCGATGCAACACTCGCTCATCCATGCACTGAAGCTTCCCGCGGTACGCTACGCGCTGTGCCTGGCCGGAGGCATCCTGACGGGGGATGCCCTCGCGCCATCCTCCCACTCGGTGCTTCTGCCTGCGCTCACGGTGGGAACGGCTGCCCTCATCCTGCGCATCCTGCAACCACGCATCCTCGTGCGGAAGCCGCCTGCAGAACCAGCGCTGCGTTGCGCGCTCGCCGTCGCGCTCGCCGCGCTTGCGGCATGTACCGGGGCGTTCCTGGCGGCACGCGCGCTCGAGGAGGTCGACATCGCGTTGCTGCCGTTTGCGGACATGCGCGAACGCGTGTACGTCCGAGGTGTGGTAGCCGAACATCCCACGGTCAAACAGGATCGCGTCGCCTTCGTACTCGACATCGATACACTCGTACAGAACGGGACTCACCATGCGGTCCGCGCACGTACGCAGGTCTACTACGCGCGCAGTGCGTTCGATGCCGCAGACACACTCGTGCCCGTCCGGCGCGGTGATGTCGTCATCGCGGAGGGATCCCTGCGCTCGGCACGACCCGCCCGCAATCCAGCCGGATTCGACTTCCGCGACTGGCTCGTGCGCAAGGGCATGACCACGACCCTCGGCGTGAGTGCAGGGAGCCGCCTGCGCGTGATCGATCGCGACGCATCGCCCTCGATCATCTCCGATGCAGTCGAGGATGCCCGCGGGTGGGTGCGTACCCGCATCCGCATGCTGTACCCGGACGCGCATGTGGATCTGATGGATGCGCTCGTCCTTGGTGAACAGGGACGTGTCGATGAGGATCTCATGAGCGCATTCCGTGATGCAGGGGTGATTCATGTCATCGCAGTGTCTGGCGGACACCTCGCCATCCTGCTCGTGCTCGTCTGGGTGCCGCTCGGACGCCTGCCGTACGCATGGCGCGCAGGCGTCGCCCTCCTGCTGCTCGGGGGATACGGGCTGCTGACGGGACTCGCGCCCCCGGTCTCGCGGGCGGTCGTGATGGCCGCGGTCTTCCTGATCGGTGCCGGTCTGCAACGCACGACCGATCCCATCAACACGCTCTCGGTAGCTGCCATCGCCATTCTGCTCGCCTCCCCTGCATCGCTGTTCAACGCTGGATTCCAGCTCTCGTTCTCTGCAGTGCTCGCACTTGTCTGGTTGCATCCACGCATGACCGCATACTGTTCGCGGACAGTGCCGCGGCTCTGGTCCCGCGCCTGGTTCCGCGAACCGGTCACAGTGCTGTCGATGACCGCTGCGGCTCAGGCCGGCACCTTCCCGATCATCGCCGCACTGTTCGGCACCTTCTCGCTCGTGTCGTTCGTCGCGAACCTGATCGCCGTTCCGCTCATCTTCATCGCGATGGCGACCGGCTTCCCTGCGATCGTGCTCAGCGCGGCGGGCAGCTTCCCCGCTCGCGAACTGGCCGCCGTTTCCGATCTCTGCATGCTCGGCATCGTCGAGAGCTCCCGCGTCTTCGCGTCCCTGCCCGGGGCCGTACTCGCCATCCCCGAACTCCCCATCTGGACCGTCGTTGCGTACGCCGCACTCATCGTGTACCTGTTCGCCGCACCGGGCCGCCTGCGCTGGAAAGGCGCGACCGCGGCGGTGGCCGTGATCGCCGTCGTCGTCTGGGTCCCGATTCTGCGCGCTGATGACGAGCGCAGCGATCTGCGCGTCACCTTCATCGATGTCGGGCAGGGTGATGCGACGCTCGTGGAGTTCCCGAACGGCGCGGTCATGCTGGTGGATGCCGGTCAGCGTACGGAGTCATTCGATGCGGGCGAACGCACCATCGTGCCGTATCTCCGCGCGCGTGGCATTGCACGCATCGACGCACTCGTGTTGACGCATCCGGACAACGACCATATCGGAGGAGCCACCGCCGTGCTGCACCGCGTCGAGACGGGACGCGTGCTGCGCGCTCTCCGCTGGGATACGGATGTCGATGCCGTGCGCACCGACAGCGCCGTGCGTGCAGCAGGATGTGTGATGGAGGATGTTCGTGCCGGCGCACGGATCGATCTGGATCCCGCGGTGCGCGTGCGCGTACTGGGTCCCTCACCCGACGACGGCGGTGCGGAAGCATCCAACACCTCGTCGATCGTCCTGCGCATCGAGTACGGCAGCACGTCGATGCTGCTCACAGGGGATGCCGACAATGCTGCGGAACGCTATCTCGTCGACCGGTGGGGGACGCTGTTGCAGGCGGATGTGTTGAAAGTCGGACATCACGGCAGTGCGTCGAGCACGGCTCCGGAGTTTCTCCGCCTCGTGCAGCCCGACATCGCCGTGATCAGCTGCGGACGACTGAATAGATTCGGACATCCTGCTCCGAAACTTCTCGACAGACTGCGTACCGGGCGCGCCCGCGTGCTGCGCACGGATATCGGTGGAGCGGTCGTGCTCGTCAGCGATGGCCAGCGTGTGACTCCACGTGCGTGGTGGTAGGCCTGGTTCGGACGGGGCCTCCCATGCCTCGCCGGAACTCAAGCCTAGGTGTCAGCCCTTCGCGATGAGATCGGCGACGATCTTCGACGAGGAGAGCACACCCGGGAGTCCCGCCCCCGGATGCGTGCCCGCACCCACGAGATAGAGGTTGTCGACATCCTCGCTGCGGTTGTGGGGACGAAACCACGCGCTCTGTGTCAACACGGGTTCGACGCTGAAGGCGGATCCAAGGTGGCTGTTGAGCCGGTGCTCGAAATCGTCGGGTGTGAAATGGCTGACGGTCACGAGGTTCTCGCGCAGTCCGGGCAGATAGTGCTGCTCGAGGAAGGCGAGAATCCGGTCACGGTACTCCGTCGCCCGCACCGACCAGTCAATGCCCGACAGATTGTTCGGCACGGGAGCGAGCACGTAGAAGGCGTCATGTCCCTCGGGTGCGATGGAGGGATCGGTCGCGGTGGGACGATGCAGGTACAGGGAGAAATCCTCTGCCAGCACCTTCTTCCGGAAGATGTCGTCGAGCAGTTCACGATAGCGCTCGCTGAGGATGATGCTGTGATGCGCCAGATCGGGGTACTGTTTCTTCGTGCCGAAGTAGATGACGAAGAGCGACATCGCGTAGCGTTTGGCCTTCACGGCGCGGTCGCTGTTGCGCCTGCGCTCGGATGCATCGATGAGCTTGAGATAGGTGTTCGCATAGTCTGCGTTCGACACGACGATGTCGGCGGGGAGCGTCCGTCCATCCTTCAGATGCACGGCTTCCGCACGGCGGTTGCGGACAGTGATGTGGTCGACCTCCGCATTCAGCTGCAGCGTTCCTCCCTCCTCCTCGAACAGCGTGGAGAGCGCCTTCACGACGGCACCGGTTCCTCCCATTGCATAGTGCACGCCCCATTCCTTCTCAAGGTAGTGGATCATGGCATAGATCGAGGTGGTGTGGAAGGGATTGCCCCCGACGAGCAGGGGATGAAAGGTGAACACCATGCGGAGTTTCGGATCCGATATGTACTTTGAGACATACGCGTAGACGCTCTTGTGCGAACCGAGGCGCAGGAGGTCGGGCACGACCTTGAGCATGCTGCCGATGGTCAGGAAGGGCGCGGCGGCGAGTTCGACAAACCCCTTCTCGAAGATGGGCTTTGTGTTGGCCATGAAGGTGCGATAGCCTGGTACATCGTCGGGATTGAACTTGCGGATGTTCTCCTCGATGAACGCCTGGTCGTTGTTGTACTCGAAGAAGCTGCGGTCGTGGAAGTAGATGCGGTAGAAGGGGTGGAC
>JAEYUG010000048.1 GCA_023432805.1 Bacteroidota bacterium | reverse complement strand
ATGTTGGTGTCGGGCTTCGAGGCCGTGAGCCCGCGCGCGCCGACGAGGGACTCGGCGAAGGCGCGTGCGTTGCGGTGGTCTTCGGCGAGGCGCGCGGCGTGGTGGTCGAGGGCGAAGAGCCCCGCGGCGGCGAGCACGCCGGCCTGTCGCATCGCGCCGCCGAGCATCTTGCGGAGACGTCGCGCGTAGGTGATGTGCGCGGCGCTCCCCGCGAGGAGCGAGCCCGCGGGCGCGCCGAGGCCCTTCGAGAGGCACAGCGAGACGGTGTCGGCGGGGGCGGCGAGGGTCGCGAGGTCGAGGCCCGTCGCCACCGAGGCGTTGTAGAGGCGAGCGCCGTCGAGGTGCACGGCGAGCCCGAGGTCCCTCGCGCGCGACGCGGTGGCGACGACGAGGTCTTGCGGGAGCACGCGCCCGCCGCCGCGGTTGTGTGTGTTCTCGAAGGCGACGAGGCGCGTGCGGGGGTTCCAGTCCGCGGGGGGCTTCGCGGCGGCGTCGAGGGCGGCGGGGTCGACGACGACCTCGCGGGTGGCGACGCAGAACTGCACGCCGGCGATGGCGGCGCCCGCGCCGGACTCGTACCAGGCGACGTGCGCGCCGTCGGCGATGACGACCTCGTCGCCGGGGCGCGTGTGCACGAGCAGCGCGACCTGATTGGCCATCGTGCCCGAGGGGACGAACACCGCGGCGTCCTTTCCGAGGAGGGCGGCGACGCGGAGTTCGAGGGCGCGCACGGTGGGGTCTTCGCCGTACACGTCGTCGCCGACCTCGGCCGAGGCCATCGCGCGCCGCATGGCCTCGGTGGGTCGCGTCACCGTGTCAGAGCGCAGGTCGATCATGGAGCGACCGGGTATCGCATCGAGAGGGCGGGTGTCACCCCGCCGCTTACCCCTTGCGCGGGAGCGCGACCGTGTTAGAAGGGCGACCCCGTTTTCGCCACCCTAGCTCAGTGGTAGAGCAGCGGTTTCGTAAACCGCAGGTCGTGGGTTCAAATCCCATGGGTGGCTCAAGAGATAGCGATTTCGTGACCCAATTTCCGAGGGGTTCCGTGACCCAAATTGGGTCACGCCGCGAGACACCTCCGCGGGCACGCTGAAAGCGCCCTCTGACACGGGCTCCGGCGCGACCGGGGCGGCGACCACCGCGGGAGCTCCCGTCGGCGCGGGAGCGGCCTTCGCGGTGAGCTTCGCCACCCGCCCGTGGAGGTGATCCGGGCCGAGGTGCGCGTACCTCTCGGTCATGGTCACGCTCGAGTGCCGGAGGAACTTCGACACGTCGATGATGGGCCAGGGCTCGCCCGTCCATGTGCCCATCACGAGGTGCGAGGCGCAGGTGTGCCGGAGGTCGTGAAAGCGCACGCGACGCGTGAGCCCGATGAGCTCGCGGTGACCGACGCGGTGCTTGCCGCGCACCTTACGGGTGCTCCACCCCGCGTCGTCACCCCGCGGGCTGGAAGGCGAGCACGTTTCCGGAGACCACATCGAGGAAGCTCAACGCGCGTGTGTTTCACACGCTCGACCTCGATAGGAGCTTCGCTGTCTTCGTGACCGAGAACGGCGTCGACGTGGGGCTCTTCGAGACGCCGCGGACGACCTTCTCCGACGGCGAGACCCCCATCGACTCCATCCTCGGCGAGACCACCCGCGAGGGCGTCCTCCGCGCGATGGGCGTACCCGACGTCGAATGACGCCCCCGGCCGACCCCGGACGCTCGCGCGCGCGTAGGCCCCCTCCCCGTGTCCAGCGGAGCGCCTCCCCTGTAACGCCCTGGCACGCGCCGGCACGGCTACGCACGGGGCTCGCACCTCTCCCCGTCCCGGTTGGGTCATGGGTGGGTCAACACTCACGGACCCATGCTTTCACCGGCTCCCACGCGGAAACACCGGGACGGGTCGAGCGGGTCGCCCTCGTGTCTCCCGTGAAGCCGGCGCGCTGCGCCCTCGACGTCGCCGAAGCGCGCGGGGCCACGGTCGCGCTCTGACCTCGCGGCGCGCTACCGCTCTCGCGACTTCTCTTCCAACCACGCCCGGAGCCGCGCGAACACCTCGGCGGCGGGCCTCCCCTCGCCGCGATCCGCGGCGGCGATGGCGCGCTCGAGACCAGCCTCCTCTTCGTCGGTGAGCTCGCGGGGCCGCGCGAGGTCGGCCAACAGGTGCTCCGCGGTCGCGACGAGCTCCTCTGGAAGTTGCTCGACCAGCGCGTGAAGCGAGGCGCGGGACGGGGCCGTCATGCCTCCCGCGCTACCACTCACCGCCCTGAGCCGCGGCCGACCTCACGCCGCGCCCTCCTCGCCCTCTCGCGCCCCCTCGTGTCGCGATGGACGCCGCGGCGCGGTTCCCACACACTCCCGCCGTTCGCCTCGCGCCGGGGCGCCTCCCTCGTCGCCACACAAGTCCTAGCCCACGCGCCCCCCCCCCCCCCCCCCCCCCCCCCCCCCCCCACGCGATACGCATGAGGCAAGCTCTCCTGACACATGTGATTGTGGTATGTAAGCCCCGCGACGCAGATGCGTCGTGGACAACATCAATCAAAGTGCAAACGCATGAACTTCGAGTACACGCAATTAACATCTCTACATTTGAGACAAGGATCTATGACCGCAACGGCCGCCTATCTCGAAATTACAAGAATGAACAGTGTATTGTCTGATATTGCAACATAAAAGTCAAGTGTTTGCGTCGGGTGCGGAGATCTTTTTTTTTCACAGTCCATCAATGACGGACGAGGGCGTCCGTCCTCCCGAGTGCAATATCTGCACCGAAATCAGATATGACGGGTGGACTTCTCCGTTTCGTATCGTAGATTCGAACGAACCATCAACCAGTTGCCGACTGACATGAAGAATTCCGCGCCCGTTCTGCTTCTCGTTCTTGCACTCACGCTCGCTCCCGAACTCGCGGCCCAGACCAACTGGACCCGCCAGACTCCGGTGGTCGAAGATGTCACCTGGAACAGCGTCGCCTTCGCCGATGCCGACCACGGCGTGGTCGTCGGTGCCGACGGACGCATCATGCGCACCACCAACGGCGGCGGTACCTGGAGCGACGTGCGCGGTAGCACCGGATCCAAGCTCTCGCGCGTGCGCTTCCACTCGGCGACGAACGGATATGCCGTCGGCGATGGCGGACTCCTCCTGCGCACCACCGACGCCGGTGCGACATGGTCCACCGTCGATGTCGGCACGCCGCAGGGACTCTTCGACGTCTGGTTCTTCAACGACACGCACGGCATGGTCGCCGGACAGGCGGGCCTGCTGCGCGCCACCACCGACGGCGGCGCGACATGGACCGCCCGACCGACCGGCTTCGCCACCAACAACGTCTACTCGATCACCTTCGCCACCGACTCGATCGGCTGGATCTGCGGCAACGCCGGCAAGATCGCCCGCACCGTCAACGCCGGCCGCACGTGGAACGCACAGAATTCACCGATCACCAATCGCGGTCTGCAGTCCATCGCCGCCGCCAGTCCCACGGTCGTCACCTGCGTCGGCGAGAGCGGCACGCTGCTGCACACGCGCAATGGAGGCAGCACCTGGGTCTCGAAGGGTCCCTGGGTCTCCGTACCCATTTCGAGCTACTACCTCAGCGGCGTCGCCCACCTCGACACGAACCGCGTGATCGTCGTCGGATGGCAGGGACTCATCATCACCAGCACCGACGGCGGCACCACATGGCCGGTGGAGATCGTGCCCGACGATCAGAACCTGCAGGGCATCCACTTTGTGACTGAACGGATCGGATCGATCTGCGGATGGCGCAACAGCGTCTACCGCAGCACCAACGGCGGCGGCATCCTCTCGCGGGAAGCTCCCCCTGCCGCAAGCACGATCACGGCCCTCGCCGTGCATCCCCAGCCCGCGCGCACCGGCGCGCAGCTCACGCTCAGCGCCACGCTTGCTCGTGCGGGTGCGGTGCGCATCTCGCTGCATGATCTGATGGGACGCGAGGTGCTCGCACGGGACCTCGTCGCCGAGGCGCCCGGCGCCTTCGCACGCACGCTCGGCCTCGGGATGCTTCCCCCGGGGGTGTACGTCGTGCGCATGGCGGTCGGCGCGTCGCTGCGTGCGGTCCCGATCGTCGTGCGGTAGCTGCCCCGCGGCCCGGTATCCTCCATCCACACCACACACGCAATGCGTCCTTTTCCCCGCGAGAGCACCGCGCTCGTGCACGACTGGCTCGTCGGCATGCGCGGAGGTGAGAAGTGCCTCGAGGTGCTCTGCGAGCTGTTTCCCGCGGCCCCGGTGTACACGCTCGTGGGATGGCCGGACAAGGTGAGCGCGACGATCGCGGCGCACGAGCTGCGCACGAGTTTCCTGCAGCGGATGCCGCTGGTCGAGACGCGCTACCGGCACTACCTGCCGCTCTTCCCGCGCGCGATCGAGAGCTTCGCGCCGCCCGAGGCCGATCTGGTGGTGTCGTCGTCGCATGCGGTGGCCAAGGGCATCCGCATCCGCGAGGGCGCGCTGCACGTCTCGTACGTGCACACGCCGATGCGGTATGTGTGGGACATGTTCGACCAGTACTTCCCCGCCGAGCGCGTCGGGCACGTGCAGCGCGCGTTCATCGCGCTGGTGGCCCGGCGCATCCGCCGCTGGGATGTCGCCTCGAACGTGCGCGTGCACCACTTCATCGCGAATTCGCATCACGTGCGCGAGCGCATCCGCCGCTTTTACGGACGCGACGCCGCCGTCATTCATCCCCCGGTCGACACCGCGCGCTTTGCGGGTCGCACGCGCGACGCCGGATACTTCCTGATCGTTTCGGCGCTCGTGCCCTACAAGAAGACCGACCTCGCCGTGCGCGCCTTCAACGAACTGCGGCTGCCGCTGCGCGTGATCGGCACGGGACCCGAGCTGGCGATGCTGCGGGCGCTGGCCGGACCGACGGTCACGATCGAGGGATGGTGCGACGACGTGACGATCGCGGATGCGTACGCCGAGTGCCGCGCGCTCGTCTTTCCCGGTGAGGAGGATTTCGGCATCGTTCCAGTGGAAGCCATGGCGGCCGGCAGGCCCGTGATCGCCTTCGGCCGCGGTGGTGCGCTCGACACCGTGCTGCCGGGCGTGTCGGGACTGCTCTTCCCCGAACAGACCACCGCTTCCCTCATCGCGGCCGTGCGCTCATTCCGCGACGACGACTTCGACGCCGCCGCAATCCGCTCCCACTCCCTCCGCTTTGACCGCTCCGTCTACGCCCGCGAGATGGACACCTTCCTCCAATCCCGCTGGGCCGACTGGTCCCGCTGAGCGCAACCGACGCTCCTCACCTTTTCGTTGTTTCTTCAGTAGCGCAATACACATCGTGTAATTCATGCGGTTGACTTATAGGATTTCGTTCTCTATTTTTCCCACAATAGACAGTCGCGACCGGTAGTACCCCAGGTTGATGCAGAGACGTACTATCTAATCACGCTGCGGTCGTCGTGGTCGCACGATGTCCTTCTCTTGCCCCATTCGTTTTCGGACATCTCAACCTATATGAGGAGATGCTATGTCTAAACTCATGATCGGTGTGCTTATTCTAGCTGCAGGTGTCGCAACGGGATTAGTGTTGGCTCAAACGGTTTCTGGTCGACTCGGTGTCGGGTTATCAGCATATGCCGCCGTACAAGGCGTCTTGCTCTCATTGTACTTTATTGCACCAAGGAGATTCCTTCGACCTTGGGGTAGTTTCTCGCAGTATCTGGGCCAAAGCGTAGTTATCGCGACAGTGTGTGCGTTTGGCGCATCGTTGTAACTGCACAGCGGAGATATTGAAAACCCGCGGATAGTGAATAGGGTTTCGGCCGGGTACGATCAGTGAATATCGAGGCAGTCACCAAAGCATCACTCCGACTAACGCGTTCCTTGGCCTCTCCGCCCCTCCGAACCTCACAGACGGAGGGGCGGTGGTGTGTTCTGCCGGCATCCAGTGGTCAGTTAAATCCCATTTCTTCCTGCCTGTCAGTGTGCAATGCATCTCACACTTGCCTTAGCGTATTTCCTCCGCGGCGATGCAGTGACGACACGACATATGATCGCAGTTATGGATTCCATGGAAATTAGATCTCACCTGACCAGAATGGTCTTTCAGAACAGGAGCGCCCGTGTTACAGCAATGGTTATATCCTGCATTATTTCTGACGGTGCTGTCGTCGTGCCCCGCAATAGTATATGCCCAACAGAACTGGAGATGGCAGAACCCTACGCCGAATGGTAGTGCTTTGTTGTGTGTGGACATGATCGACAAGGAGACCGCCTGTGCAGTAGGCGATGCTGGGACCATCGCTCGAACCGTTGACGCGGGTGTGTCGTGGACGATCCAGGAGAGCAATACCACTGCGACCCTGAACTCCGTATCGTTCTTCAGTGGATGGAATGGAGTCGCAGTAGGTGAAGGGGGCACTGTCGTGCGCACAACGAACAGCGGAGCGAATTGGGTTCATGCTGGCAGCGGAACGAGCGTGAGTCTTCATGCTGTCCGAATGCTATCATCAACACGGGTGATCGCAGTTGGTGCTCAGGGAGTGATTCTTGTATCGAATGATGCTGGAAGAACATGGATGCTGCATTCGACAAAACCAGACGGAGATATGTACTCCATTTCATTCTATGATCCCATTCATGGCATGATCGCCGGCACAAAGACCGTGCTCCAAACAAATGATGGCGGCGTGTCGTGGCATACCGTTTCGATAGCAGGCGCACAGTCCATCCTTGATGTGGACATGCACGACGCGACGACGGCGACTGTTGTGACCGTCTCTGGTGGAATATACAGGACCACGGATGGAGGTCAATCTTGGTCCTATACCAACAGGAACGTGTCACTACTGGGAGTTGCATTCATGAACCGCACGCAAGGTGTGTGTGTGGGAACCAATGGTTCGATATTCAGCACTTCAGATGGCGGTACGGCCTGGAGCAACATCTCACGCTACACATACGGCAGAGAGTTCTACCATGTCGTCCTGCGAAGTGACTCTGTGGGTATGATTGTTGGGGGTGCGGGGTATGTGCTGTATACTACCGATGCTGGACAGTCGTGGGTAGATCGAACAGAAGGGACGCGTGAATCGTTGTATTGTGTGTCCTTCGGTGGCAACAACCTCGGACTTGCAGTGGGCGCGCAGGGCATTGTCCTGCGAACGACGGACCAGGGCAGGCAGTGGAAGGACCATAGTGTTCAGTATCGCTTCGCATTGCGCGGCGTACATGTTGCCGACGACAGCACCGCATTCGCCGTTGGTCAGCAGGGAGTCATCTACAAGACTACAGATGGTGGGACTCATTGGGAGTGGCTGAAATCGAATACGCAGCGGAATCTGTCATCAGTACAATGTATTGATCAAACGACCTGCGTCATTGTCGGTGACAGCGGTCTGATCCTTCGTTCATCAGACGCTGGTAATTCGTGGACCACACAATACAGTGGTGTTTCAGTACGACTCAACGCCGTCCATTTCATCAACCATTTTCGTGGCACCATCGTCGGAGATGATGGTGTGATCATTCAATCAAGTGATGGGGGGCTGACATGGAATGAGTGTCCAAGCGGAAGTGGTAAATCTCTGTATGCTGTATCATTTCCGAGCATCACGCATGGCTGGGTTGTGGGCGCTGATGGCGTGGTATTGCGCACAGTGGATGAAGGACGTTCCTGGCAAACTCAGATGAGCGGAACAGATGCATATCTACGATCCATCGTCATGCATACCAAGTCGTCTGGCATCGCACTCGGTCCGAGAGGGGCTATACTCCGAACATCGAATGGTGGCGAAACGTGGATTAGTCAGAAGGTCGGTACGACATATCCACTCAACTGGTCATGCAAAGCATCAGACACATTGGCGATCATTGTCGGGAGTTATGGTGTCGTACTGTGCACCAACCCTCACACTGTCACGAACGTGATTCCGGTTCCAGTATCTGATCAGACGTTGTTCGTTCCACAGAATTATCCGAACCCCGTGAGATCGGAAACCGCCATCACCTTCGATCTGGTGGAGGAAGCAGATGTCACGCTCTCAGTGTACGATGTTCGAGGCGTTCGTGTCTCACAGCTGCTGCAACAGCGCATGAGGTCCGGAAGTCATCTGGTAAACTGGCATGCGCAAAACATGCCCGCAGGCGTCTATGACTACATTTTAACAGTAGACGGGGCCGTCGTACGACGATCGATGATCGTAGTGAAGTAGTCGTTTTATGCTATGAATCAGCTGCGCTTCAACATGACACACGCATGACACAAGTCGACCGCCGCATAGGGTCGCGCAAGAATTTCGGAATTGCCGAATTTCTCCAGACCTAATACACCCCGCGGTCGCTGCCCTTGCGCTCGAGTTTGATGTCCTGCAGCTGCGGGGCGCGCAGGCGGATCACAAGCGAAAAGTTGCGGTTGAAACCGGTCGGCACCCATGTGAACAGCATCTCCCAGCAGTGCAGGTCGCGCGTGACGGCGATCTGCGGCGCACCCACCTGCCGCGTCACGAAATCGTAGTAGGTGGACGCGCTGATGTTCCAGCCCGGCGTCGGCTGAAAGGTCAGACTCGCACGCATGCTCGATGAACGGCTCTTGTTCTCGGGATCCAGCTGGCTCATCGTGTAATCATACCCCAGCGAGAGATTCCACTTCATCCGGAAATCGTACGCACGTGCCTGCCCCATCTGCTCGGCAGCCATCTCCTCCGCTCCCATCTCCCCCGCCCGCATCGACGTGTCGCGCGTAGCCTCGAACATCTCGCTCGACAGGTTGGTCGAGAAGTGGATGTCGAAGCTCGTGAGCCGCCCGAGCGCGAACCCGTCCTGCCACACGTACCGGTCGATCTCGTAACCCCGGCGCCGCTGCACGAGCGTACCGGTGGAGTCGTAGCCGTACACCGCAGGCTGCCACACGTAGGGCGTGAACGTCGCACCGCCGTACACGTCGAGCACGGACCCGATCGCCGTGCGCAGCGACAGCGAGAACGGCGAGAGCCGCAGACTGTCGCGCACGAAGTTGTACGATGTCGAGGCGTTCAGGTTGAAGAGCTGGAACTTGCGCGGCGTCAGCGTCGTGTCGCCCTCGGCGGGATTCAGTTTCATCTCGACGATGTTCGACAGATTCATGCCGAGCGTCTGCGATTCGCCGCGCGAAATGCCGCCGTAGACTTCACCGGGCATCACCTCGTCAACCCGCTCGGTATAGCCGCTGTAGGGATCGTAACGCACGAGGCTGTCGCCCTTCATCCGGAAGCTCCGATGATATCCCCACGCCTCCTTCGAGAAATCGGGATTGTACGAATACGACAGCGACGGCTGCAGCGTGTGCCGGATGCCCTGGATGCCGAACACATTCGGCGCCAGCATGCCGTACAGCTTCGTGTTCATCGACACGCCCATGCTGAACGTGCGCAGCGCACTGAACGCGCTCACATCCCGCGCGCGCACCGTGCTGTCGCTCTCCTGCCAGAACCGCTCGGTCAGATGATCGTACCACCGCTCGGTGTAGCTGAACGTCGGCTGAATCGTCACATACCCGAGCTTCGGCGTGTAGTTCAGCGACACGTTGTGCTGGATGCCCCGCCGGCTGAACAGTGCGATCCGGTCCGTCGTGTCCACGCCGGGACGATACACGGGAAGCTTCGTCGTGTTGAGGTCATGCCGTCCGCGCGCACCATAGGTGAACCCGATCATTTCGTACCACGCCTCGTTGCCGGCCGAAGCCGCACCGCGGAACGGAAAGAACTGCGCCTGCGAGAACGAGATGTCGGGCAGCGTGTTCGTCGCCGTGCCGTTGCGCAGATCCTGATCGCGCGACACGTTGATGTTCAGACTGCGTCCCGTGCCCTCCCACGACGTGCTGTAGTTTGCGGTCGAACGGGAATTCTGCCTGAGCAGCTCGTCGAAATTGTTGCTGTAGGCGTCATAATACGAGTTGGAGAGAAACGAGAAGTCGACGGTGATGCGCGAGAGGGGATCCAGCGTCTGGTTGTGCGTCAGCGCGAGCTTGTACTCGGTGCGCGGCTGATCGTCGGGCACGAAGGGATTCCCGATCAGATACTGCGTGCGGCCGTAGGACGCACTCACCGATCCCGAGAAGTTGTAGCGCAGCGCGTACTGCACGAATCCGTTGACCTGATAGCCGCCCTTGGACCACCAGTCCCCCGTCAGCCGCGCATCCCAGTAGTCGCTCGCCGCCAGATAATAGCCGCCGCCCTTGAAGTACCGCCCGCGTGCGTAGTCGCTGCCGAAGGTCGGGATGATGATGCCCGACGTGCGTCCCCCGCTCTTGCTGGGAATCACCGCGAACGGCAGCGCGAACAGCGGGATGTCTTCGACGTAGAACACGATCGGCTCGGCGACGATCACGTCGTTGGGAATCAGCTTCATGCGCGGACTCCCGAAATGGTAGTGCTTGTGCTCGGCGTTGTCGCAGGTCGTGTAGCGCCCGTCCTGGATGAAGTAGCAGTCCTCCCCCATCCGCTTGATGCGCTCGCCCAGATAGAATCCGTCGTCGATCGCCGTCTGGCCCTCGGTGATCACCCCGCGCTTCGACCGGAAATTGTACGTCATCTCCCGCCCCTTGTACGTCGAGCCGCCCTCCTTGAATTCCGGCGTGCCCGCGAGCCGTCCGCTGCTGTCGGCGATCCCCTGCGCGTGAATCGTCGAGGCGTCCCAGTCGATCGTGATGCGCGCGCTCTTCACCGCCGTCGCGCCGTAGGTGATCTGCGCATCACCGGACATCCGCATCTTCTTCTCCGACAACCGGTACACCACCGAATCCTTCGCCGCATACGACACGATCGTGTCGGCGGAGTTCTTCGTGTCGAAGCGCAGCGTCGTGTCCGTCGTCGTGCGCACCGAATCGTCCATGCGCAACGAGTCGTCCGCGGTCATGGGGGATGCGACCGTGCGGAGGCTGTCTGCGGTTTGCAGGGTGGAATCGACCGCCTGCGCCGCAGCTCTGGACCCGGCCAGACACAGCAGCGCCGCACACACCGCGAGGAAGCGGCGTGCACGAATTCTGACGGCGATGGAGGCAGGCACGAGCGGGGTTATGGAAAATGCACGTTCGAAAAGACCAACAACAAAGGTACGAAGTGCAGAACTTTGTATCCTCCCCCCCGCGCAGTATACTTGCCCATGCATCCCATCTACCGCGTGTCCCCCCTCTACACCGACGACGACATCGAGCGTCGCGGCAGCGGCAGCGCCAAGTCGGGCGATCATCGCGATCCCTTCGAAGTGGACCGCGCCCGCATCATCCACAGCTTCGCGTTCCGGCGCCTGCAGTCCAAGACCCAGATCTTCAACCTCAACGAGAGCAGCTTTCTGCGCACCCGCCTCACGCACTCGCTCGAGGTCGGAAACATCGGCCGCGCGCTTGCCGCCGCGATCAACGAGCAGATCGCGAGTCCCTGGCCCTGCGCTCCGGGCGCTTCCCCGCATGCGTTGGCGGGACCCGTCGACGCCTCTCTGATCGAGGCCGCCTGCCTTGCACACGACCTCGGGCATCCCCCCTTCGGACACCGTGGCGAGGAGGCGCTCAATCATGCGGTGTGGACCCGCTGGCCCGGCGGCACGAACGGCTTCGAGGGCAACGGACAGACGCTGCGCCTGCTGACGCATCCCAACCTCGAGGTGCATCCCGACCGGAACGGACTCAATCTCACGCGGGCCACGCTGCTCGCGGTGCTCAAGTATCCCGCCACCTACGCAGACACCGTCGCTCAGGATGTGTATCCCGCCGACCGCGCCGCGCCGCCCTTCAAGCCCTGGGCGCCTCCCAAGTGCGTGCACAACGAGGAGCGCGCGATCGTCGACTGGCTGCTCGCGCCGTTTCCGGCTGCGGACCGCGCGCGCTTCACCACCATTGCACGTCGTGAGGGGAAGCACGCCCGCACCATGCACAAGACCCTCGAGGCCTCGATCGTGGAGCTGGCCGACGACATCGCCTACGGCACCCATGACGTCGAAGACGCGTTTTTTCTCGGACTGGCCGACCATCGCACCGTGCTGCGCTACCTCGACCGCAGCGTCTTCGACGATCCCGCCCGCTACGACTGGTACGAGGATGTCATCACCGCCATGGCCCGCGGACGCAGCAGCGATCGCGGCGAACAGCTCTACGAGAAGAAGGGCGCAGCATCGGCGCTCATCAATGCCCTGATCGTGTCGGTCGCGCTGGAGGAGGACGACGCGTTCGAGCATCCCCGGCTGCGCTGGCGCGCCACCCTGCCCCACGACGCCCGCCTCGTACTCGAGGCGCTCAAGCGTTCGATCTACGATGTCGTCATCAACGGACCCGCCGTGCAATCCCTCGAGTATCGCGGCGGGCTCATCATCACCCGGCTCTTCGACGCATACTGGTCCTCACCCGAACTGCTCGGCGGTCGCGTGCGGCATCACCTCCGCGAGGCCTCGAGCGAAGAGGAGCGTCTGCGCGCACTGACGGATCACATCGCGGGCATGACCGACGACTTCGCCGAGCGCGTCTACAACCGCCTCTTCCAACCCGGCAGCGGAAGCCTCCTCGAGCGCATGTAACCCCACCGGAGCGCGGACGCCCTCGTCCGCACCCCATGAGCATTCGTCAATGACGGACCCGGGCGTCCGTCCTCCCGTGGTGGACGAAGACGTCCACCGACCTTTCTGGTGGACGAAGACGTCCACCGACCTTTCTGGTGGACGAAGACGTCCACCGACCGTTCACTGCCCGCTACAGCACCGCGAACTTCAGGGTGCGGCGGCGGGCGGCACCGGCATCGATGCTCATGAGGTAGACGCCCGGACGCAGACCCGCCGCATCGAAGGTGTACGCCTGCGCACCCGCATCGCGATCACGCAGGTCCACCGCATGCACGAGGCGACCGCTGAGATCGCGCACCTCGATGCGCACGCTCGCGCGCGCTTCAAGGCTGTACGGCACGCTGACCGCTCCACCTGACACGGGATTCGGATAGGGCTGTCCGACATGAAACACCGCGGGCGTGCCGGGAGGCGTCGTGCCCGTCAGCGACATGTTCGAACGGAACATCCCGCGACCATGCGTGGCCGCATACAGCACGCCGTCCGCGCGGAACTGCAGATCGGCGATGGTCACGTTGCCCATCGACTCGTTGCGGATCTGCCAGGTCGCTCCCTCGTCCGCAGACTCGAACACGCCGACATCGGTGCCGACGATGATGTGCGCGGGACGCCGCGGATTCACCACGATCGTGCTCGCAGGTACATCCGGCAGTGACATCGGCGCGGTGCCGGAGGCGTCCGACCACGACGTGCCGTAGTCGGTCGTGCGGTACACGTGTGCCGTGCCGAAACCGCTGAGAGTCACCCACGCGCGGGCGGGATCGGCATGATCGACGGCGATGTCGGTCACGTAGCGCGCGGGGAGTCCCGTGTTCGAGCGCTTCCACACCGTGCCGGCATTGGTGCTCACGAACACCGCACCGGTCGAGGCGCCGGTGTAGATCACGCTCTGCGTGGCGGCGGTCAGACCGATGGCCGTCAGATAGCCGCTTCCCCCGGTGAGGTCGGTGCTGATGGGACTCCAGAGTTCCGCACTGTTGGTCGTGCGATAGAGCCGGTAGGTGCCCGCATAGAGGCGGGTGGGATCCGTGCGATCCAACTCGAAGGGCGCCATGAAGCCGACGCGGTCGGAGGTGCCGCCGCTTCCCGAGGTGGGGATGCCGCTCATCTTGCTGCGCCAGGAGCCCGCCGCACCGTAGTTGGTGCTCTTGTAGAAGTCGAGGTAGTAGATCTCCGCGTACATGGTGCGGGGATTCTTGTAGTCGATCGCGGTCCACCCGCCGTCGCCGCCGGTCACGTCGCTCCACGAGGTGCCGGAGCTGATCTTGAGGTTGCCGTTGTCGATGGTGCCGCCGAGCACGACGTCGGTGGTGGGATGCGGCGTGCCGCTGTGGAACTGCGTGGTGATGAGCCCCGCATTCGCATCAGTGAAGGTCCCACCCGCATTGGTGGTCTTGTACACACCACCGTCGGACCCCGCGTACATCTGGAAGGAGTTTTTCGGATTGATCAGGAGCGCGTGCTGATCGGCGTGCACGTACTGATACCCGGAGACGCTGAACCAGTTTGTGACCTGCTTCCAGGTGGTGCCACCGTCGGTGGAGCGGTAGATGTCGATGCCGCCGGCCCAGACGAGGTTCGGGTTGGTCGGATTGACGGCGAGCACGGAGTTGTAGGATCCCTGCTCGCGCATGTAGTCGGCCCCGTCGATCTCGCTCGTCGGCGTGGTGATCTTCATCCACGTATCGCCGCGGTTGGTGGTCTTGAACACGCCGGCACATGTTTCATCGAGCGCGGTGTACGCGGCGTAGACGATGTCGCCGTTCGAGGGCGCCGCAGCGATCTGTACGCGCTCGAATCCGGAGGTCTGGATGCCCGAGGCGAGGATGCCGCTCCAGGTCGCACCGTGGTCCGTTGAGCGGTACACGCCGCGTGTCTCGATGGCGGCGTAGACGAGTCCCTCGGTCGTGCGGCTGAACTCGCACATCATGCCGCGCTTGCCGCTGAAGCGCTGGAAGGTCCAGGTCTCCCCCCCGTCGGTCGAGCGCTGCACGCCGGTGCGGGTCGAGGCGAGCAGGATCTGGGGATCGAAGGGATCGTAGGCGATGCCGAACACGAACTCGAAGTTCGCGTTCTCGGTCGAGGCGATCACGTTCCATGTCTCGCCCGCGTCGGTGCTGCGCAAAATGCCGCGACCGTAGGCGAGTCCGTCCTGCCACAGCACGAATCCCTCGCCGTTGCCGGCAAGCACGACCCTGCTGTCGGTGGGATGCACCGCGAGGCTTCCGATGCGCAGGTTCGGCGCGAAGTCGGTGAGCGGACGCCAGGTCTTCGCCCCATCCGTCGTCTTCCACACGCCCCCGCCCGCCGCGCCGGCGTAGAGCACGTTCGCGTCGGAGGGATCCATGGCCATGGCGCGGATGCGGCCGGCGATATTGGTGGGACCCACGCTCTGCCAGGTCCACCACGACGCGGTCTTGCGCGGACTCTCCTGCATGCGCGCCACGTGCGCGCGTGCCTGTTCGTACCAGTGTTCGGGGATGCCGTCGGGCCAGGTGCGCTGTGCGTAGAAGAAGCGGTCGGCCTCGCCGGGCTTGTCATGGGCGTGGCGCTCGGCCTTGTCTTCGCGCAGGCCGTGCATGATGTGCGCGTCGAAGGCGCGGCCGGCCGCAATCGCAACGACGGCGAGCAGGAGAAGGGAGAAGCGGTGTGTCATCTGTGTGGCGTGTGATGCCGGTGGAGCGGGTGCGGACGCAGCGCCGGGGTGGGAAGAATCAGAAGGGTTGAATCGCGATCGACAGGAGGAACTTGTAGAACGTTGGTTTGAGAGGCTGCACGGTCGAAAGTTTCTGCAGCGCGTAGTCGATCTCGATCGCGGGGATGATGTAGATCGACTTGTGCGGCACGAAGGCGTACTCGGCGCCGATTACGAACGAGCGGCGCACGCCATGCGCGCTCTCGATGTCGCGATCGCTGAACAGGTACTTCGCACCCGTCGGATACTCGGTTTCGACCACGCGCGCCCGACGCGTGTCGACGATGCCGAAGCTCGGCCCGAAGTACACGCGCTCGCCATCCTGCCGGCCGATGAGCCGGATCAGCACATCGAAGGTCAGCATCGAGTAGTACACCGTGAGTTCGTCGCCGATCTCGCCCTGCCCCGTGCGCGAGCGCAGGCTGTCGAAGCGTCCCGTGAAAAAGGATGTCTCGGTCCGATGCCATCCCGCGCGCAGGTACAGCGAGGCATCCTCGAACACCGGCACGTTGAGCGACACGCCGAAGGGCATGCTCGTGCTACTCTCGTCGGCGATGAAGCTGATGTTGCTCTCGTCGTCGTAGTAGCCGCCGCTGAACACGTTGTACGACCCGCCGACCCATCCCGACAGCTGCCAGCCGTTCATGAGCTTCTCCGGCGCGCGGGGTGCCTCGGGTTCGGTCTGCGCCTGCACGACCCCGGTCGAAGCCACCATGCACAGCAGCACGAACGCGAACCGTCGCGCATCAGACGCAATGCGTCGAGTCCTGGCAGCAGTGTCGTTGCAGCAGTGGCGTGCGGGATGTCGTTGCATGTCGGTCATCTGTGTCGTGTGGGGAATCAGGCGTCCGCCGCGAGTCCGGCGAGATTGGCCTGCAGCTTCCCGAGCGT
This sequence comes from Bacteroidota bacterium, assembly GCA_023432805.1. Lineage (GTDB taxonomy): Bacteria > Bacteroidota > Ignavibacteria > SZUA-365 > SZUA-365 > JAEYUG01. Next base: position 105 of record JAEYUG010000048.1, on the reverse strand, counting down.
CGTGCGGAAGTTGTGTTCCTTCTCGCGTTCGCGGGCGACGACGTCGTCGGGTGCATTGGCGACAAATTTCTCGTTGCCGAGCTTCGAAACAATGCTCTTCAGCAG
>JAEYUG010000046.1 GCA_023432805.1 Bacteroidota bacterium | reverse complement strand
GTGTGTGGGGGGGGGGGTGGCGGGGCTGCAGGGGTAAAACGCAAAGCGTCAATTGCGGATTAGAAGCTCCGGATGTCTTGTGTTCTACATGAATCGGAATCTCGTGTGGACGTTCACGACCAACATCATGGCTCCTCGCGGTGTTCCCGAGCTGATCTTCGAGATGAAGGCCGACACGGCGACATATTACAACGGACCGTTCAATCTGGGATGCCATTGGTGGTATTTCAGTCGCGTCCCCTCCCAGTCGCCGGAATGGCGCCACTTCTGGGTGCTCAAGGACAGTGCGAACATGATCTACACATGGGGGGACTATCCGAGCCAGTCCAGCCCTCCTCTCACGCTCGGGTGGAAGCATGTCTACGAGGCGTCGGAGGGAACACACGAAACGATCGCGATTCAAGGGAACACCTACAGGACGGTCCGTATCAATATCACGACGACGAGGGCGTCACGATCTCCTGGTGGTTCGCTGACGGCATCGGGCTCGTAAAGGAATACAGCTCGAAGGGCGGTAGCATCTTCACAGACGACTACTTCGGTGACGATGTCATCATGAACACCGAGTTGGTCTCATACACCAGGTAGGTACCCGGTTGCGTGGCAACGCAGCTGGAACAATGACCACGTGTGATCATCGAAAACTGTCCGTGCTCTGAACCGGAAACGGAGTCGAGAAGGGAGCGTGGTGTGTTTCACGATCGATCTGCATTGGTTCGAGTGGGGCAATCGGGATGGAGAACCAGAAGGTGCTTCCTGTCCCAGGTTCGGATTCGACCCAGATCTTCCCGCCCAGAAGAGAGATGTGGGACTTCACGATTGACAAGCCAAGACCGGAGCCTTCATGCTTCCGATTTCGGTTCTGCTCGGTTTCCGCTTGAACAAAGCGTTCGAACACCGCGTCAATTTGTTCAGGTGGGATCCCCGGTCCCGAATCTCTGACGAAGAACGTGATCGAATCGTCATTCTTCCTGCATCCGAACTCGACACGTCCCTGGGTGGTGAATTTGATCGCATTCCGAATCAGGTTGATGAGGATGCTCTCGAACATATGCTTGTCGGTGTAGACGAGATCGACGCATGGATCGTCGCATCGCGAGTCGTAGAGCGTCAGTCCCTTTTCCGCTGCCTGGTTGCGGAAGAAGTCGGTGAGGAACCCGAAGACCTCGCTGATGCTGACCTCCGTGTACGACACCTTGGTCTCCCCTGATTCTATGCGAGAGATTTCCAGAATGTCCTCAATGGTGTTCAGGAGTCTGCTGCCGCTGCGATTGATGATGTCGATGAGCTTGTCACGGTCCTCGGGCATGATGTCCGGTTCGGCAATCAGCTCGAGGCATCCCAGGATGCCGTTGAGTGGCGTTCTGATCTCATGCGACATGTTCATGAGGAAGGCGGACTTCAGCCTGTCGTTGACTTCGGCTCGTTCCTTCGCCGCACGCAGCTCTTCCTCCATGGCGCGGCGGATCGTGATATCCGTGATGATGCCATACCACAAGGTGCCGCCGTCCTCCAATCGTTCGGGTTCCGCATCACACATGCGCCACTGGACGCCGCCTTCCGGAAGTACGACCCTGAACTCGCTGTGATACAGGGTCAGATCCCGTGCCGAGGCCATGATTGTCTCGACGATTGCGTCGTAATCGTCGGGATGAAGTCGTCCGAACACGGGCGTGGCATCTTCGCGCACCTCTTCAGGCGTTACGTTGTAGATATCCCACATTCCCCGACTCGAAATCGGGAAGCAGGAGCTTCCATCCGGGCGGAGCTGGTACTGGTACACGACACCGGGGACGCGATCGGTCAGCCGCTGAAGGAGCTCATAGCTTCGCTGTACCCTCTCTTCGGCGAGCTTGCGCTTTGTGATGTCCGTATCCGAGCCGCGGTATCCGACCAATTCCCCATGATCGTTGTACAGAGGGAATCCATTGGTGGCCATCCAGACGTAATCCCCATCCTTCGTCAGAATGCGGTTCTCGAAATTCACGAAGCTCATCTGCTTATCGAAGACCCTGAAGGCAGTGTCCATCAGCTCTGCACGGTCTTCCTCCGGTGTGAGGTCATAGAAGTGCTTCCTCCCGATGATCTCCCCGCATGTCCATCCAATAATGGAATCGCAGTTTTCGCTGAAGTACGTATACAGGCCGGATGGGTCAACCTCCCAGACCAGTGATTTGCTATGCTCGGAGACCTCCTTGAGTCGGGCCTCGCTCAGCCGGAGAGCAGTCTCGATGTTCGCGCGGTCTGTCACGTCTCTGACGATGGCGATGAAAAGTTTGGTTCCATCGACAAAACATGTGCCGACACGCACTTCGACGGGGAAGGTTGTCCCGTCCTTACGCTGCTGCGTTCCAGTCACGGAATGGAGATCGTGCGGCATCATCGACTCGCGGAGCGCTCGCGACGTTGCATCATCATGTTCTGTCTCGATGTCGGGAACAGAGAGCTGAAGCAGTTCCTCCCGAGTGTATTTCAAACTCTCGCATGCCTGTCGATTGACCTCGATGAAGCGACCGTCGATGCCATAGATGAAAAGGGCGTCACCAGCTTGTTCCACCACGGTACGATATCGTTCCTCATTCGCTGCGAGTCGCTGCGCGGTACTGACGCGTTCTGAGATATCGACAACAGTGGTGATGAAGTACTTCGGCTGTCCATCGGCCGCGCGCACGAGCACTGTGCTGACATCGGCCCACATGATGGCCCCGGACTTCTGGATGTACCTCTTCTCGAATCGTGCGTCTCTTCTCTCTCCAGCGAGGAGAGGAGCCAACAGCCACTCTATACTCTCGATATCCTCTTCCGGCGTCAGTTCCCTCCACGTCTTGCCTTTCATTTCCTCCTGGCTGTAGCCGACCATATCGCAGAAGGCTTGATTGGCGTTGATCTCTCCAGAGATCAACGTCACGGATTTCCCTGCATTGGTTGCCATGAAGAGCGACTCGAAGATCTCTTCCGTGGCCCGCAGTCGTGCCTCGTACTCCCGTCTTTCCTCGAGTTCCTTTTCCAGCGCCTGCGTTCTCTCTGTGACAAGCGCTTCGAGACGTTGCCGCTCGGACCGCCGTTCCACATTTGCGCGCCTGATCTTCATGACGATCTGCACCATGATCGTGAACTCGGTCATGTCGATCGGAAAGAGCAGGTATCCCTCGCCGCCGGCTTCGAGCGCGAGGAGCCTGAACTCCTTCCGCTGTACGGAGCCCGTGAGAAAGATGACGGGGACGTCCTGGAGCACATCATCCTTCTTCATCGCTCGGCACACTTCAAATCCATCCATGCCGGGCATGATGATGTCGAGGATGATCACATCCGGTGCGACCTCCCGCGCGAGTTCGATGCCATCACGACCATTGGTTGCGGTGAAGACATCTGCGCCGGGATACACATCGTTGAGTGCCGCCGTCGTTGCGAGGATGTTGGAAGTCTGGTCGTCGATGAGAAGGAAGGTGGGCATGGCGTATTGCGGATGTCGAAGGATCGGTACCTGTCAGCGGATACCCCCCTGGTGGTGCCCCTGGCATTCAAGACCCCCTGCTGCAATCACATCATCCGCAGATACGAACCCGCCGACGGGAGATATGAGATTGTGCACAGGGTCTCATGAAGCGTGTAATATGGGACCTTTGAATACGAGAGTAAAGAAGATCCAGAGGTCCGATGGTTTTTTTCTCGTGAAATCCGCAGGGCTGGTTGCATTTCTTTTCTGCGCATCATATTATTCGGACATACAGGTCATTTATTCCCCCGCTGCACGTTCATACGCGATGACTCCGCTTGCCTTGTTGTCAAACATTGCCTTGCTGGTATCCCTGACAGTCATTCAGCAACTCCTCCTCCGAAGGTGGGATCGCCACTCGAGCACCTACATGGTGCTCTCCGGTGCGACGTTCGGGCTGGTCGGTGTTGTGGAGATGATGACACCGTTCCATGTCAGTGCAGGGCTGTTCTACGACAGTCGGAGCATTCTGCTCTCAACGGCAGGGATGTTCGGCGGGCCTGTCATCGGTGGCATTGCGGCCGGGATCTGCACTGTTTATCGCGTCGCAGTCGGGGGCGTCGGAATGTATGTCGGAGTCGGAACGATCCTCGAAGCCACGGGGCTTGGCATCGTGATGTACTATGCACGCAGACGGTACCCTCGACTCGGGTCCGTCCTCTCCCTCTGGGTGTTCGGGCTCCTCGTACATCTGATCATGCTGCTTATCATGCTGGGTCTGCCTGCAACTGAAGCAGAGTACGTCTTCATGAACCTCTCCTTGCCGGTGCTCGGATTGTATCCCCTTGGGAATGTCATCGTCGGCTGGCTTCTTCTCGATCAGGAGGAGCGACGCGCGACAGATACGAAACTTGCGGAAAGTGAGGGTCGCTACCGGAGCATGTTCCTCCACTCGCAAGCTGTGATGCTGATCGTGGATGTAGACCAGCAGCGTTTCCTGGATGCGAATCCGGCAGCGGCAGAGTACTACGGATACTCGCGCGAAGTCCTCATCGGGATGTCGGTGGGCGACATCAATATTCTTCCCGCGGAGGAACTGAACGTGAGAATGGAGGAAGCCAAGCGTCGGAAGGTCCACTACTTCTCATTCAAGCATCGACTCGCATCGAATGAAATCCGGGATGTCGAGGTCTTCAGTGGCCCGATACACCTTGATGGCTCGACGTACCTGTTTTCGATCGTCCATGATGTCACGGATCGGCGACGCATGGAGCGTGAACTCATCGAGGCTCTCGATCGCGCGGAATCAGCCGACAGGCTCAAAGACCTCTTCATCGCGAACATCTCTCATGAGATCCGCACCCCGCTGAATATCATCCTCGGATACATCAACATGCTCGAGGTCTTCATGGAGACAGACCTTACCGAAGAGGCTGCGCGAATGGTCGAGAGTGTGACGCAGGCGGGGACCCGATTAATGAAGACCGTCGATGCTGTCCTGACGTTCTCAAGCATCACGGCACGAGCATACGAACCGACATTCAAGGCAGTGCGTCTGGCCCCGATGCTGATCGATCTTCACGCGCAGGTTGAACCTCTCGCCGCTGCGAAGAGTCTTGCGATCACGCTTGAAGCGGGTGATCGGGTACCGCGCGTGTATTGTGATCCTTACACGGTCGAGCAGGCCGTGGCGAACCTCCTGGAGAATGCCATCAAGTTCACGCATGAGGGTTCGATCACAATCGGCCTGCATCAATGTGGCGGATATGTCTGCATCAGCGTCGCTGACACAGGGGTGGGCATCTCGCCAGAATACATGGCCCACATGTTCACAGCATTCTCCCAGGAGCATACTGGATACACACGTCCGTTTGAAGGGATCGGCCTTGGGCTCTCTCTCGTGGAACGGTACGCCGAAATCAACAAGGGACGGGTGACTGTGGAGAGCACGAAGGGCGTTGGTTCGACGTTCGTGCTGTGGATTCCGATCGCACATGCGTATGGAGAGCTTCACTCCGATGTGCTTCCAGATGCGCGGCGGGATACGCTGGCGATGTAGGGACGATGTGCTGACAACGTCCTTCCAGATCGACCGACACAGACCGGAATCATCGCCGGCGTACGATCGAGTCCAGGGTGTGGAAGCGTTTGCTGCATGCCTCAGGGCAGGCGGGCCTGGGTGCGGGTGATCTCCTCGTCGACGAGCCGGAAGATGCCGTGCTTGAGGGTGACGGCGAAGACGCGGATGGGCCAGCCGGGGGCGATGCGCACGCGCATGACGTCGGTCGTGGGCATGCCCTTCGACAGCTTCGTCCATGTGGCGCCCCCGTCGAGCGACCGCATCACGCCGGTGTGAATCGCCGAGAAGTAGATGATGTCGGGATTCGAGGGCAGCACGGCGATCTCGGAGATCTGATCGGTGGCGATGAGGCGGGCCCAGGTGCGACCGGTGTCGAGCGAACGGTACAATCCCGCACCATCTGCCGTGACACCGGCGTAGACGACTGCGGGATCGGCCGGACTGAACAGCAGCGAACGCACGCCCGTCTTCGTCGACGATCCGATTGCGATGGATTGCGAACTCCACGTCGCACCTGCATCCGTGCTCCGGAACAGCGGCGTGCGGCCCGATGTGCCGTGCAGCAGGATGCGCGGATCGTTCGGCGATGAGACAATGCACTGCACCCCGAAGCCCTCGCGCAGGATCCACACTGAGTCTCCGGTCCTGAGCGATGCGATGCCCGTTTTCCATCCGAGGCCGCAGTACAGCATCGAATCGGTGGTCAGGATGTGCAGCACTCCCGCCTTCTGCCACGACGCCGGCGTGGGCACGATGCGCCACGTGGCACCGGCATCCGACGATTCGAAGAGGTTCTTCGCACTCTCCCGACCTCCGAATCCGGCGAAGAGATGCCGCCGGTCACGGGCATCGCGATGCAGGGCGGTCACGAGTTCCTTGTCGTAGTTCGGGGGAATGCCCGTGCGGCTCATCATCCAGTTGAAGCCCCCGTCGGTGCTCTTGTAGAGGTTGCCGTATTCGGTGCCGGCGTACATGACGAGGGAGTCGACCGGATCCATCTCGATCGTGTAGACGAGCAGATGCAGAAGACCGCGGTTCATGGGTTCCCAGGCGGACTGCTGTGCCTGCAGCCGCGTCGAGACGGGCAGCAGGGCGGCGAGAAGCACAAACGCGGCGAGAAGCATGCAGGAGGAGAGTGTCCGTTTCATGGCATCCTCACTTCACGAGCAGCATGGTGATGGTGCGCGTCACACCGGGCGCGGTGAGCACGCAGACGTAGGATCCGGAGGCGAGAGGCTTCCCATGGGCGTTGCGGCCGTGCCAGACGAGATGATGGATGCCCGCGTCGGCGGCAGCATCCCACAGCACGCATACCTCGCGGCCCTGCGGATCGTAGACGGCAACACGCACGTGCTGTCCGGCGGCGTGCGGGGGCACGACGAAGGTGATGGTCGTGGTGGGATTGAAGGGGTTGGGATGGTTCTGATGCAGTTCGAAGCTGCGGGTGATGGTGCCCGCGGCCTCGATGGCCGTGGTCGGAGGCTTGATCACGTCGTTGACGACGATGAAGGCCGTCCACGGTGTCAGCAGCATGAAGCGTTCGCTGAGGCGGACGATGCTTTCGATGATCTCGGCCGAATCGGTGGTCGTGCGCAGTTCGTCGGCCAGCTCGGCGATGCGCAGCGAGGCCCAGTAGCGCGCGACCTGCTTCGGACCGGCATGCACGGGACCGTAGGCGACGGTGCGCGTGACGCGCGCGGAGTCTGGGACGCTCGGCCGGCGCGCCGACACGGTCACGGGTCCGGACGTGGGGTCGACGAAGCGTCCCGCAGCCAGCAGGCGCTCGGGCGCGATGCCGGCGGGGAAGCTGCGCGGCAGGGTCTGGTAGACGTCCGTCGGCCATGAGAGGGCGACGTCGTCGAGTCCGCCCGGTGTGAAGTCGAAGGCCGTGCGGTTGATGGCGGAGGTCAGATCGTCGCCCTGTTCGACGCGCGTCACCATCGCCTGCGTGCGTGCCGCCAGCTCAGCGAGCATCGGCTGGTTCTCGCAATAGAGGGTGACCGGGTAGAGGCGCACACGCCGACCGGTGCCGGTCACAAGCAGCGGTACGAGACCGTCGACATAGTCCACACCCATGTTCGGCAGTCCGTCGGTCAGCAGCAGCATGCGCAGATCGGCCTCGGTCCGGAAGGCGCTCCGCATGCCGGCCCGCAGCGCGACCTCGTAGCTGGTCAGTCCGCCCACGCGGAACAATCCGTCGAGCACCGCCATGGTGCTCGCGAGATTCTCGGGCGTGGCGAAGAGCATGGCGGTGTCGGGGGGATGGCTGACGGCGACATCCGTGAAGAACACGAGCCGGAAGCGGTCGTGCTTCTGCAGCGTCATGAGGAAGCCCCTGATCGCCTCGAGCGTGATGCCGCGGCGCAGGCCGTGCATGCTGCCGGAGGCATCGACCGCGAACACGTAGTCGCTCGTCGCGCGTGTGACGGTCGGCATGCGGAAGGGCAGCCAGGTCAGCATGAAACCGTCGTCGGTGGTGTCGGGGTCGAGCCACGTGAGCGCATGGAAGCGGTCGTGCCAGGCACGCGGCTTCCAGGTGAGGATGAGGTCTTCGCTCTGCACGTAGGAGGTCATGCCGAGCGTGACCTGCGCGTGTGCGGTGTCGGGGGTGCCGACCGACAGGTGGAGTGATCCCCCGAAATTGCATCGCAGCGAATCGAGGGCGGCCGAGCCGCCGATCGAGACGGTGATGTGCGTCGAGTCGACCACCGTGCTCTGATATCCCGCGAGAGCGAGGGGATAGGAGTAGCGCACGAGGCCGTCGGCGTTCATGGGCAAGGTCTCGAAGTAGCGCAGCTCGATGCGGCGCGAGGATCCCGGGCGGATGGGGAAGATCTTCAGCTGGAAGCGATTGTCGCCGAGGCTCTGGAGAATGGCGGGCTCGCCGATGCCGGCCTGCACGAGGGAGTCGTACTGCTGCGTGGCAGCCGAGAGGCGCTTGACGGTGAAGGTCTGGCGTGTGCCGTCGATCCACATCCACAACCCGTCGACCCGTGCGCCGGCCGGCAGCTGGAACACGTAGAATCCCTCGAGCTCGAGCGCCTCGTCGTTGCGGAAGGTTTCATCGACGTGCGTGGTGGCGAGCAGATCGGTGATCGTGACGGTGGTGGTGATCGCGGTGAGGCGCAGATTGTAGAGCGGGGAGGCTGTGTTCTTGCGCCGGGCGTAGAGCCGGCCGGCGAGTGCATCCCCACACAGCGCGGCAAGCAACACGATGATGAGCAGGAACCTGAACCAACGGATGTACATGGAATCTCCGACCTTGTCTGCAGGAGAGACACTGGAGAGCCCGAATCGTTCCGTTCAGCGAAGCTTGAAATCCGATGTGGTGTGGAACTCGAGGTTCGGATAGTTGCGACGCGCCACGTCGTAGGCCCAGACGCCTTCGGGCAGGTAGACGGGGTGGTCGTCCTTGTCCCAGTAGAGGTGATGGTCCTGCAGCTTCATGAAGCGTTCGAGTTCCTTCCTGTCGTCCGACGTCACCCAGAACGCCTTGTAGCAGGTCATCGGTCGGAAGTCTGCCGTGGCGCCGAACTCCTCGAGCAGGCGGAACTTGATGACGTCGTACTGCAGTTCGCCCACAGTGCCGACCACGCGCTCGTTGCCGCTCTTCTTCGTGAAGAGCTGCGCGACGCCCTCGTCGGTGAGCTGCTGGATGCCCTTGGCGAGCTGCTTGGATTTGAATGCGTCCCTGTTGACGACGAGTTTGAACAGTTCGGGCGAGAAGCTCGGGATGCCCTTGAACGACAGATCCTCGCCCTCGGTCAGCGTGTCGCCGATCTTGAAGTGTCCGGGGTCGTGCAGTCCGATCACATCGCCCGGCCAGGCCTCCTCCGCCAGCTCGCGCTCATTGGCCATGAAGAAGATGGGCGCGGTGAAGCGCATGGTCTTGCCGAGCCGCGTATGGGTGTAGAAGGTCCCTCGCTGGAAATGGCCCGAGCACACACGGCAGAACGCAATGCGCGAGCGGTGATTCGGATCGAGGTTCGCGTGGATCTTGAAGATGAAGCCGGTGAAGGCGGCTTCAGTCGGGGCGATCATGCGCGTGGAGGTTTCGCGGGGCTGCGGCGAGGGTGCGATGCGCACGAAGGTCTCGAGCAGATCGCGAATGCCGAAGTTGTTGAGCGCGCTGCCGAAGAACACGGGTGCAACATACCCTTCACGATAGTGTTCTTCGTCGAAGGGTTCGTACATGGCCGCGATGAGTTCGAGATCCTCCCGCAGCTTTGCGGCGGGCAGGGTGCCGATTTCCTCGTCGAGAACCTGGGAGGAGAGATCGTCGAGGGGCAGGCCCTGCTCGTCGATTCCGGCGATGCGCGAGGCGTAGATGTTGAGCCTGCGGCGGAACAGGTCATAGACACCCTGGAACTGATGTCCCATGCCGATCGGCCATGAGGCGGGACAGGCGTGGATGCCGAATTCGCGCTCGAGGTCGTCGAGCAGACTGAAGGGATCGAGTCCCTCGCGATCGAGCTTGTTGATGAAGACGATCACAGGAGTGCTGCGCATGCGGCAGACTTCCATCAGTTTGCGTGTCTGCTCTTCGATGCCCTTGGCAGCGTCGATCACGAGAATCACACTGTCGACCGCCGTCAGCGTGCGGTAGGTGTCTTCGGCGAAATCCTTGTGGCCGGGGGTGTCGAGAATCGTCACCCGGTAGCCGTCGTAGTCGAAGCCCATTACCGATGTGGCGACGGAGATGCCGCGCTGCTTTTCGATCTCCATGAAATCGGAGGTCGCTGTCTTGCGGATCTTGTTGCTCTTGACCGCTCCGGCGGTGTGGATCGCTCCGCCGAACAGCAGGAGTTTTTCGGTCAGCGTCGTCTTCCCTGCGTCGGGATGACTGATGATGCCGAAGGTGCGACGGCGTGAAAGTTCGTTCGTGCTCATGAATCTTTGAATATACGCCACCGCGGGCATCCCTGCCAAGAACGAGGGCGGTGGAAGGGTGTGACGGACGAGGGCGTCCGTCCTCCCAAGACGGACGAGGGCGTCCGTCCTCCCGGGACGGAAGGTCACGGTTTGTGTGCGTGCATTTGCGGTGAATTCCCTATCTTGACAGCCCCAATTGCATGTCATGCGATCGATTTGGAATGGCGCACCCGAATGGATGTGCCCACATGATAGATTGTAGTTCCCTCACCATGGCGGTCCGCATGTCGAACCATCGGAAGATGCATGAATCTTGAGACTGTGTCCGGTCTTCTCGCCAACACGACGATGCTCGTCAGTCTCGTGCTCGTGGCCTACATGCTGCCCTTGCGCCGTGGGACCGAGCGGCTCATTCCGAAACTGATCTCAGGACTCGTCGTCTCCCTCATCGCCGTTCTCCTGCTGCTCAATCCCTGGCAGGTCACCGAGCACGTCAACTTTTCGTCGCGTACAGTGCTGCTGTCGCTGTCAGGACTCTTCCTCGGCCCGATTCCGACATGCATCGGACTCATCGCCTCAATCGCGGTACGCATCGGCATTGGTGGACCCGAGCTGCTGCCGGCGCTGCTGAATCTCTCGTTTGCCGCGGTCTGTGGTCTGACATGGCGGAAGCTCCGGCATCGTTTCCTGACGCTGCATGTCTGGTACGAGTTCGTCGGGCTCGGCTTCCTCGTGCATGCCGCGGCGCTCGTCGTGCTCGCGGTGACACTCCCTGCCGGCCATCGCGCAGCCGTGCTCGACGCGGCGATGCTGCCGTTCCTCGTGTACCTTCCTCTCGTCACCCTCGTGATCGGGCTGCTCCTGTCACGCAGTGTCGCCGAACGCAGCATCAAAGACACACTCATCGAACGCGATCATGCCCTCGTCGACAGCAAGGCTGCGTTCGAGCAACAGGCACACACGCTCGAGGAGCTCATCGACTCCATGCCCGTCATGGTCGGCATCTCCGGTCCCGATGGTCAGCTCCGCTACGTGAACCGCTGCTGGGTCGAGACGCTGGGGTGGACGCTCGAGGAACTGCGCCTTCTCGACAACCCCATCGCAGCCTTCTACCCCGACGCCGATGAACTCGAGCGCGTCATGCAGCACGTCGTCGCCGGCGATGGGAGGTGGGACTCCAGCTACACGCGCACGAAGACGGGCTCGTACATCTGGACGAACTGGGCGAATGTGATCCTGTCGGATGGCACCCGGATCGGCATCGGCCAGAGTGTGCATGAACGGGTGGTGGCCGAATCACGAATGCGGAAGCTTTCCTTCGCCGTCGAGGCCAGCGGTTCGGCCATCGTCATCACGGGCACCGACGGTGTGATCGAGTACGTCAATCGCAAGTTCGAGGAACTGACCGGGTATACGCGCGATGAAGTGGTCGGCGGCAAGCCCAGCGTGCTCAAATCGGGCGAAACACCATCCGATGAGTACAAGACACTGTGGGAGACGATCTCGGCCGGCATGGAATGGCACGGCGTGTTTCACAATCGCCGCAAGAATGGCGAGCTGTTCTGGGAGAAGGCCACGATCGCACCGGTGCGCGACGAGCATGGGCACATCTCGTCGTACATCGCCATCAAGGACGACATCACCGCCGAGCGGCAGCTCATCGATGAACTGATCGAGGCCCGGCAGCAGGCCGAGCGCTCGGAACGACTGAAGGATGCCTTCATGGCGATGGTCTCCCATGAGATCCGCACACCCATCAATCTGATCACCGGATATCTGAGTCTGCTTGAAGACGATCTCCACATCGAGGAAGTCCCACACGACGAACGATATTTCCAGAACATCCACAGCGGGGTCGAGCGACTGACACGCACCATCGATCTCATGCTGGCCGTCTCGCGTGTGGATTCCGGCGACGTGCACATCATGCGCTCGAAGACGGATCTGGTCTCCGTGATGCACGACGTGATCGCGGCCTTCACATTGCCGGCGAAGGCCAAGGGTATCAACATCGTCGTCGAGACGACGCTCGATTCGTACGACGTGCTCGTCGACAAGTACATGATCACGGAGGCGATCAGCAACCTCGTCGACAATGCAGTCAAGTTCACGCGCGAGGGATCAGTGACGGTGCGGCTGCGGCAGGAGGAGAATCGCTCGTACATCGACGTTGCCGATACCGGGATCGGAATCTCCGAGGAGTTCATGGCGGCTCTGTATGTGCCGTTTTCGCAGGAGCAGAAAGGCTATACGCGTGCCTATGAGGGCATCGGTCTCGGGCTCTCGCTCGTCAAACGATACCTCGAACTCAACTACATCTCCATCGGCGTCACGAGCAGCAAGGGTGTCGGCACCACGTTTTCACTCGATGTCACGGAGATCCGCATGTGACGTGAGCTGCATGGGGCATCGAGTGTGACGTATGAAAAAACGGCAGTCCTCGCGGACTGCCGTTTCCACATGCTCCGGCGCCTGACATCTGCACGCCGGATGTTTGGAGCGAGGAATCAGGGGAGTACGACGTCGCCGATGTCGGTCGTCGAACCGAGCAGTCCGCTTGTCGCACTCACGATCTTCTGCGTTTGATTGTAGTAGAAGGAGATGTCGATGGTTGTCGAGGGACGCACGTTCAGCGAGAAGCGGCCTGTCGCATCCGTCGGGGCCTCGCGGTTCTGGCCGCCCGATGTTCCATTCGCGCCCTTGGCGAAGACCATCACGTTGGCCAGCGGCGTGCCGTTCGCGTCGACCACGCGGCCGGTGATGAGTGCGCCGCCGATGTCGAGTTTCAAATCGCCGAGGTTCACCGTGCCCGGTACGGCGGGACAGGTGACCGGCAGTGTCAGTGCGGCCTGTGCGGAGTCGAGCTGGTAGTTCACCACGATCGTGTAGCTTGCGCCCGCCTCACCGAAGAACCGAAACACCCCGTCCTTGCTCGAGTTCACGTAATCGACCTGCTTGTTCGTGGCATCCTTCAGCACGACGTACATGCCTGAGAGAGGATTGCCGGCATTGTCGACGAGTCTGCCGGTGATGATGCAGAAGTCCGTTGTGTCGGCGGGAATCGTGAGCGTGCCGATGTCGAGCGTCTGTCCGGTCGCAGGTGTGTTTACGTTCTGCGAGGGACCCGAGACGATGAAGTAGTTCGCCCAGACTTTGGCGACTGCCGACGACTTGACCGGAACGGTGAAGTAGCCGTCGAGATCCGTCTGTGTGCGTGAAGCGCCCGTGTAATCGACGCCCTGCGTGTTCACATGTGCATAGCCAAGCGGCGCTCCATTCTTGTCGACGACGCGTCCGCGCAGATACGAGGTCTGCTGCGGTTGATCGCAATTCCAGCTCGAGAAGTGGCTGACCGTCCCGACGTAGTTCGCACCGACCAGCGTTGCCGACCCTTCCTCGATCCACTGGCCCTTTGCTTCGTCATAGTACCAGAGCGGAATCGTCTGCGGCGCACGTGAACGGATCGCAACCGGCACCGGGAACGTCAATGTCGCCTGACGGCCCGCTGCGAGTTGCAGCTTCTGCCCATTGGCACTGATGTCGACGCGCATGAATCCATACGACTCGATGGCGGTCGATGAGCCATCCGTCCGCACACCCTCGAAATCTCCGGGGAAGGTACGTGTGAACAGGGAGGAAGTGGGATCGAACCAGGTCGCGCGGACCGTCGCCTGACCGGTGAACGCCGTGCCCTGTGCATCGACGAAGGCATTGGCGGGGAAGTCGACCCTGGCGCCATTGAACTGCACGAGGCCACCGGTCACACCGACCGATTGCGTCGTGCCGATGGGAATCACCGAGGCCTCGACGAATCCCATGCGACCGCGCGGTACACGCACGATCTTCTGTGTGGCCGTGTAAGTACCGTGCGAGAAATTCACCAGCAGGCGTGTTTCCGCCGGCACGTCGATGAGGAGGAATTCGCCCTTGGAGTTCGTGGTCGTCGCGAGCGTGCCGACCCGGACTTCGACACCGGAGACGGGAGTGTTGTTCGTGGTGGTGACCTTGCCGTACAAGTTCCCCTTGTACTGCGAGCCGCCGAGTCCGTCCGTGCCCGGTGTGCCTGGTCCCGTCGCATTCTGACAGGAGACGAGCACGAGAGCAGGAAGAACGGCGAGCAACAGGAGGCGGGAAAGCGCGATGCCGTGTTTCATGAGAGACCGTGGTTGGTTGGATGGGGACTGAAGAGAAAGACACGATGCGCCGCGGAATGTTTCACGCTTGTAATCCGCGTGCGGGGCAGGTACATTTATCCCTCACATGACAATCGAAGAGCCCAAACCTGACCGGGAGTCCGCCCGCAACGAACAGGACGCGACCGTCGCACGCATCGTGCATGATCTCCGACAGCCGCTCGGTGTGATCATCGGGTACATCGACCTTTTGCTCGACCACCCCGATGAATTCAATGCGGGCGATCGCACGGCCATGCTGGCCGAGATCCGCGTGGCCGCTGCGCGCCTCGACGCGATGATGCACGGCATGGTTGCATCCGAATCAGAAATGCCGTAACTTTGGAATTGCCCCGCCTGCACGCAGGCTCGCACACGGCGCGTTCGTCTAGAGGCTAGGACGTGGCCCTCTCAAGGCCGAAACACGGGTTCGATTCCCGTACGCGCTACCACTCCACGCGACCCCTCCGGTCGCGTTTTCTTTTCCTGCCGATTCCGTATGTTTCGAAGACAATCCTCCAGATCGGACCCCATGACCACGCATTCGTCCCGTCGCTTCCGCATGCTGCCGCGCCTTCGTGCAGCGATGCGCATCCTGCTGCCGCTTGTGCTCCTGGCGGCTTCCCCCGTCACACGCGCGCAGGACGCATCCTCAAAGGATCAGATCACGATCAGCATCCTTCACATCAATGACGTGCATGCGCAGAACACGCCGTTCATGGTCACCAGAACCGTCGACGGCGAGCGTCGGCAGTTCGAAGTGGGCGGCTATGCAACGGTGAAGGGGTATGTGGATTCGCTGCGCAGACTGCAGCCGAACAGCATCTTCCTGCACGCGGGCGACGACTTTCAGGGCACCCCGATCTCGTCGATCACGAAGGGCGCCTCGCAGTTCGAACTGCTCGCGCTCGTCAGACCCGACGTGATGACGATCGGCAATCATGAATTCGACTACGGTCGTGCGAACCTCGAACCCATGGTCCGCAAGGCCCCGTTTCCGATCGTCTCGGCAAATCTCTTCGACCGCTCGAAGGGCGATCTGTTCGTCAAGCCCTTCCACATCATGACCGTGGCCGGCGTGCGCATCGCCGTGGTCGGCTTCGCTCCCCCCGATCTGGCCTCGCTGACGATTCGCGAGAATGTCAGGGAACTCAGCGTCTTCGAACCCGTGATGACGATGATGAACCTGCGGCATCAGCTGCGCGTGCGCGAGAACTGCGACATCATCATCGCGCTCAGCCACATGGGCGTCGAGCACGACAGCGCGCTCGCACGCGGCATCGAGGGCATCGACGTGATCGTCGGGGGACATTCGCACACAACACTCTTCAAGCCGATCCGCCTGCCGGGCACCGTCATCGTGCAGGCCGGGGCGCGGGGACGCTACATCGGCAAGCTCGACCTGACCCTCGATGCGAAGACAAAGAAGATCATCAAGAGCTGGGGCGAACTGATCGAAACCCGTACCGACCGCGTCACCCCCGATGCGGTCGTGGCCGCCAAGGTCGCCGAACTCGAGGCGAAGGTCAGCACGGGACTCGCCGAAGTGATCGGCACGCTTGGCAAGGACTGGAAGCGGGCAGGCGGTGGCCGCGAGAGCAACGTCGGCAACTGGATGTCCGATGCCATGCGCACGCACGCCGGCACCGACATCGCCTTCCAGAATTCAGGCGGCATCCGCAAGGACATCCCTGCCGGACCCATCACCCTGCGCGACCTCTGGGAGATCTCGCCCTTCGGCAACGAGCTCGTCACCTTCACGCTCACCGGCGCGCAGCTCTTGCGCGGCCTCGAGCATCAGGCGGCCAAGAGCCGCGAATTCGCCCAGGTCTCCGGTCTGCGCTACAGCTATGATGCTGCGCGTCCCGAAGGCCAGCGCCTGCAAGTGACAGTGGGGGGGAAGCCCGTCGACACCGCGCGCACCTACACTGCTGCGACGAACAGCTTCGTCGGAAGCCACCTGTGGGACTACTTCCTCCTTCCCGAGAAGGACGTCGTCGCGCAGCCCTTCAATCCCCCGATCGTCGACCGCGACCTCTTCATCGAGGCCGTACGTGCGCAGAAGACCATCACCGCAGAACTCGATGGACGCATCGACATCCGCCGTCCCACCGGGGAGGGCAGCGAATGACACGCCGCCTGCTGCCATCCGCCGTCGCATGTTGTCTCGTCGTGCTCAGCTTCCTCGCCGGTGCCTGCAAGGACAGCACCACCGCACCCGGCAACGACATCGTGTTTCCCGAGCGGAACGTCAGCTACGCCGAGCACGTGCAGCCCTTCTTCAACCTGCGCTGCGCCAACTACGGCTGTCATGACGCAGTCACCCGCAGGGCCGGTGTCAGCCTCGCCTCGTTCGAGGATCTGACCTCGCGAGCGGGACTCGTCGTCAAAGGCAACGCCGACGGAAGCGTGCTTGTGCAGATCGTGGAGGGGCGCCTGCCGCATCCGCCTTCCGCCCCGATCATCGCCACGCAGAACCAGATCACCGGCATACGCACATGGGTGCAAGAGGGCGGCAGGAACAATTGATCGAGCTTCCGCGCATCACCCGCCAGGAATTTCTCCGCACGGTCGGGTTGCAGGCACGCAAGGCCCGCGCGGCCGAGGGACTCGTGCTGCTGGAAGGTTCGCGTCTGCTGGCCGACAGTCTCGCCCGCGATGCCGAGCTGCTCTGGTGCGTGGTCGAGTCGGGCAAGGCCGAGCGCTTCGCGGAAATCATCGTTGAATGTCATGAGCGGGGAATCGAGGTCTACGAGGCGCATGCGCGCGATGCGGCACGTCTCTCGGAAGTCGAGCACGCGCAGGGCAT
Organism: Bacteroidota bacterium; assembly: GCA_023432805.1. GTDB lineage: Bacteria > Bacteroidota > Ignavibacteria > SZUA-365 > SZUA-365 > JAEYUG01. The sequence continues at coordinate 10,409 of JAEYUG010000046.1, read as the reverse complement.
CATTGCGGTCGCGCGGTCCCGTGAGGCCGATCCCTGTTCGGTGTTCGCGGCTGTGGGCGATGCGCCCGTCAGCGTGTTCTGGGAGGTTGCCGACCCCGGCAACATCGGCACGATGCTGCGCACCTGCGACTGGTTCGGCGCACCCGGTGCGCTGCTCTCGCGGGGTTCGGTCGATCCCGGCAATCCCAAGGCGCTGCGTGCGTCGATGGGGTCGTACTTCTCGGTGACCACCGCAATGATAGAATCCCCTGACGAGCTCGTGCGACATGCCCGCGCGCAGCATCGCATGCTCGTGGCCGCGGATGCGCATGGCGACATGGCACTCGGCGCGCTGCAGACCAGCGCGCCTGTCTGCGTGGTGTTCGGCAGCGAGGCCCGGGGGCTTCCCCCCGCGGTGCGCGCGGCCTGCGATGCCGTCGTGTCGATCCCTCCGCGTGGCACGGCCGAATCCCTCAACCTCGCTGTCTCACACGGTGTGGTGCTCGCGTACCTGACACGCACATGATCCTCCGCACGACCCTTCGCGTTCCAACCGCCTTCGCCGCCGCTCTGGGCACCGCCGCCGTGGTCGCGGCGCTCGAGTATCTCTGGCTGTTCGAGGAGGTCCCGCTTGCCGGCGATCTCTTCGGAGTGCCCTTCATCGCGACGTTTCTTGCGCCGCTCGTGGTGCTGCTCGCGACCGTGCGCGCGGATCTGCGCGATGCCCGTGCGTGGCGCAGTCTCTTCGGATCGATCTCGCTCTGGCTGGCCGCGCTCGGACTTCCACTGCTCGTGTTCGGGGGCGGACTCTTCGCCTACTGGTCCGCCGGCGGCAAGGTGGATCCCGACTGGCGGTGGATCACGCTCGCCTACAGCGCGCTCTTCGATTTTCCGCTGATGCTGCTGCTGTGCGCGCCGATGCTGCTCGGTGTGGAGGGCGCGTTCCGCCTGGTTCCGGCGCTCGCGCTCGGCGCCCGCATGCGGGCGGGCGCCTCGCTGCTGACGGCGCTGATCGCCGCGGCCTCGCAGCTGCCGCTGCTGCTACACCTGGCCGATCTGCACACGCCGCTCTTCGCGGTCGGCGTCGCCGTGGCCATGGTCGGCACCGGCGCCTTCGCCTACCGGATCCAGAGCCGGGGCGCGGTGGTTCCCGCGACGGCCGCGGTGCTGATGTCGGTGACGGCTGGCATCCTGCTCGTCGGTTGTGACCTGCCCGAACTCCTGCACGCGGTGATCGGCTTCGACGTCGATCTGGTCAAGCCGCTTGTGGCGACGAAGTCTCCCTTCCTCGTCGGCATTCCTGCCGCGGCGGGCATCGTGCTGCTGCTCGTTTCCTTCCTACTCTCCCCCCGCACGTACGAGGATTGATTCGCGGGGATGTTCCTCGTCCCGCAGAACCTCTCACACCTCCTGTCATTCTTCGCAAGATTCACTGCGACCGTGCAAAATCTGCGCTTGCGGCGCAGAGGTGGAACTGCGGGCCGCGGTCGCTTCCCCTCGAAACATGCGAAAATCGCTGAAAATACTGCACGGCGTGCAACGGCCTCCTTCTGGCCTGTTTGTTGTAATTTCAAGGACGAACAGTGACCATCTACAGGATTGCAGATTATGCATACGCTTCGTGTTCATGTTTTCGGCCTTGCCGTCATGTTCGTACTCTGTGCGCAGGCGGGATTTGCGCAGGGGAGCGGTTCCGCCACGGCTGATCTCGCCCCGTGGGGGGGGCGTGCGCGCTACCCGGAGGGAGTGCTCGCGTTGAAGGCGGGCACGGGCTACAGCAAGTATCTCGGTGAATTCACCGATCACACGACGGCCTCGCACTACGCGTTCAGTGCGCAGTACTCGATCTTCCCCGAGCTGTCGATCGGCGCCAGTGCGCTACTCGGCGATCTGACCTGGCTGCGGCGCGACAAGCGGGGACTCACCGAACTCGTGAGCTACCAATACGGAGACGGGCAGAACATGGTGCCGAGTTCGTCGTGGTTCAGCAGCTACAACCTCGAGCTGGCGCTGCATCTCTTTCCGCGGCAGGTGCTCGACGCCTACCTGTTCGGCGGGGCGGGTGTGACGCTCTACTATCCCGACGATTACGCGCAGAGCCGCACGACGCTGATGCCGAAGACCGACAAGCTCGCCGCGATCACAATTCCCGTGGGACTCGGCACCGACATCTTCCTGACGCGTCAGCTGGCGCTGAACGTCGAATGGCGCGTGCACTTCATGATGAGCGACAACATCGACGCGTTTCCGGTCAAGGACATCGTGCGCGCGATGAAGCCGACCGCTGCCGCGGATGCGAAGCTCGACGAGGCCCCGGAAAGCATGAACGGCTACTCGCTGCTGACCTTCGGCGCGCGATACTTCCTGTTCGAGAACGGCGACCTTGACGGCGACCTGCTTCCAAACAGCCGTGAGGAAGTGCTTGGCACGAATCCCTACGACCCCGACACTGATGGCGACGGCCTGACCGATTTTGAGGAAGTCATCACCTATCTGACCGATCCCCGCAAGACCGACACCGACAGCGACGGCCTCAACGACTATGTGGAAGTCGTCAAGTACCGCTCCAACCCACTGCTGGCCGACACTGACGGCGACGGACTGCTCGACGCGCAGGAGGTGCTGGATTATCGGACCAACGTGGCTGAAATCGACACCGACGCCGACGGACTCAATGATCGGGAGGAGATCGCGCTCGGCACGAATCCCCGTGAAGTCGACACCGACAGGGACGACCTCTCCGACGGTGAGGAGGTGCGTACGGCGAAGACGAATCCCCTTGCCCGCGACACCGACGGCGATGGGTTGTCGGATTTCGAGGAAATCCGCGCCTACTACACCGACGCATTGAAATCAGATACCGACGGCGACGGCCTGACCGACTTCGAGGAAGTCGCGCAGCTTTCGACCTCGCCCTTGAAGACCGATACCGACGGCGACGCGCTCGCCGACTATGTGGAAGTGCGCACGATCGGCACGCATCCCTTGCGTCGCGACAGCGATGGCGACGGGATTCCCGATGCGATCGACAAGTGCCCGAATGCCGCGGAGACCCGCAATGGTGTCGACGATGAAGACGGCTGTCCCGATGTCGGTGAACGTTCGGTGCCCGCGCTCGCGCAGCTGGCGCAGCCTGCCTCGCTGGCTGGCGGCACGGAAGGCGACACGCGCATGCGGGTCGACACCGTTGTGGTGCGCGAGGGCGGTGTGTTCACGCTCTTCGGCGTGAATTTCGAGGTGGCGAAGGCGGTGCTGCGTCCCGAGTCGATGCCGATTCTCGACATGAACGCGAAGCTGTTCTCGATGTATCCCGAGCTGCGCGTCGAGGTGCGCGGGCACACCGACGCCGATGGCGACGAAAGGCACAATGAGGATCTCTCGTTGCGCCGGGCGCAGACCGTGGCAGACTATCTCGTCACGCAAGGCATCGCGCGCGAACGCATCACGGTGAAGGGATTCGGAGAGAGCGCACCGATCGTGTCGAACAACACGGCTGTGGGCAAGGCGCGCAACCGCCGCATCGAGTTCTTCATCGTGCATCGCGGACCGCGCACCAACAGCCGCGAGCTCATCACCGGCGATCCCGCGATGTTCGACTGACCCTCCCGTTTCGTTAACAATTGAGTTTCAGAGATTTTTCCTGCATATTTCCGTCACACGTACATCATCCATCACAACGTGCCCGGTGCCGTCCACCTGACCGGCGTCGTCGCTTCGTGCGGCGGCGGCACTTCGTTCGGACGCAGGGACGCCCCGGATCACGCTGCAAGCAGCGGATCGTGTCATGCACGGAACCAACGTACCTTTGTTGCGGGATTGCGGAGTCTTGTTCGCCGGCCATCGCGCCCCATGTCGTCTCATCGTACTCATCTGCGTGTTCGTCCTCGCGGGCGCCGCGCCGCTGTTCGCGCAGGCGCAGGAGAGCAAGTATCCCGGCAGGCCGCGTTACCCCGAGGGACTCCTGGCACTGCGCGGTGCGGCGGGTGTGTCGAAGTACATGGGGGAATTCACTGACAACAGTATCAAGACGCTGTTCGCCTTCAGCGGCGTGTATGCGATCGTGCCGAGCTTCGGCATCGGCCTCAGTGCGGAAGTCGGGCAGCTCGGCTACAATCGTCGCTGGCGCCGCTCGACGCAGAGCACCTACACATGGCAGTTCGGTGATCTCAATCAGGTCGATCGCAGCACGACCATCTCGACATACCTGCTCGATGCCGTGATCAACTTCTTCCCGCGCAAGTACGCCAACGTGTACGCCATGGCGGGAGCCGGCGTGACCTTGTACGATCCGCAGGACTATCGCGAGAACGCCGTCACCGATCGACCCAAGAGCGACAAGTTCGCGACGCTCTCGCTCATGGCCGGACTGGGCACCGACGTCTTCCTGACACGGTGGATCGCAGCGAGTCTGGAATTCCGCTACCATCATCTGGGAAGCGACAAGCTCGACGCGTTCCCGTCGGGCGAGCTGGCCGAGAAGGCGCAGCTGACCGACAACGAGCGCGCCGACGACGCGATGGATTCGTACTTCGGTCTCACCCTCGGTGCGAAGTTCTTTCTCTTCGAGGAGAAGGACATCGATGGCGATCTGCTGCTCAATGATGAGGAGGAGTCCCTCGGCACCAATCCCTACGACGTCGACACCGATGGCGATGGCCTCAGCGACTATGAGGAAGTACGCGTCTACAGCACCAATCCCACGCTGCGCGACAGCGATGCCGACGGACTGAGCGATTACGTCGAGGTGCTCAAGTACCGCACCGACGCGGCCGATCGCGACAGCGACCAAGACGGACTCACCGATGCCGACGAGGCCACGAAGCACAACACCGATCCCCTCGCACCCGACACCGACAGCGACGGACTCGTCGACGGCAGGGAAGTGGAGCTTGGCAGCAATCCTCTGCTCTTCGATACCGATCGTGACGGCATCGGCGACGGCGAGGAGGTCCACACCTACGGCACCTCGCCGATCAATGCAGACACCGATGGCGACGGACTCGGTGACGGCGAGGAGGTCAACAACTGGCGCACCGATCCTCTGCGGCCCGACACCGACACTGACGGACTGGCCGACGGCGAGGAGGCGCTCAAGTACCACACCGATCCCCTGAAGGTCGACACCGACGGCGACACGCTCGACGACTACACCGAGCTGCGCGTCGTGGGCACCGATCCCCTCAAGCGCGACACCGACAGCGACGCGATCAACGACAACGTCGACAAGTGTCCCTTGCAGCCCGAGGTGTACAACGGCTATCAGGATACGGATGGATGTCCCGACGTGAGCTTCGCCGGGGGAGGCGGAAGTGGCGGGAGCGGTGCCCCGGGCACCTCGCGGAAGCTGTCGATGAAGCCGGGCGGCGTGTTGAGTTTTCTCGACATCGACACCGTGCGCATTTACGAGGGATCGATCGTGACCCTGTTCGGTGTGAACTTCGAGGTTGACAAGGCCGACATCCGTCCCGAGTCCGTACCCATTCTGGAGGAGAACGCAAAGCTCTTCGCATTGTATCCGGAGATGGAGATCGAGATTCGCGGGCACACCGATTCTGACGCGAGCGAAGAGCACAACCTCGATCTGTCGGACCGTCGTGCGAAGAGCGTGCGCACATTCCTTTCCGACATGGGCATTCCTGCCGACCGCATGCGGACGAAGGGATTTGGAGAAAGCAGTCCCATTGCGCCGAACACCGATGCGATCGGCAAGGCCCGCAACCGTCGCATCGAATTCTTCATCGTCAAGCTCGGTCGTCGCATCGACGAGCAAGGCGGCATCGATCCCACCCGGCAGGCCCCCGTCCCCGCCCCCCGCCGTTAGAAAGGTCGGTGGACGTCCCCGTCCACCAATGGACGGGCGGCGTCTCGCCGCCACCCCAAAAACGCCGAGAGCCCGTCTTCACAGACGGGCTCTTGCATTTCCGGCCCCAAAACCAGCCAGCCTTCAAACATACCCCGAAAACATTTGGAAAAAAACAATCGCTGCCGTACGTTTGTAGTGCACGCGTAGCTCAGTTGGTAGAGCAGCTGACTCTTAATCAGCGGGTCAGGGGTTCGAGTCCCCTCGCGTGTACAAGAGAAACAGCGAAAACCGCCCAATTCAGGCGGTTTTTCTTTTTTGTAGGGAGCACTCTCAGGCGGGCCACATGGTCCCAAACATCGAACCCTCGCATGGTCGGGTTCTTTCAGGTATCCATTGATTCAGCGCTACCCGGTTCGGTGCCGTCGAGAAATGGATCGCGGAGATCGTTGTTCAATAAATACGAGTGTACAATAAATCCGAACACACAAATTTATTGTACACCGGCCTTGACATATGTTCAAAAACTGACTACGTTCACAAAACATGAACACGGCAAAATCATGAACACGTTGATGCGTTGAGGATGTGATGCGAAGAGCGCAGGGTATTCTTGCTGATGCGTTGGAGCGATTCGAGGACGCGGTTGACGTGAAAACAGCGGTCACGGATACCGGGAGGAAGATTGATGGCTGGGTGACCGACGGTCTCCTGACGATCAGCAGGAAGGGGAACAAGGCAAGGTACCTCGTGGAAGTCAGACGAGGAGTGACGACAACGACCGTCGGCAGCATTACGATGCAGTTGAAGGCATATGCTGGAAATCCGCCGATTCTGCTGACCGCGGACTACATTCAGCCTGAGTTGGCGGCAACGCTGCGTGAACTGGGGATCCAGTTCATCGACGCGCAGGGGAATGCCTTTGTCGAAACCGACTGGCTCTACGTTTTCATCCAGGGGGTGAAGAGGAAGAAGGACGAAAGGCGAGCAGCAGGTGCCGGCCTGTTTGGCTGGGCGGGAGTGAAGGTGACCTTTGCGCTGCTATGCGTGGAGAATCTGCGCACCGCAACATACCGCGACATCGCTGCGGCGACAGGAGTGGCGCTCGGAACCGTTGGCGGTGTGATGCAGGAGCTGGGACGAACAGGATACCTGCGACGCGCACCCGATGGGGTGATCAAAATGAGGAACGCCCGTGAGTTGTTGGATCGCTGGGTTACGGCCTATGCGGAAAAGCTGCGTGCCAAGCAACTTATCGGGCGCTATGAGACCGACGAGTACATGGATGTGGAGAAGATTCGAGCATGCAAGGCGTTGATCGGAGGCGAGACCGCCGCACATCACATGCAGCGATATCTGAAACCAGGCATCGAGACAGTGTATGTTGCCGGCGATCCGAAGGACGTTCTCCTGCGTCTCCGCTTGAAGAAGAACCCGAAGGGGAATGTGGAACTGCGGAGGATGTTCTGGAATTTCGAATATCCCGAGGAGGCGAAGGGCGTTACGCCCCATCTCCTGACCTATGCGGATCTGCTGGCGGTTCCGGATCCACGAACCATCGATGCTGCAAAGCAATTCTATGATGAATACCTTGATCGACATTTCCGGGAAGCTTGACGCCGACCTGATCGAATGCATCGAACGGGTGCATATGGTCTGCTCGACGATGAGCCTCGACGTTCTTGTCGTCGGAGCACTTGCGCGTGATATGCACTTCCTGCACTGCCATGGCATTCGTCCGGGCCGGGCAACGCTCGATATCGATTTTGCAGTGCTGACGCCGGACTGGGATACCTTCGCGAACATGAAGGAGCGTCTGCTTGGGATTCCCGGGTACACGCAGGACCGCACCCAGCAGCAGCGACTGCATACGGGCACAGGCCTGATGATGGATCTGATCCCATTCGGTGGTATCGAATCTCCGGCTGGAATGATCCGCTGGCCACCTGCATTGACCCAAGTCATGTCGACGATCGGTTATCGTGAGGCGCTTGCGACATCCCAGATGTGCAGGGTACGAGCAACGCCTGATCTCAACATCAGGGTTGTCTCGATCGCCGGAATCGCCGCACTGAAACTCCTCGCGTGGGCTGACAGTTACCCTGAGCGCAAGAAGGATGCGATCGATCTGCATTTTCTCCTGACCAACTATCTCGATGCGGGCCAGAGCGAGAGACTATGGGATGCAGAGATTGATCTTGTGGATGTACCGGACTTCGATTATCAATTGGCCGGCGCGCGGTTGCTCGGCAGGGATGTTGCGAGGATGGCAGGTCCGGAAACTCGAGGCCGGCTTATCAAAATCCTGACGTCTGAACTTCGTGTGGATGGACAGCATCGCCTGATCGGTCAGTGGGGATTGCGTGAGGGCGAGGATGAAACGAGCATGTTCAAGATGCTCGAGCACTTTGTTATGGGCCTCGAAGAAAGAGCAGCTGACTCTTAATCAGCGGGTCAGGGGTTCGAGTCCCCTCGCGGCACCAACAGAACCACGAAAAGCCGCCCAATTCGGGCGGCTTTTCGTTTTTCGGGAGGCCGGGACAATAGGACACGATTTTGATGCGCCAAGCTTGTCAAGAGCCTCCCAAATGAGTACCGGTACCTATGGAATTGTGTGATAGTACCTATTGATTCTATGCTCCGAATCAGGTTTTATTGCACGCTGAGTCTACCCCCCTCCTTCAAATCGAGCACCTTCGCGGAACACGGCACCGCCAGGCACTTGCCTCCAATGCCTTCATTTCTCCACGCACACGAGGAGCTCATTATGCGACTGGCCACCCATGCTTCGATGATGTTATGTATCATCATTGCGCTTGTATTCGCAGCCTGTGACGAACCCAATTACCCTAAATCCGGGCCCTCTGCCTCGGTTCATGGGTTTGCAAGGGAATCCGGGATCGATATCAAGGACCGCTATATCGTCGTGTTCAAATCGACGGTCACCAATCCAGACGGCGTGACGGATGAATTGACGAGGGGCAGCGGCGCACGCGTTCATTTCCGGTATCGGCATGCACTCAAGGGATTTTATGCAACCCTGCCTGAAGCCGCCCTGGAGGTGATACGCCGCGATCCGAATGTGAAATATGTCGAACCCGACGGAATCGTGACGGAGAACGCCATTCAGTACAATCCGCCGAGCTGGGGCCTTGACCGCATCGACCAGGCGCTGCTTCCGCTGGATAATCTGTATTCGTATGCAAATGACGGCACGGGAGTGACGGTGTACGTCATCGACGGCGGTATACGATTCGATCATCAGGAATTCACGGGCCGTGTCTTTTCCGGCTATGATTTCGTGGACAATGATGCCGATGCATCCGACTGCCGGGGACACGGCACGCATGTGGCGGGGATCGTCGGCGGCACTACCGTCGGCGTGGCGAAAAATGTCCGCCTCGTCTCCGTGCGCGTTACCGATTGCAACGGTTCTGGATCAATCGGACAGGTGATCGCAGGTGTCGACTGGGTGACCGTGAACCGAACCGGACCATCGGTGGCGAATATGTCTGTCGGCGGTAGCTTCAATCAGGCGCTCAATGATGCGGTGCAGAATTCCATCGCATCGGGAATTGTATATACCGTCGCCGCGATGAATGCGGGCACCGACGCATGCACCTGGTCACCAGCGAGTGTTCCCGCTGCACTCACGGTGGGTATGACCACCGTCGAGGATTCGATGAGATATAATTCGAACTACGGCACGTGTGTCGACCTCTTCGCGCCGGGGCGTAGCATCTACTCGTCCACGATAACTGGTCCGAATACCTACGGACTTATGACCGGAACCTCGATGGCGGCCCCGCATGTCGCGGGTGTGGCGGCACTGTACCTCAGCGCGAATCCGAATGCATCGCCCGCGCAGGTCGCGAGCGCGATAGTCAGCGGGGCGATCCCGGGCGTTTTAATTGGGCTTGGTTTGGGCTCACCCAATTTGCTGCTCAACAATATCATGGCCGGACCACCACCCTCGCCGCCCTCGGTCCCTTCAAGTCTGACCGCGACGGCGGTCTCGGCACTCAGGATCGATTTGTCATGGACGGACAACGCCACGAACGAATCCGGGTTCGGGATCGAAAGATCCACAAACGGTGGATCGCCCTGGAGCATACTGGCTACCGTCGGTCCGAATGCGACGACATGGTCCAGCACAGGTCTCAGTCCGAATACTCCGTACTGGTACCGGGTGCGGGCATTTAACAGTGGTGGAAATTCCGCATACAGCAATATCGCAACCGCCACAACGATGACGCCGCAGCAGATGCATATCGGTGGTCTAAGCGCATCATCAACTTCACAGGGCGGCAAGTGGACCGGCTACGCGACGATTACTGTTCACGATGGAAATCACCAACCAGTGAGCGGCGTCACAGTCACCATCGCCTGGAGCAACGGAGCGAGCGGTACGGGAACGGCGGTGACCAACAGCACTGGACAGTGCGTCATCAGCAAGAGCGGCGTGAAAACCAATGTATCCAGCATCAGGGCGACAGTCACGAATCTCGTCGGCACAGGATACTCCTATAACGGCTCAGGCAATGATGTCCAGCATTTCATTGTGATCGCCAAGCCATAATCTCGGAACACGGTGCTTGAGCATGGGTGTCGGGAGCGTGAGTATCGCGCT
>JAEYUG010000045.1 GCA_023432805.1 Bacteroidota bacterium | reverse complement strand
CGTCATGGGAGGACGGCCCCCCGCGGCCGGCCCCCCCCCCCCCGATGTGACAGTTTTTCCCTTCCCCCTTCCAAAATTCGGAATTACGGTATCCGAATTGATCCGCCAATGCATTGCTGTTTCGATGATTACCTCCTGCGATGCTCTGGCCCGATCCATGCATGGAGGTAAGGACGCCCGGCTCTCCGACTGTTTTCAGGCGTGAGCCGCACACACGACGTCTTTCCGCTGGCACCGCATTTCAGACTTTCGCATCAGAAGATCGGAAAGTTTGAAAAGTGGCCTCGGATGCGTACGTTTGGCGCACCGATCTGGACACCACCACCACAGTAGAATTTCCCACCGTCGTGCATCGTCTTTCCGCTGGATCTCATCGCGTCTTCTGACGCGTGACCGGATGACGATGCCGCGTTGCTGTTAATAAGGACAACGAGGATACGATTTGGCACAGATCTTCCCGAAGTCATCGAACAAGGTTCCGCGGCTCGTGCTCGCGGCGCTTGTGATCACGGTTGCCGCCGTGATCGGGGGCATCTGGTACTGGTTCTCCCCCTGGTACACGGATGTCGGGTATGCGCCCGAACAGCCGGTTCCGTACAGCCACAAGCTGCATGTGACCGATCTGGGCATGGACTGCCGGTACTGTCACACGGGCGTCGAGCTGTCTGCGGTTGCCATGGTGCCGCCCACGCAGACCTGCATGAACTGCCACACGCTCGCCAAACCCGACAGTCCGAAGCTCAAGGCCCTGCGCGCGAGCTGGGAGAACAAGTCGCCGATGGAGTGGGTGCGCATTCACAAGACGCCCGACTACGCGTATTTCAACCACAGTGTACACATCACGGCTGGTGTGGGGTGTGAGAGCTGCCACGGCAACATCGCGCAGATGGAGGTGGTGCAGCAGGATCAGCCGCTCTCGATGAGCTGGTGCCTGGATTGCCACCGCAATCCCGCCCCGCATTTGCGTCCCGCCTCCGCCATCACCACGATGGGCTACACGCCGCCTGCCGACCAGGCGGCCCTCGGTGCGAAGCTCGTGCGTGAACGCAATCTCAAACCGCCCGTGACCTGCTCGGGGTGCCACCGATGAACACGTCCCACGATTCGCACGAAACGCACATGGACCAGAAACAGTACTGGCGCAGCATCGCACATCTGGAAAACGACGATCGCGTGCGTGAGCTGATGGAGCGCGAGTTCCCCGAGGGTACGGTCGAGCTCGCCTCGACGATCGACCGCCGCAACTTTCTGGGACTGATGGGAGCGTCGCTGGCGCTGGCGGGACTCACCGGCTGCCGGCGTCCTGAAGAGCGCATCGTCCCCTACGTCTCCAAGCCCGAGGAGATCACCCTCGGCATCCCCCAGCAGTACGCCACGTCGATGCCGCTCGGAACTGAGAACTTCCCGTTGCTGGTCGAGAGCCATGAGGGTCGTCCCACGAAACTCATGGGCAATCCCCAATGCGCGACCGGTACGGCGACCATGCCGTGGACCAGCGCCTCCGTGCTCGATCTCTACGATCCCGATCGCTCGCAGCATGTGCGCGAGCGTGGTGCGCCGGTCTTCGCCGGCTCCTTCACTGCAGCATGGGGTGGCATGCGCGCGGCGCTCGCCGCCAGTGGCGGCGAGGGATTCGCCCTGTTGCTCGAGCCCTACGCCTCGCCGACCATGCACCGGCTCGTGTCGGCTCTCCGCGCGGCCTACCCGAAGGCAGTGGTGGCGGTATGGAGTCCGGTCAACGACGAGCGCATTCATGAAGGACTCCGTCTCGCGACGGGATCCCTGCTACAGCCTGCATACGACTACGCGAAGGCAGATGTGGTGCTCACGCTCGATGCCGATATTCTCGGCACGGAGACGGGCGCGCTCGCCGCAAGCCGCGGTTTCGCCGCGCGGCGTCGCGTGCGTTCGACGAAAGACACGATGAACCGTCTCTATGTCGTCGAAAACGCGCTGACGCAGACCAGTGCGATGGCCGATCACCGTCTGCCGTTGGCCACGCGCATGACCGGGGCGTTCGCAGCCGCGCTGTGTCTGGCACTGGCCGAGCAGGGTGTGACGATTCCCGGGGTGGATGTCTCCAACTATGCCATGCATCCCTTCGACCGTTCCTGGCTGGCAGCGGTGGCCGGGGATCTCGCGCGTGCGCGCGGCCGCGGCCTTGTCGTGGCCGGCCGCAGGCAGCCGGCGGAAGTGCATGCGCTTGTCGCCGCGATCAACGGCGCCCTCGGGAATATCGGGGTGACGGTGCAGTATGTGACACAGCCGCACAGCGCCGCGGCGAGCACGGCTTCCCTCGTGGCGCTCGTCGATGCAATGAAGGCCGGTTCGGTCAAGACGCTCGTCATGCTCGGAGGCAATCCCGCATATACGGCGGCTTCCGATCTCGGGTTCGGAGCGCTGCTCGAGGGGATCACGACGAGTGTGCATCTGAGCACGCATGAGGATGAGACCTCGGAGCTTTCCACCTGGCACATCCCGCAGACGCATTACCTCGAGAGCTGGGGTGATGTGAGCGGACTGGAGGGTCGGCTCGGTGTGGTGCAACCGCTGATTGCGCCGCTGTATGATGCCTGCCGCAGCGACATCGAGGTGCTTTCGCTGCTCGTGACGGGCACGGAGGCGAAGGGCTACGATCTCGTGCGCGAGACGTGGACGGCAGTGCTGCCCGCGCTCGGTTTCGAGACCGCGTTCCGCACGGTGCTGCACGATGGTGTGCATGCCGTGCCGATGCAGGTGGCGTCCGTCGCAGTGAATGCGTCCGCGGTGGGTGCGGCAATCGCCGCGCGTCCCTTTGCACGCAACAATCCCTCACCAACGGAGCTCGAGCTCGCCTTCACGCTGTCGCCGACGCTGCATGACGGGCGCTATGCCAACAACGGCTGGCTGCTGGAGTTTCCGGATCCCGTCACGAAGCTCACGTGGGACAATGCGGCGATCATGAGCCGTGCAACGGCAGAGGCGCTGGGCGTGAAGAACAACGATCTGGTGCGACTCTCGCTGGCGGGACGCGATGGGGTTGCGCCGGTGTTCGTCATGCCGGGGCAGGCAGAAGGGTCGGTGACGTTCGCGCTCGGGTGGGGACGCCGCAGGGCGGGGCGCATCGGGACGAACCGCGGCTTCAACGCCTACCGTCTACGCACGACAGCCGGGGACTTCGCGATCGGTCTGACTGCCACGCGTGTGGATTCGGCATTCGAACTGGCCTGCGTGCAGGATCATCATGGTCTCGATGAAGAGAAGCTCGCCGCCGACGGAATTGCCGAGCGGCTGCCCTTCATCGTGCGTGAGGGTACCATCGAAGAGTACCGGCACGAGCCGGCGTTCGCGAAGGAGCGGGTGCACATGCCGCCCTTGCGCTCGATGTGGGACGATCATGTCTACGACAAGGGTCATCAATGGGGCATGACCATCGACCTGAACGCCTGCACGGGCTGCGGCGCATGCACGGTGGCCTGTCAGAGCGAAAACAACATCCCAATCGTCGGCAAGGAACAGGTGCTCAACGGACGCGAGATGCACTGGATCCGCATCGACCGCTACTTCTCGGGCACGGTCGAACAGCCGATCGTGCTCATGCAGCCGATGGCCTGCGTGCACTGCGAGATGGCCCCCTGCGAGCAGGTGTGTCCCGTTGCAGCCACGACGCATGACGAGGAGGGGCTCAACACGATGACCTACAACAGGTGCATCGGTACGCGCTACTGCTCGAACAACTGTCCCTACAAGGTCCGTCGTTTCAACTTCTTCAATTACCAGAAGGACATGCCCGAGACGCTGCAGATGGCGATGAATCCCGAAGTATCGGTGCGCTTCCGCGGTGTGATGGAGAAGTGCACGTACTGCACGCAGAGGATTTCCCTCGGCAAGATCGCAGCGAAGCGCGACGGCCGTGCACTCGCCGACGGCGACATTGCGACCGCCTGCGAGCAGGCGTGTCCCACGCAGGCGATCGTCTTCGGTGACATCAACGATCCGAAGAGCCGCGTTGTCGAGATGAAGAAGAACGAACGCGACTACGCGCTGCTCGGAGAATTGAACGTGCGTCCCCGCACGACCTTCCTTGCCCGTCTGCGCAATCCGAACCCGGATCTGGGAGGCAGGGCATGATGCTGTGTGCACGGTGGACCCGCGCGTCCATCCTTCCGACGAATACTCGATCAATGAAGTGGTGATATGTCCGTGAATGCTACGCACAATGCAACCGTGACCGCAGGCGCGCGTGTCGATCGGCCTCTGCCCGCCGCTCTGGTGGAGGAGCCGCTGGTCGCCGGCGGACTGACCTTCCGAACGGTCACCGAGAAAATCAGCGGCATCGCCGAACGCGCGACGCCGAAAGGATGGTGGCTCGCCTTCGGCGCCGCGCTGTCAGGACTGCTCGTGCTGTTCGGCTCCATCGGCTGGCTCTTCTTCGAGGGCATCGGCGTCTGGGGTCTGAACAATCCCGTCGGCTGGGGCTGGGCCATCGTGAACTTCGTGTTCTGGGTCGGCATCGGTCACGCGGGCACGCTCATCAGCGCGATCCTCTTTCTTCTGCGTCAGCGCTGGCGCACCGCCATCAACCGCTTCGCCGAAGCGATGACCATCGTGGCCGTGATCTGCGCCCTGATCTTCCCGGGCATTCACGTCGGCCGCATCTGGATCGCCTACTACATGTTTCCGGTTCCGAACCAGATGGGCATGTGGCCCAACTTCCGCTCGGCGCTGCTGTGGGACGTGTTCGCCGTCGGCACCTACTTCACCGTGTCCTTCCTCTTCTGGTATGTGGGTCTGATTCCCGACCTGGCCACCTTCCGCGACCGTGCAGTCTCGAAGGTGAAGCGTGTGGTCTGGGGCATTCTTTCGCTCGGCTGGCGGGGCGGCAACAGGCAGTGGCAACATTACGAGCTCTCGTACCTCATGCTCGCGGGTCTGGCCACGCCGCTGGTGCTGTCGGTGCACTCGGTGGTGAGCACCGACTTTGCGACCTCGCTGATTCCCGGCTGGCACACGACGATCTTCCCGCCGTATTTCGTCGCGGGCGCCATTTTCTCCGGTTTCGGCATGGTGCTGACGCTGGCGATCATCGCGCGCAAGATCTTCCACCTCGAGAATCTGATCACGATCGCCCACTTCGAGAAGATGAACAAGATCATTCTCGTGACGGGATCGATGGTTGGCTACGCGTACATCATGGAGTTTTTCATCGCCTGGTACAGTGGCAACATCTACGAGGCATTCGCCTTCATCAACAGGGCTTTCGGCAATTACGCGTGGGCGTACTGGATCATGTTCCTCTGTAACGTGATTACTCCGCAGCTCTTCTGGTTCAGGAAGATCCGCCGCAGCATCCCATGGATGTTCGTGTTGTCAATCTTCGTGAACATCGGCATGTGGTTCGAGCGCTTCGTGATCACGGTCACCTCGCTCTCGCGCGATTACCTGCCCTCGTCGTGGGATTACTACTCGCCCACGATATGGGACATCCTCACTTTCGTCGGCAGTTTCGGTCTGTTCTTCACGCTGTTCCTGCTCTTCCTTCGCTTCCTGCCGATCATCGCAATTTCGGAGGTGAAGGGTGTGATGCCTGAAGCTGATCCGCATCACAACGGTCACGGTGCACACGGCCATGATGCCGCGAAGGCCGTGACGGGAGGTCATGCATGAAAACGTGGGCGCTTCTTGCGGAATTCGAGTCCCCCGGTGCCCTGCTGCACGCCGCCGAAAAGGTGCGCGAGGCCGGATACCGGAAGTTCGATTGCCATTCTCCGTTTCCGATTCACGGGATGGACGAGGCGATGGGACTCAAACGTTCGCCGATCGGTCTGATCGTCGGCGGCATGTGCATCGTCGGAGCGACGGTCGGATTTTCACTGCAGACCTGGGTCACCACGATCGAGTATCCTCTCGTTTTCAGCGGCAAGGCCCTCTTCAGCTGGCAGGCCTACATCATCATCACTTTCGCGCTGTTCGTGCTCTTCGGCACCTTCGGTGCGGTGTTCGGCATGATCAGGCTCAACAAGCTGCCGAAGTTGTACCATCCCCTTTTCTACAGCGATTCCTTCGCGCGGGTCACCGACGACGCCTTCATGGTCAGCATCGATGCGGGCGACACGCAGTTCGATCTCGATCGCACCCGGTCCTTTCTCACCTCCATCGGCGCCGTGCGCGTCGAAACCGTCGAGGGGGACTGATCATGCACGCCATCCATTCGATGTCCATGAAGATGATTGTTCGCGGGGTGACTGCCGGCAGTCTGCGGCGTCGTGCTCTGCTTCCTCTGTGTGTGGCGGTGGTGATCGCCGCATTCCCCGGATGCCGCGGCATGGTTTCCGACCAGCCGCCCATCCATCCCAATCAGAACATGGACACGCAGACGAAGCTCAAACCACAGCGTGAGAGCATGTTCTTTGCCGACGGCTCGACGATGCGCACGCCTGTGGAGCACACGGTCGCGCGCGGGGAGCTGCGGGCCGACGATGCGATGTACCGGGGCAAGCTGGCCGACGGGTCGTATGTGGATTCGCACGTCGGGTACGGCGCCGATGTGCTCGCCCGTGGCCACGAGCGCTACGCGATCTACTGCACGCCCTGCCACGGGGCGCTTGGCAACGGCCGGGGGAAGATCATGGACTACAAGTTCCCGATTCCTCCGACCTCCTACTTCGATCCGCGCATCCTCGCGGCGAAGGACGGCTACCTCTTCGAGGTGATCTCCAACGGTGTGCGCAACATGGCCGCCTACAAGGCACAGATCTCCGTGCATGACCGGTGGTGCATTGTCGCGCATGTGCGCGAACTGCAGAAGGCGTCGCTGCATGACTCCTTGAAAAACGTGACGACGCCGCAGACTGTCGCGGCGCCGCAACCCGCAACCACAGCTTCGAAGTGACCACCTCATGAATGCCTTCGATCCCGGAACCTCACTTCTGACCGACAAGGGGAAGCTCCCCACCATTGCGCTGGTGCTTGGCGGCGTGGGCCTTGCGGCGAGCGCCGCGGGCTGGGCGCTGGATGCGGACCGATTCTACATGTCGTGGCTGGTGGCGATCGTATTCTGGCTGACCATCGCACTCGGCTCGCTGTTCTTCGTGATGCTGCAGCATGTGACCGGTGCGGTCTGGAGCGTGGTGGTGCGGCGCATCGCCGAGGCGATGAGCACCGTGCTGCCATTTCTTCTCGTGCTGTTCGTCCCGCTCATCTTCGGCATGCATACGCTGTTTCACTGGACGCATGCCGAGGCGGTGGCGCAGGATCCGATGCTCCTCTGGAAGAGCGGGTATCTCGACGTCACGTTTGCGCTCGTGCGGCTCGTGGTGTACTTCGCGATCTGGATCCTGCTCTCCTGGTGGCTGAACAGGCATTCGTTCGCGCAGGATGCGGACGGTGACCCCATGCACACGGTGTCCATGCGCAAGATCAGCGCGGGCGGCATGTTCCTCTACGCGTTCAGTTCGACCTTCTTCGCCTTCGACTGGGTGATGAGCCTGAATCCCCACTGGTACTCGACCATCTTCGGTGTGTATCTGTTCGCAGCCGGCTTCCTTGCCACGCTCGCGTTGATGACGATCTACACGCTGCGTCTGTCGGGCATGGGCGACATCCACCGGTTCATCACCGAAGACCACCTGCACGACCTTGGTCGCCTGCTCTTCGCGTTCACCGTGTTCTGGGCCTACATCGCCGGATCGCAGTACTACCTGATCTGGTATGCGAACATCCCCGAGGAGACGGTCTGGTTTCTCACGCGCTGGGAGGGGTCCTGGAAGCCGTTTTCGATTGCGCTGATCATGCTGCATTTCGGCGTGCCGTTCATCACCCTGGCCTTTCATCGCGTCAAGCGCACACGTGTGCTGCTCGGCGGCATTGCCGCATTGCTGCTCGTGATGCACTATGCAGACATGTACTGGCTGGTGATGCCGACCTTCTTCACGTCGGGAGTCTCCGTGTCGTGGATCGACCTTGCCGCATGGCTCGGCGTCGGCGGTGTGGTGATGTGGCGATTCTCGCTGCGGTACACGTCGCGGGCGATCATTCCCCTGCATGATCCCAAGCGTGCGGAGTCCATCGCCTACCACCTGTAATTCAGACCAACGCATCCGATACTGTCCGTTCGCAGCACCTCGATCATGATTCACACCGAACCCCTCGCCACGCAGGTTCCGCGCACTGACGCGGAGCTTTCGTGCTTTCACTGCGGGGATGTCTGCGATTCGCGCGACATCCACCTCGGCGAGAAGGTGTTCTGCTGCAATGGGTGCAGGACGGTGTACGAACTGCTGGCTGCGAACGATCTGTGCACGTACTACGACATCGACCGGGCATCGCCGGGACGCACGCCGAAGGATCATGTCTACGCGCGGCGCTTCGAGTTTCTCGACGACGAGAGCGTCGCCCGGCAGATGATGGATTTCACCGACGTGACGCTGTCCGTGGCGACGTTCCACATTCCCGGCATGCACTGCAGCTCATGCATCTGGCTGCTGGAGAAGCTTCCCGCGCTGAATTCCGCTGTACTCAAGGCGCAGGTCGACTTCCCCCGGAAGGAGGCGCGCATCACGTGGCGGTCGGCGGAGCTGTCGATGCGTGATCTGGTGGTGCTTCTTGCTTCCATCGGGTATGAACCGCTCATCAATCTGCAGAGCGTCAGCGAGAAGAAACGCAGCGCCGGCAACAGAAGACTCTACTATCGCATCGGTGTGGCCGGCTTCGCCTTCGGCAACGTGATGCTGTTCAGCTTTCCCGAATACCTTTCGGGGCATGGCGCCGTCGACGAGACCTTCAAGCTGTTCTTCGGGTATCTGAACATCGCTCTGTCGGTTCCCGTCCTGTTCTACAGCGCGTCGGAGTTCTACACCTCGGCATGGCAGGGACTCAGGCAGAAGACCCTGAACATCGACGTCCCGATTGCGCTCGGCATCATCGTGCTCTTTCTGCGCAGCGCCTTCGACATTCTGACCGGTGCGGGTGCGGGCTTTCTCGACTCCTTCACCGGACTCGTCTTCTTCATGCTCATCGGGCGCATCTTCCAGCAGAAGAGTTACGACGCCCTATCCTTCGAGCGCGATTTCCGCTCGTACTTCCCGCTGTCGGTCACCGTGCGCGAGGGCGAGCGCGAGTTCACCATCCCCCTGACGAAGCTGAAGGTCGGCGACCGCATCGTCGTGCGCAATCAGGAACTGATCCCGGCCGATGCGGTCATGCTGCGCGGGGAGGGCAACATCGACTACAGTTTCGTGACCGGGGAGGCCGAACTCGTGCCCAAGCACAGCGGCGACATGGTGTATGCGGGAGGAAGACAGGCGGGACAAGCCATCGAGCTCGAGGTCGTCAAGGAGATTTCGCAAAGTTATCTGACACGGCTGTGGAACAACGACATCTTCACCAAGCCGGTTGCGGGGCGTCTGCCTGCGATGGTGCATCGCATCAGCCGTTCGTTTACCGCGGTCGTGCTTGCCGTTGCCTTCATCGCCGCCGGTTTCTGGTGGATGAGCGACAGCACGATCGCGATCAACGTCTTCACCGCCGTGTTGATCGTTGCATGTCCGTGTGCCCTCGCGCTCTCATCGCCCTTCGCCTTCGGAACCGCGCAGCGCATCCTCGGCAACACCCAGTTCTACATCAAGAACACCGATACCGTCGAGAACCTCGCGCGCATCGACACCATCGTCTTCGACAAGACCGGCACGCTGACGCAGACCGGGCAGGCGGGGGTCACCTTCGAGGGACGCCTATCGGCACGGCAGCGCGACCTCGTCCGATCACTCGCACGTCACTCGACGCACACCCTCAGCAGACGCATTCATGCCGCGATCGATGCTGCAGGCATCCTGCCAGTTGAGGGATATGTGGAGGAAGCGGGGCGCGGCATTCGCGGCATGGTCGAGGGTGCGGATGTGCGCCTCGGCTCACGTACCTGGACCGGCGTCCACACCGATGCTCCCATCGGAAGCGAGACGAGCGTGCATGTCACGATCGACGGTGAACTGCTCGGTCGTTTCACCTTCGCGCATCATTATCGCCACGGCCTCGACACGCTGGTCCGCAGACTTGCGCCGACGTACAGGTTCGTCATTCTCAGCGGTGACACCGACCGTGAAGAGGAGGCCCTGCGCACCTGGTTCGGACGCGACACGGAGATGCGGTTCCATCAGAGTCCTGAAGACAAGCTTGAGGCTGTCATGGCCATGCAGCGCGAGGGTCACCACGTGTTGATGGTGGGCGACGGCCTCAACGATGCCGGTGCGCTCAAGGCAGCCGATGTCGGTGTCTCGATTTCCGAAGACATCAATACGTTTTCGCCGGCCTGCGATGCGATTCTCGCAGCCGAACAGTTCCACGCCTTCGACAGGATGCTCCTGTTTGCGCGCAGCAGTGTGCGGGTGGTGCTGGTCAGTTTCACCATTTCGTTTCTGTACAACATCGTCGGACTCAGTGTCGCTGTCGCCGGTCTGCTGACACCCTTGATTGCGGCGATCCTGATGCCGGTCAGTTCCGTCAGCGTCGTCGCATTCACCACCATCGCCGAGCGCCTCGTCGCGCGGCGCCTGCGACTCGGCTGATAATGTCTGTCGTCTTCGTGCTGATCACGTTCAGCCTCATCGTTGCGCTCGTGTTCCTCGGCTTCTTCATATGGGCCGTGCGGAGCGGACAGTACGAGGACAAGTACACACCCTCGGTCCGCATGCTCTTCGATGATGCGAAACCGGTATCCGACGGTGCGATCACCGATGCCCGGCGTGGCATCGATGCCTCTTCACCGCAGCTATCCATTTCGAACGATGATATGAGACATATCGAGAATCACGAACAGAGGAGTACGTAATGGAACTCGAAAAATTCCGTTATGACAACCAGATCGTCCGCATGTTCTTCATCGCAACGATCGTCTGGGGTGTTGTCGGTCTGCTGGTGGGCGTGACCATCGCCTTCCAGATTCCGTTCCCCGGGCTCAACTTCAGTCTGCCCTACACGACCTTCGGTCGCCTTCGCCCCCTTCACACGAATGCCGTGATCTTCGCCTTCGTGGGCAATGGAATGTTCCTCGGCTACTACTACATGATCCAGCGCCTGCTCAAGACACGCAACTACAGCGATCTTCTGTCGCGCGTGCACTTCTGGGGCTGGCAGCTGATCATCGTCGCGGCAGCACTTACGCTGGTGCTGGGCTTCACGACCTCGAAGGAATACGCAGAACTCGAGTGGCCGATCGACATCGCCATCGCGGTGGTGTGGGTCGTCTGGGGCTGGAACATGATCGGCACGATCCTGAAGCGTCGTGAAAGGCATATGTACGTCGCGATCTGGTTCTTCATCTCCACCTTCGTCACCGTTGCGGTGCTGCACATCGTCAACTCGCTCGAAGTGCCCGCCAGCTTCCTAAAGAGCTATCCCGTCTACGCCGGGGTGCAGGACGCTCTCGTGCAGTGGTGGTACGGTCACAACGCCGTGGCCTTCTTCCTGACCACACCGTATCTGGGCCTGATGTACTACTACATGCCGAAGGCCGCAAACCGTCCGGTGTATTCCTACAAGCTGTCGATCATCCACTTCTGGGCGCTGATCTTCATCTACATCTGGGCGGGACCGCATCACCTCCTGTACTCGTCGCTTCCAGACTGGGCGCAGTCGCTCGGCACTGTCTTTTCGATTATGCTCATCGCTCCCAGCTGGGGCGGCATGCTCAACGGTCTCCTGACCCTGCGCGGCGCATGGGATCGCGTACGCGAGGATCCCGTGCTCAAGTTCTTCGTTGTCGCTGTCACCGCATACGGCATGGCCACGTTCGAGGGTCCCATGCTCTCGATCAAGAGCATCAACGCCCTGTCGCATTTCACCGACTGGACCATCGCGCACGTGCATGTCGGCGCGCTCGGCTGGAATGGGTTCATGATCTTCGGCATGGTCTACTGGCTCATTCCGAAGATCTACCGCACAAAGATCTACAGCATGAAACTCGCCAATCTGCATTTCTGGCTCGGCACACTGGCGATCCTCTTCTATGCGGTCCCCATGTACTGGGCCGGCGTCACGCAGGGCCTCATGTGGAAGCAGTTCACTCCCGACGGTCTGCTCAAGTACCCCAACTTCCTCGAGACCGTGCTGCAGCTCGTGCCGATGTACATCATGCGCGCGATCGGTGGCACCATCTTCCTGACCGGTGCGATCATCGGAGCCTACAACCTGTACAAGACCGCCAGAAGCGGATCCTTTGTGCGCGAGGAAGAGGCCGAGGCGCCGAGTCTGGCTTCGCAGATGCTCCACGACGACAAGACGTATTGGGGACATCGCTGGTTGGAGAGCCGCCCGATTCAATTCACAATCCTCTCCGTTGTCGCGATCGCCATCGGAAGCGTCATCGGCAACGTGCCCATGTTCGTGGTCAAGAGCAATGTGCCCACGATCGCAAGCGTCAAACCCTACACGCCGCTGGAGCTTGAGGGACGCGACCTCTATATCCGTGAAGGGTGTGTCGGCTGCCACTCGCAGATGATTCGTCCCTTCCGTTCGGAAACCGAGCGCTACGGAGAGTATGCGAAGGCGGGTGAGTTCGTGTACGATCATCCCTTCCTGTGGGGATCGAAGCGTACGGGACCCGACCTGCTGCGTGTCGGTGGCAAGTACCCCGACGCCTGGCACTACAACCACATGAACGATCCGCAATCGATGAGTCCCGGCTCGCTCATGCCGCCGTATCCCTGGCTGCTGACCAATACGCTGGATTTCTCGACACTCGGTTCGAAGATCTCCGCGCTGCGTTCCGTGGGCGTGCCGTATCCCGACGGCTTTGAAGACAAGGCCGCGGCAGACCTGAAGAAGCAGGCCGAGGCCGTGGCGGCGAACCTGAAGTCGCAGGGCATCACGACGACATGGGATCGCGAGATCGTGGCGCTGACGGCCTATCTGCAGCGCCTCGGCACGGACATCAAGGTCAAGTGACGAGACCGCAATGTTGAAGTCCCTGATCGACACAACGGGATATGGTGTGTTCGGCATCATATCCACCATCATGTTCGTCGCCATGTTTCTGGCGATGATCGTGTATGTGATGCGCATGCCCAAGAGCAGTCTCGAAGAGGCCGGGCGCATGCCGCTCGATGCATCCGATGAACCCACCCATGAGCGCGAGGTGTAGCAATGGAAAAACAGAAGAAGACCCAGGACGAACTGCTCAACCACGAGTACGACGGCATTCAGGAGTACGACAACGAACTTCCCGGCTGGTGGAAGAACCTGTTCTACATCACCATCGTGCTTGGTGTTGCCTACATGCTCTGGTTCCACGTGTTCGGCATCGGCGACAGCTCGAAGGTCGAATACATGAAGGAGATCAATCCCGATTACTCGCCGGAATTCGCCGAGGCGGGCGGTGGACTCATGTCGGCCTACCACTCGCCGTTCCTGAGTCGAGAGGAAAATCTCACTCCCCGTGTGCGTGCTGAACTTCAACGGCTCAGTGATGCGAGCTTCGAGGAGAACCTCATGCGGGCGATGGCGAAGGCCGACGCAGCGCAGACCGAGAGATTGAAGAGCGCCTTCCCCGATGTGTACCAGCGCTTCGTGGCAGGAGGGGTGCCGGCGAGTGCCGGTTTGTCGACGGCAGCCGCCGAACCCACGATCGAGGCACCCCTGACGGATGCGGGTGCCATCGCGGACGGCAGGAAGACCTTCGAAACGCAGTGCGCGACCTGTCACGGCAAGGCGGGTGAGGGCGGCATCGGTCCCAACATGACCGACGAGTACTGGATCCATGGTGGTGCCATCGCCAACGTCATCACGACAATCCGCAAGGGTGTGCCAGCCAAGGGCATGATCGCGTGGGACAAGACACTCAGTCCCGACCAGATCAACGCAGTTGCCAGCTACATCCTCGTCAAGCTGCAGGGCACGAATCCCCCGAACGGCAAGGCTCCCCAGGGAGAGAAGGCGGCTCCCGCGGCTTCCGCACCGGTGGAAGCGGCACCGGAGGCGAAGCCCGCGAAATAGTGCAGGGGGGGCATCCATCCCTCCACCCGTGCATCTCACAGTCAGACGGGATTCAGGCAGCCCATCGCTTGAATCCCGTTGCTGTTCCGAGTAGTTTTCGACACCACGCACCTTGTCACAGGACTGAAAGGACACGACATGCGCGAGAGCGATGTCATCGAACGCGATGCGACGGATGCCGCATCGGATGAACCCACCTATCGCGACCGGATCGGCACCATCGATGATGAGGGCAAGCGCCGCTGGATCTACCCCAAGAAGCAGGACGGCGTGTTCTTTCGCTGGCGCACCTGGCTGAGTTACCTGCTACTGGCCTTCCTGTTCGGCGCGCCGTTCATCAAGGTGCATGGGGAGCCGCTCCTGCTTTTCAACATCATCGAGCGGAAGTTCATCATCTTCGGTCTCGCCTTCTGGCCGCAGGATTTCTATCTTTTCGTGCTGGCGATGATCACAGGCATCGTGTTCATCTTTCTGTTCACTGCCGTGTTCGGACGCATTTTCTGCGGGTGGATCTGTCCGCAGACCGTATTCATGGAGATGTTGTTCCGCAAGATCGAGTACTGGATCGACGGGTCGGCAAAGGAGCAGCGGGCGCTGGCGGCTTCCCCGTGGACGCCGGAAAAGATCTTCAAGCGCGTGACGAAGAACACGATCTTCTATGTGATTTCCTTCGCGATCGGCAACACCTTTCTCGCGTACATTGTCGGCATCGATCATCTGTACAAGATCATCACGGATCCCCCGTCCGAGCACATCGCGGGACTGATTGCGATGGTGCTGTTCTCGAGTGCGTTCTACTTCGTCTTTGCATGGTTCCGCGAGCAGGCGTGTGTTCTGGTGTGTCCCTACGGCCGTCTGCAGTCGGTGCTGCTCGACCGGAATTCCATCGTGATTTCGTATGACTTCGTGCGTGGCGAGCCGCGCGAGAAATTTCGCAAGGAAACGGCGAGGGAGCACGCGGGAGATTGTGTGGATTGCAGGCAGTGTGTGGCCGTCTGTCCCACAGGCATTGACATCCGCAACGGGACCCAGCTCGAATGTGTGAACTGTGCGATCTGCATCGACGCGTGCGACGACGTCATGGTGAAGGTCGGCAAGCCGAAGGGTCTGATTCGCTACGCCTCGTACAA
Organism: Bacteroidota bacterium; assembly: GCA_023432805.1. Taxonomy (GTDB): domain Bacteria; phylum Bacteroidota; class Ignavibacteria; order SZUA-365; family SZUA-365; genus JAEYUG01. The sequence continues at coordinate 22,886 of JAEYUG010000045.1, read as the reverse complement.
CGCAATCGCAGAAGGTGCGAAGAAGATCTTCACGTCGCGTGTGATCGGGTACACGGTCGTGCTTGTCGTGCTGATGAGTGTTCTGACCTATCTGCTCGCCTCGCGCAACGACATCCAGACCACGGTGCTGCGCGCACCGGGCACGCTGTTCGAGGAAAAGGCCGACGGCATGATCAGCAACCTGTACACGGTGAAGATCGTCAACAAGACCTTTCGTGACATTCCGATCGAGCTTCGCATGCATGCACCGGCAGGCAGATTGACGATTGTTGGAAGCGCGCTGGTTGCACCCACGGGGGATCTGGCGCAGACCGCGTTGTTCATCGAGATTCCCCGCGGGAAGCTGAGCGCGACGAGCACACCGGTGGAGATTGGTGTGTATTCGGGTGGCACGCTCATGCAGACCGTGACGACTTCATTCATGGGTCCGGGCAACTGATCCGGATTCCCGATCACTCATGCGCGGCCGACCGTTGTCGGCCGCGTCCCATCTCGGAAAGGCTTTTCATGCGCAAGCTGGAACCCTGGGCTCTCGGCATCACCGTCTTCATCATTGTCTTCGTCGTCGGCACGGTGGTGGCAGTGATCATTCTCAGTCAGGAACACGTGAACATGGTGACACCCGACTACTACGAGAAGGATCGGTCCTATCAGCAGCGTTATGAAATGCTCGAGCGCACCAAGCACCTTGCGGTGAAACCGACGATCACCCTCGATGCCGCAACAGGCACCTGTGTGCTCGCGTTTACAGACAGCAGCGCATCGCGTGAAGTCAGCGGCGAGGTGCATTTCTTCCGTTCCTCCGATTCTCGTGACGATGTTGTGCGTCCCATTGCGCTCGATGCGGCCGGCACACAGCGTCTGTCCGTATCGGACCTTGCTGCTGGTTCGTGGACGGTTCAACTTTCGTGGACGCGCGGTGGATTGACATACTACCTCGAAGAACGCATCTACGTACAGTAGCGCACAACGCACATGGAATGGCCCATCGTCTCCGCACTCGTGCTCGGATTTTTCGGGAGTCTGCATTGTATCGGGATGTGTGGTCCCATCGTGCTCGTGCTGCCGGTGGGAGGGGAGACGCGGGGGTGGGGCCTGGCAGCCGGCCGCATGCTGTACAATCTGGGACGGTCGATCACCTATGCAGTCTTCGGATTGGTGATCGGATTGATCGGGCAAAGCGTGGCGCTCGCCGGGTATCAACAGGCGCTCGGCATTACGTCTGGCGTGCTGATGGTGCTGAGTGTCGCGGTCCCTGCACGATGGTGGAAGAGGCTGCTTCCGCAGGTGTTGTCGGGACGAGTGACGGGTGCGGTGCAGGTGCGGCTCGGATCCCTGCTCAAGAACGGATCCTCGACATCGCTTTTCAGCATCGGTCTGCTCAACGGGTTTCTGCCCTGCGGACTGGTCTACACAGCGCTGGCCGCTTCGCTCGGCGTTGGTTCCGCAGCGGAGTCTGCGCTCTTCATGTTCCTGTTCGGTCTTGGCACCTCGCCCGCCTTGTTGGGCCTCTCCTACGCAGCAGGGATGCTCACGCACACGCTGCGTCGCCGCATCACCAGGTGGCTTCCGCTGGGTGTTGCGGTGATGGGTCTGTTTTTCATTCTGCGCGGGCTGTCGCTGGGCATTCCCTTCCTCAGTCCTGACATGGACAAGGTGACGTCGAAGTTGGGGTCATCCTCACCCATGCATCGGGTGGTGGACACGACCGGGGCTGCGATGGAGGCACTGCGCGACAGCGTGCCGCCCTGTTGCCAGCATTGAACCGGCTGCAATGACGACGCCCGGCATTCCTTGCGGACTGCCGGGCGTTTTTCGTCGACGGTGCGTCAGTAGCTGAACTTTCCGAGTTTGGTCTTGCCGCGGAAGACCCAGTAGATGACGACGGTGTAGGTGAGCACGAAGGGCATGCCGATGAGGGCGATGGTGCGCATGATACCGAGCGTGGTCTGACTGGAGGCGGCGTTGTAGATGGTGAGGTTCCAGGTCGGTTCGAGGCTGGAGACGATCAGGTTCGGGAAGAGGGAGAAGCCGAACAGGAAGGTCAGGGCCGCGATGGTGCAGCATGACGAGATGAAGGCGTAGAAGGGTTTGCCGAGGTAGATGGCGCGCGGGATGTTGGCGATCGCGAGGACGTTGAGCACGACGATGACCCAGGCCCAGGGGATCTGCTGGAAGTTGCGCACGGCGCTGGGCAGGCTCGCGATGGTGAAGATCGTGACGAGCACGTAGGCGACGAGGAAGATGCCGAAGGTACGCCACATCCATCCATGGATGCGCTGCTGCAGGTCGCCTTCTGTCTTCAGGTAGAGGTAGATGGAGCCGTGCATCGCAAAGGTAACGACGGCGAAGGCGCCGATGAGCAGGGGGAAGGGTCCGAGCAGATCGAGCAGCATGCCGCCGCTGTACTCCATGTCGGGACCGATGGGGAGGCCGATCATCATGTTGCCGACGGCGACGCCGAAAAGGAATGTGGCCAGGGTGCTGGCCGCGGTGAAGGAGACATCCCACATGCGACGCCACCAGCGCATCTCCTGCTTGGAGCGGAACTCCATCGAGACGGCGCGGAAGATGAGAGCGAAGAGGAGGAGCATGAAGGGCAGGTAGAAGCCGCTGAAGGCGGTGGCGTAGGCATGGGGGAAGGCGGCGAAGAGGGCGCCGCCGAAGGTGACGAGCCAGACTTCGTTGCCGTCCCACAAGGGACCGATGCTGTTCATGAGGATGCGCCGCTCGTGGTCGTCCTTGACGAACAGGTGCATGATGCCGACGCCGAGATCGAACCCGTCGAGGATGGCGTAGCCAGTGAGCAGCACGCCGAGGGTGATGAACCAGAAGAGGTTGAGATCCATGGTGTCACTCCTTCCCGCCGCGCGTGCGGTCGTTGTCGTCGTCGGTATCGGTCATCGAGGGTCCTGCTCTATCCACAAGGGATGCGACGGTCGTGAGGAGGGGCTCTGTGCCATGCTCGTGGGGTGCGAGGTATTCGTCGGGTCCGTGTTGGATTTTCTCGTTGAGGATGTAGATCCACACGATGAAAAGCAGGGCGTAGATGATCATGAACATGATGATGGAGGCGAGCACGGCTTCCGCAGTGACTGCCTTTGAAAGCGCATCGCTCGTGCGCAAGAGGCCGTAGACGACCCAGGGTTGCCGGCCCACTTCCGCAGCGATCCATCCTGCCTGATTGGCGATCATCGCGCCGAGCACGGCGAAGACGAATACCCAGAGGAGCCAGCGGGTTTCGAAGAGCGTACCACGTTTGAATTTCCAGAGGGCGAACATGGTGATGGCGATGAAGAACATGCCGAGGGAGATCATCACGTGGTAGGTGAGGAAGGGAATGTGCACGGGCGGACGGTCTTCGGGGGCGAACTGGTCGAGCCCTGGTACCGGGGTGCTCGTGTTGAAGTGGATCAGAAAACTGAGACCGCCGGGAATTGCGAAGCCGTACTTGACACGTTGTTCGTCGTCGTCGGGAATGCCGAAGAGGTAGAGCGGTGCACCACCCTCACCGGTCTTGTAGTGGCCTTCGAACGCGGCGAGCTTGGCCGGTTGGTTGCGCGCGACCATGTTGGCATTGCTGTGTCCGGAGACGAGTGCTGCGAGCGAGGTGATGGCACCGAAGACGAGGGCGATGGTGAAGCCCTTCTTCGCCCATGCGACGTTTCGACCTTTGAGGATGTACCACGCGTTGATGCTCATGACGAAAAATGCGCCCATGATGAAGGCGCCGATGAGCGTGTGGGTGAGTCGGTCGACGCTGGATGGGTTGAAGACCATTGCCCAGAAGTCGATGATTTCAGCGCGGGCCATGAGTCCGTCGCCGACGATGTGGTAGCCCGAGGGCGTCTGCTGCCATGAATTGGCGACGACGATCCACACGGCGGAGAACATCGAACCGAGCGAGACCATGATGGTCGAGAAGAAGTGCATGCGGGGCGAGACGCGGTCCCACCCGAACACGAGCACGGCCAGGAACCCTGATTCGAGGAAGAAGGCGAAAATGCCTTCGGCCGCGAGTGCGGAACCGAACACGTCGCCGACAAAGCGGGAGTACGTCGCCCAATTGGTGCCGAACTCGAACTCCATGACGATGCCGGAAGCAACACCCATGGCGAAGTTGACTGCGAAGATCTTGGTCCAGAATCGGGCCATGGCTTCGTAGTGGGGATCCTTCGTCTTCAGGTACATGCCTTCCATGAACACCATGAGCACGCCGAGACCGATCGACAGCGGCGGGAACAGGTAATGGAACATGATGGTGAAGGCGAACTGGAATCGCGACAGAAACAGGACATCCAGGTCCATGGCGCAGGTGCCTTTCTATTTGGTGAGAGGTGCGTGTCAGGCGTGCACATCTGGCAGTGCTACTCGATGAGCGACCGCCACGGAGATCTGTTCACGCCGTTGGTATCGATTCGAGTATACGGATTATAGGCAGGCAGCGCCAGTCCCCACCGCTTCTCCAGCTCTTGGCGGGAAAGGACATGCAGATTCCCGGTGCGTACATCGTATGCCCAGACGAGCGATCGTGCAAGCGGCAGCGGCCACCCCAGTGCATGCGCCAGCGGACCGCGCAGTGCTGATGTCTGCAGCGGTCTGTCGGAAAAGCGCACGGTGCTGAGAAGTCCCCCTGAAATCGTTGTATCGTCGTAGAGCAGTTGCAGTGCTCCGTTCAGCGTGTGGAAGGTGGCGCCGAACATTGGACGCGCCGACGAAAGCCGTGCCGTCAGATCGTCATGATCGAGGAGAAGCACGACATGCGTGCTGTCACGAAGGTCGGGAGCATCGACGAGCACCGCCCGCAACATCTGCTTCTCCTCCACCCATTCCCGCCTGTGCTCCACAAGCCTGTCAAGGTTGCCCACGATGCCCGAAGCCAGCAACGGCACCATGCCGGCCCAGGTGATGATGGTCGTGGCCCGGCTTCTGCCCGAGAATCGCCCCGCGATCGCGTGCGCGACGAAGAGCAGCAGCAGGTTTGCGACCGGGGCCGCCAGCATCAGCGTGCGCGAGTCGATGTCGTTGCCGGATGGCGGCATGACAAGAATGATGGGAAGGAAGGCGGCGGCCAATGCGATCATCAACATGCCGATCCCGCTGAGACCTGTGCGGAAGCTCCCCTTGTTCGCATCCGTTTCGGTTGCGCCGACCTCCCGTCGCAGGTGAAGAGCAGTCCATGCAATCGCCATGCTCAGGAAGCAGGCCGCGAGAACAGTTGCCGAGGAGAAGCCCGTGGACAGGGAGGAACGGTAGTGCAGGGGTGCCCCCCATGATTTCACAATCAGGGAGAGGCCCTTCACGGAGCGAGCGAACAGGACGGGAAGATCCGCACCCATCGCCCTGATACGGTCATCCCTGACATCAAGGCTCAGACCCTGCCATGTGTGAAGCAGCATGTAGACCCCGACCGCTCCAACGAGGATGAGCAGCGCCATCGGGATGCGTCGATGTACACGAAGGATCAGCACACCGAGCACAAGGATGACAAGTCCGAGATGGATCTCGAACAGCCCGAATGAGAGCAGCACGGCAATGCCTGCATACAGCAGGCGCGAGGACCGATGGTCGCAGATGTATGCTGCGATCATCAGAAGAAAGAACCCGAATCCGAATCCCGTGGCGAACCATGGATGCGCCATCGTCCACCATTCGCGGGAATGATCACCGGAGGGGAGCAGAACGAGAAGTCCGGCGAGTATGGTCAGGGGGCGAGGCAGCACGCGCAGGCGATGAAGCCCGGTCGCCACACTGAATGCCAGGAACACCTGCGAAGCCCGAATGAGGAGATACGCGCCCTGAAGAGTGTCGCCGGACACAACGTACATCAGCCACCAGAACGTCGAGAACAGGACTCTGCTGTTCATGACATCCGGGTATGGCGACATTCCCAGCCGCATGTCGTTGAGAAATCCCCAGTCATCGCAATGAAGAATCGTCAGATCCTGGAGGAGGACAAAGGGGAGGGTGACGAGTGCATAGAGGAGGAAGACCGCCGCGTGGGAGGTGAGAAAGGCATGGAGCCGCGGAGATGTCGACAGAGGCATGGACGCAAAGTACGGATCAGCAGGCGGATCTTGCATCATGCGTGATGCATCGTTTCCGGCTGCAATTCATCATATTTGAGATTGGTCGTGTTCATTGCAAACAAGCTCAGGTCGAATAATGTCCGTCAGAGATGTCGTCGATTTCCAGTCTGAAGTGATCGAACGCAGCCGCACGATTCCGGTGGTGGTGGACTTCTGGGCCGAGTGGTGTGCTCCCTGTCGCATGCTCGGTCCGGTACTCGAACGCGTTGCAGCGCGCCACGACGGCCGATGGGACCTCGCCAAGGTCAACACCGAAGCGCTTCCCGACATCGCCGCACGATACGCGATCCGCAGCATCCCGAACGTGAAACTGTTCATCGACGGTCAACCTGTGGATGAATTCTCCGGCGCGCTCCCAGAACAGGCGATCGAGCAGTGGCTCGCTCGCGCGCTCCCCGATACGCATGGCGATGCACTCGGCGATGCAGATGCCGCCTTCCGGGCCCTCGATCTTCCACGCACAATCAGCATCCTCCGCGACGTGCTCGTCGAGCGACCCGATCATGCCGTCGCCCGGGTGCGTCTGGCGGCCGCTCTTGTCTGTGAGGATGCGGATGCTGCACAGACACTCGTTGGCGATCTCTATCCAGATGGTCCCGATGGCGAACGTGCGGAAGCCGTCCGAACCCTCGCCACACTGCTGACCCGGGCAGATGCCCTCGCCGGCCTGCCCGAGGCTCCCGTGCGTGAGCACTTCCGCAACGGCTTCGAACACCTTGCTGCGGGACGATTCGATGAGGCACTGGACGCCTTCATCGAGGTGTTGCGTCGGGACCGCGCCTACAACGACGATGCGTCACGGAAGATCTGCATCGCACTGTTCAAACTCCTGGGAGAAGACCACGACGTCACGATGCGCCATCGTCGTGATTTCGACCGCGCATTCTGACAGGTCCGGCGGCGCATGCCCAACATGCACCGCCGGGACCATCATCCGCTACTTCACCTTGTCGCAGGTGATGTCGGCTGAATCCCCAACACCATACTGCTGTGCCTTTCCATAGGATTTCCCGTTGTAGAGTTGCTCGAAGGAAATCTGAAACATCCGGCATCCGCCATCCGGCTTCTTCACGACGGTCGTCGTGTTGATGATCCTGGACACGATCGCTCCAGTGATAGGATGCCGCTGTATCGTCCAGTCGCGATCGGTGATGATCACCTTCAGAGGCGTCTCCTTCCAGTCCTTCAGCGCGGCGATGCACTCCTTTTCGAGAGCTGCATTTTTCATGGCCGGTGCGGGGAGTGTGACCGATGCAATCTTCTTCTCGCCCAGCTTCCGATGGACGTCGGCGATGCGCTCGAGTCCGTCCGAACAGTCGAGTTCGAATTCCCCTTCCGCCAGCACCTTCCAGTTTTCATCGAGCGTCTGTACGCGAATCGTGTGGGGACGCGGCGACAGCTCGCTGATCGCCTTCGTGAACACCGCCGCTCCGCGCGTGGTAGAGGCTGCAGGATCAGGGACGATTTCCGATTTCAGCCACGGAAGTGCCGCCTGGTCGGCAGGCAGCTTGAAGTCGTAACTGGCCTTTTCATTGTCGTCGACGAAGAGTTTGGTCCAACCATAGCCCGAGCCGTCGGTCACTTCCTTGAACGTCCCCTTGAAGTACATCATCCCGTAGATGTTGTCGCGCGGTGTGAACGAGGTCCGCAAGGCGGATTCCCTCTCGCTGCCGGCGACGATCGGCTCGGATGAGAAGACGATCCGGCCGGCGTTGCTCTTGCCGAAGGCATTCGTGAATACGGCGTTCTTCGCCGCTCCCATGCTCGCGGCTGCCTTCTGTGCATCGGCTCGTAGCTTCGCAACCTTCGCGTCGTCGGGTGTGATCAGGAGAATGCCGTCCGCCACGAACACGGCGGATTCCGCCGCGTCAAGTGCCGCACCTGCACGCGTCGCACCTTTTGCCTTTTCCGCATACGCCGTCTCGATCGCGTTGTTGATTTCAGGAATCAGCTGATCACGGACGAGCTGCTCGAAATGCGCGGGGAACCGCGTCATCACCGCGTCGTAGCTGCTCTGGTTGCGTTCCATGGCGGTCGGTTTCAATGCGACAGCCTGCTGGACGCGGGAACGCTGCGTCGCGTACTCGACACCCTTGCACGTGTTGTAGAACTCCTCGGCCTGTGCGCGTTGCGACAGCATCCCCTTGTAGACACTGCGCATGTCGAGAAGAGGGCGCACAGCTCGTGCGGCCTTTTCGATCACTTCCTCCGGTTCTTCGCCGTCCATCAGCACAGGGGCGGATCCCGCCTTGTCCTGCACTTTCGATGTGACCGTCTGTTCGACCTTCTTCTTCAGACTCGATGGATCAAACTGCGCCGATGCGGTGAACGGTACCGCGACGAGAATGAGCGCGACGAATGCGCAAAGCGTAGCGCGCATGTGCGACGATGTGGACATGAGTCTCTCCTGAACGAGTGGGATGCCGCATAGCTACGGTTTTTCCCGGAGATAAACAAGAGTAGGCAATCCGAATATCCGCTGTCAGCGGCTGCACGCGTCGTGGGAGGTACATGCACAGCCGATCTGACCCGTGCGGGCCTTCTCGAGAGATTCACGCCCCTCGCGCACGGAGAACCAGGCGAGTCCCGCGGCACCGAGCGCATCGAAGAACGCGAAACCGGTCAGCGCGAAGAGACCGCTCGAAATGAGCAGCACCACCGACATGTACACACAGACGGCATTGCACTGGGCGTCGGCGACAATGGCTGCGGAGTCGAGCGCCCGCCCCACCTGCCGCTTCGCGCGAACGAGCCAGAGCATGCTGAGAATGGAGAGTGTGCTGATGACGATGCCGGGCAGCGCCGTCTCCGGTGCGGAACCTGTCGCAACCGAAAGCACGGAGCCCGTGACCAGTGCGAGGGCAAGGACCATGAAGCACCAGCCGGTGATGCGCAGTGCGGTGGTCTCAAACCTCGAGCGCCGTTGCTCACCACCAGACTGCACACGCAGGATCATCACCAGCACGCCGATCGCGCTGATGGTCTCGATGAAACTGTCCAGACCGAACCCGAACAAGGCAAGGGCCTCGTCGGAGGCGCCGAACACAACCGACACAACCCCTTCGATGATGTTGTACCCGACTGTCAGCATGCCGAGCAGACGGGCACGCCGCCACAACCGGTCGCGATCAGCTGCGGCGGCAGTACCCGTAATGAGTGATGACATCTGCATCAGTGTCAGCCTACAAGGCCGAGAACGATGTACGAAGACCGAGAAACAGCTCGCGACCCTTGACGGGACCCCAGACGAACGACGGTTCGAACCACTGACCGAACGGCTGTCCGGCATTGAGAATCGGATTGTCCTGCCGCATGTCCAGCAGATTCTCCACGCCACCGTACAGCTCGAAATACCCGAAGTCATGCGTCAGCTGTGCGTTCAGAATCACATAGGCCGGCGAGCGTTCCGCGAGCTGGTACTCGACCGGAAGCAGGCGTGTGTCGGGCAGACGCTGCGAGCCATGCACCTCGACCGTGACCGTGCCACGCCATGCACTCTCGCGAGGCGTGACCGATGCGAACAAGAGTCCGCGCTGTCGTGAGAGAAACGGCAGCTCACGCCGTACATCGCCATGGTCCTCATATGCTTCGGTGAACGACCACGACCCGCGCAGTGTCAACCAGTCCGCTGGTTCCACCGAGAGCTCGGCCACGACACTCGTCGCGGTCGAACGTCCGCCGAGATTCTCGATCACGATGCGATCGGGACCATGATCGAAATCCGCGATCACCTGATCGGAAAAAATCGTGTGATAGGCATCGAACGAAAACGTACCACCCATGCCCATCAGGTCGAACATCTGCGTCAGACTCGCACCCGTGCTTACCGAGCGTTCGGGTTTGAGTGCTGCAGGAAGGAGGATGTTGCGCCAGCTGGCCAGCAGACTCTGATTCTCTGCAAACGGATGCGCCACGCGGAAGCCGCTGCCGGCGGAGACTCGCAGGACGGTTGTCTCGGTCACGTCGTACTTGAAGAGCAGGCGCGGCGTGGTGACAGCGCCATGCTGGTTGTGTACATCCACACGCAGACCGGCGATCATCGTCAGCGCATCATCGAAGAAATGCACCGTATTCTCGGCAAGCACGGCGGGAACAGATTCCAATGTCGTGCGCGCGCCATCATAGGTTTTTCCGAGCGGGTTCGAGAGGAAGCGGATATCCTCATCCAGATCGAAGAGCCGATAGGCAGCACCGATCGTCAGGTCGTACTCATCCATCACCGGAAACGTGTACAACGCGTCGGCGAAAAGGGTGGTCTGGCGTCCGGCATAGGTCGTGGCACCATACCAGGCGTCCTGCACATGCGACGACGCAGCGGCGTGCATGTTCAGGCGGCTGTCGTCGAAAACGAGTTCAGTCTTGTGCATGATCTCCGCACGACGATTCTCGATCACCTGTCCGTACCGGGCGAGGCTTCCGCGCATGGTTGCGGGATCGAAGCCGCGCTGTCCGCCGACACGGTCTTCCCACGTGTACTTGGCGCCGGTGCGACTGAGCACGCCGGCCTCCTCATCCTCGTGCATCCACTTGGTGAAGGCCGTGTAACGGGTGATGTGCGGTGCATCGAGAAAGCCGTTGCCGTCGCCGTCGATGTCGCGGCCACCCTGCACGGTGTGCAGGCCGAGCAGTGCACGCCATGCGCCGACGTCGCGGGACCCGATGGCGTTGAACTGCTTTTCCAGATAGCTGTTCATGAAGGCGTTGAAGAAGACGGGACCTTCGTTGAGATCCTCCTTGAGCAGCACGTTGATCTGGCCGCTGATGGATTCGGGTCCCTGGATGACGGAGTTCGAACCCTTCGAGACGAAGATCCGGTCGACCATGGGTCCCGGCATGAAGGCGGGACCATAGGCCTGATTCAAGCCCGTCGACAGGGTCGGCACGTTGTCATAGAGAATCTGCGTGTAGGCACCATCGAGTCCGAGCATCGTCAGTTCCTTCGTGTCGGTGATCACGTCGGTCACCGACGGCTGTACGCTCGAGGTTGTCGAAAAGCAGCCTGACAGATCGCAGCAGGGGGCGTTCTCGAGTTCCTTCGAGGTGATGACCTCGGTCTTGAACTCTGCGGATGCGTGATAGGTCGCGGGTGCAGAGGCACTGACCTCGACGCGTTCGAGCGTGCGGACCTGGGTCAGACGAACACGCAGTGTCGCGTCGTCGCCGTCGTGGATGTCGCCGAGCCGGATGGTGTCGGCCTGCCAGGCGACATGTGAGACGAGCAGGGTCGAAGCGCCATGGGGACGCTGCAACACGAAGGTCCCCTGCCCGTCGGTGGTCACACCGCCGGGTGCGTCGAGCCAGCGCACGGCGGCGTTGACGAGCGGCAGCGAGTCCGCATCGAGCACGACACCGCGGACGGCATGATCATGTTGCGCCCGGGCCGTCTGCCCGAAGGCCAGCACGAACAGGGCAGTGAAAAGCAGAAGTGGAGATCGCATGTCAGATCCTTGCGCGATTGGATGCACGACCGGCACCGTACCTCGGGCCGGATGAAGCGGGCGCGGGAACAGCTATGCGATACTGGGGGGATGGATCAAGCGGGGGCGGTCCGTCGCGAGAATCGACGCAACCAGGTCGGGCACGGAGCCCTGCACGAGAAGGGGGATGGTGGTCGGCGCGGCGGCCGTCACGGCAGACGAGAACGAATGTGCACAGCCGCAGTACCAGCAGGGAAGCGCGCAGTCGTCGCCTCCCTCCGTGCCGCAGCAGCCATCCGCGGACGAGGTATTGTCGCACTCGTCGCAGGATGCTTCGTCGCAGGAGGCTTCCTCTGCGTGGGTGCTGTTCGCACCGCGCGTGCCGTGCTCTGCCTCTGCATCGCAGCGGACGATTCCACTCTCGCTGTCATGCACATGCGGCACCCCGAGCAGGTCCTCGAGCACGCCGACCGAAACAACCATGTCACATGACGCCACGATCGAGAGACCGAGTGTCACGAGCAAAGTCATCGCCGTGCTGCGGAAGATGGAGGAAATCCAATGCATGACGGAAAAGTACGGAGGATGGGCGACATGGGCAAGGCACAACATCCGCCGGGAAGTGGTCCATGGCGTGCACCGGTCCTGGAAACGTCGAGAGGCCCGTACGGCGCTGGTGCGCGGTAGCGGGCCTCCGAGTTCCGGGTGGGCAGCCGTGGGGATGGGGCGTGTATACGCTGTCTGAATCCTGTGCCGGGTTCGACTGCGGAATGTTCGACTTATCCTTGGATGCGGAAGATGTTGCAGGCGCGGCGGCCGTTTCGATCGTTGCGCACGTCGAAACGAACCGGGTCGCCGGGATACAGCATATCACGGAAACCTGAGTTCTTGACATCACTGCGGTGGAAGAACAGCTCTTCACCGCTTGCAGTGGTCACGAACCCGAAGCCCCGACGATCATTAAAGGATTTGACAGTGCCTGTTTCCACAAGGTCCTCGCTCTGTTCGTGAATACAACGGTGTCATGTGCGATGGTCACGAGTACGATGCATGCATGCCACATCCTTGATAATACGCTTATTACCAACCATTACCAAATGAGGTGCGGAAGCCCGCATGGGCAGGGGCTTCCCGTCGACACAGGCGGCATCACGCCATGCGGATGCGCCCCGACATGTTGTACCATCGCGCATCGATGGGCCCGTATTCGGCGAGCATCATGTCTTCGAGCGCCTCGAGTTCAAGCTCGGGATTGTGGGCGGGGTCGTCCGATGGGGGAATGGTTTCCAGCACGTCGAAGGTGAATGCGGCTTCGCCGTACTGCTTCCAGTCGGCCTGCATGTCGCGGATGTGGTGGCTGCCGAGCGAGAGCATGAAGCGGTGCCGGTCGAGCACGCCATGCATGTTGAGCGTGCTGCCGAGAAGGAATCGGCCGTTGGCCGTGTTGCGAATGATGATCATCCCGGCTGTCTTCGGCGTGAGCTTGTACGCCTTGACCTTGTCCTTGCGGGTTTCCATGATCGATCACCTGTGGCGATTGTGTAAGAAAGGGAATTGGAGAGCGAAGATACGAAATGCCGAGGGAGTCCCCATATCCCGGTTCGAAACTCAGATGTCGGACGCGTATCTTTGCAGTCGACTACGATCGAGGATCCCCACGCATGAAATCCGCATGCATCGCCCTGCTGCTGCTTGCCGTCACCTTCACAGCCTGTGAACGCAAGCAGCCGGAAAAGCCCCCCACATACACGACCGCGCACGACACGACCGTGTCGAGCACGGGACTCCGCTACGTGGATCTCGTGGTGGGGGAGGGGGATGCTCCCGTTGCGGGCAAAACAGTGACCGTGCACTATACCGGAACGCTCGTGGACAGTACGGTCTTCGATTCCTCGCGCGACCGCAACGAGCCCTTTACGTTCACGATCGGAGTGGGACAGGTGATCCGCGGGTGGGACGAAGGCGTGGCCACGATGAGGGTCGGCGGACGCCGCATGCTCATCATACCCCCGCAGCTGGCCTATGGCGAGCGTGCGGTCAGCCAGCAGATCGGCCCCAACTCCACCCTCATCTTCGACGTCGAACTTCTCGCAGTGACCAGATAGCATGCCTCTTCGCGACCGTCTCAGTTCGAAGCTCGCCGTTCGCCTCTATATCGTCGCGGCCTCGCTCTTCGTGCTCGTCTTCGTGCTCGACGCCTTCGTGCTGCCGTGGATGATCCACTCCCGCTCCGAGATCAGCATCCCCGATCTGACCGGCATGCCGCTGGCACGTGCCGAGGAGGCGCTCAGCGACCGTGGACTGCAACCCCTCGTCGGAAAACGCGAGCCGAGCGAGACCATCCCGCCCGGTCATGTGATCTATCAGGATCCCCCCGCCCATGCGATCGTGCGCGAGGGACGCAACGTCTATCTGACTGTCAGCGGCGGAGGCGAGAAGGTCCTCGTCCCCAATCTCCGCGGACGCTCGCTGCGCGATGTACGCATCACTCTCGAGCAGCTCGAACTCCGCATCGGCATGATCTCCTACCTGCCGAGCGAACTCCCGATGGAAACCGTTCTCTCGCAGACTGTCCCTCCCAACACCGCCGTCTCAAAACAGACCGCGGTCGATATCACCCTTTCCAGCGGAGAGGAAGCGGTGCAGATCGACGTGCCTTACCTCGTCGGCATGTCACTTGAACAGGCGCAGCTCACCCTCACCGACGTCGGCCTCACCACCGGCACCATCACCTACAAACTGGCAAAGGGACTGGCACACCACTCGGTGTTCGAACAGTCTCCTGCTGCAGGCGAACGTGTGCTGGCGAACACCGCCGTCTCGCTCACGCTCGTGCAGTGACCCGACCGGCACTGGAAGGACTCCACCGCAGATGACTATCCGCGAAATGCTGCATCAGGTCGCGCTGCTGACAGGAGCTGCATTCACGAAGGAAGGCGCACGCGCTACCATCACGATCAACCTCCCGGGTGGGCGGATGCAACGCATCTCCGGACAGGTCACGACAGCACGCGAGGAAGCCGTCGGATTGCTGTACACCGATGTGGGCGAGCTCGACGACACGATCGACGTGCGTGCGCTGCTCTCGCTCAATGCATCCCTGCGCCATGCGCGCATTGCGCTGTTCCATGACACACGCATCGTCGTCTTCGCCATCTTCGATCTCGAGCAGATCTCGGTGCGCGAATGCGCGCCGATGCTGCAGGAAATCGGTGCCATCGCCGACGAACTCAAGCGACGGTTCTTCGGGGCGGATATCGATTGATCTGGGAGGACGGACGCCCTCGTCCGTCAGACAGGTCGGTGGACGCAGGGAACGGTCGGCGTCCACCCTCCGGTCACGGCAGAAAGTCAAGCAGGGTGGGTGCGCGCACGCCCAGTGGCTGTACAGCGATGAATCCCTCACCGTATTCGGTGCCGATCAGAAATCCCAGCCGCCGTGCACGTCCGCGCAGACTCTCCATGAACGCCTGCGAACTGATGTAGGTTTGCGGTGCGGAGGCGTCCGCGGCATCGCCAGCGCCCGTCCAGAACTGTGTCGCATAGCAGCGGATCGCCTCCTCCTTCACCTCCTGCGTCGCTGAGACGTCGACGATCACCTGGGGAGTGAAATCCTCCGACAACATGTAGTACCACATCTTCGAAGGACGGTGCGGTGCCTGGGCCACGCCATCCACATCAGTGGCGATTTTCGCGAGTCCCGCCGCGAACACTGCCTCGCGCACCAGCACAGACGTGTTGCCGTGGTCGGGGTGACGGTCCACCGGATACGGCAGAAACACCATGGCAGGACGCCACGCCCGCAGGAGCCGCACCGCGCGCAGCCTGTGCTCGGGAGAATTGACGATGTCGCCGTCCGGTATTTCGAGGTTCGCGCGTGCGGCCAGTCCCAGCACGCGTGTGGCTGCGGCTGTTTCCTGCGCGCGTGTGGCGAGATCCCCCCGTGTCGAGAGCTCGCCGCGCGTCACGTCGATGATGCCGGTGCGGTATCCGGCGTGCGCGAGTGCCTGCAGCGTGCCTGCACAGTAGAGTTCCGCATCGTCGGGATGCGGTGAGAAGGCGACGACCTGTATCGGATTCATAGGTCCTTTTATTTCGGCTGCAGTTGTCGGGTGTCGATCTTCGCAAGATCCGCGAGCGCCTTCGTGACTTCCGCACGCTGGGGATCGTCGGGCAGGGCTGCGCGCATGTAGTGCTCGAAGCTCGCACGGGCCGGTTCCACCCGACCCCGCTGCGCATAGAACATGCCTTGCAGGTACCAGCCGCGGGCGGGATAGTATGCCCGCTCGCCGGCATTGTCGAGAATGCGCACCGCCTCCCAGGCGCGGCCGAGCTGGTACTGCAGCACGGCCATGTTGTAGTAGAACTCCTCGTTCGTACGATCGAGCGTGATCGCGTTCTCGTAGAGCAGGAGGGCATCATCGTACTTGCCCGCCTGCGCGGCGATCGTGGCGCGGTTGTCGGCCACGCCCGCGTGGCGGGGATTCAGGGTGCGCAGACCGCGCACGGAGATCTTTGCCGTCTCCTCGTCTCCGGTGCGCGCCGAGGCGATCATCGTCAGGCGCAGCAGGCGGGTGCTGAGGGGATGCACGCCCGCGGCCTGATAGAGCAGCGGCAGGGCGGCGGCATCCTGCTGCGCGGCGACGAGCAGCGCTGCACGCTGCACGAGTGCTCCCGCGAAGAGCCTGCGCGCTTCGCCGTTGGCGGGCTGCGTGCGCAACACCTGCATCAGCATCGCGATCGCCGTGGTGTCGTCGAGCGTCGATTCCTCGCCGTTCGCTGCGTCCCTCGCCATGCGCAACGCGGCGCCGGCAAGGGCGGGACGCACATCGAAGACGCCGAGTACGCGCACACCGAGCGTGTCGGGGATCCCTGCGAGCAGGCGGGGATCCATTCCGCGCCTGCCGAGCAAGTCTGCGACACTGTATGATGTGGTGGAGGACGTCGTGCGCAGCGCCCGCGGTGCGTCGCAGACCGACAATGGTGCGGCACCCGCGGCCAGCGCTTCGAGGGCCACGCGGTTCATTGCACACCGAGCGGCGATATCGGCCCAGCTCCACACACCCGCACTCCGCAGGCGGAAGCCGGTGGCTTCCGCCGACATCATGCGGGAAAGGAGCGCAGCACCCCGTGAGGCATCCGCCGGCTGCGACATCCCCCCCACCAGACAGAGCATCGCATTGTCGGGATCCACATTCGCAAGCCAGGCCTCGGTGTGCGGGAAGGCGGTGAGGAAGGTCGCGACGACGGAGGCGACCGCATCCTTCGGCATCGTGGTGACGGGCAGCCACTGGGCGAAGATGCCGTCGGGCGCCAGGCGCGCGGCCGCGTCGCGGAAGACATCGAGCGAGAGCTGCTCGCGCGGGTCGAAGGGGGTGGCAAGGGGTTCGGGATTGATGATCACATCCCACGTGCTGCTGCTGCGCGCGAGGAAGGCCGGGATGCGCTCGCCATGCCAGGTGGCACCGCGCGAGAAGGCGGGCAAGTACTGGGCGCGGGACAGAGAGTCGCGCAGTGCGATGAGCGAGGGAACGGGCTCGACGCAGTCGATGCGCAGACTGTCGTGCAGACGCAGGGCCTCGAGCACCGCGCCGCTTCCGGTGCCGAGCACGAGCACGGAGCGGGCGCCGCCGTGCACGAGGAGGGGCAGGTGGCCGTAGAGTGCGCCGGCGTCGTCGAGTTGAACGGGATTCGAGGTGAGGGGCTGGATGTCGTTCCACGCCAGAAGAGTGAAGGGATCGTCGTAGTCGCGCGAGAGGAAGAGGGTCATGCGTCCCCCCGCCCGCGCATCGCTCGTGATCTCGCGCACCTGCTTCGGATGCAGGAAGTGTCGCTG
Source organism: Bacteroidota bacterium (assembly GCA_023432805.1). GTDB lineage: Bacteria > Bacteroidota > Ignavibacteria > SZUA-365 > SZUA-365 > JAEYUG01. The sequence continues at coordinate 5,544 of JAEYUG010000045.1, read as the reverse complement.
CGGGGGAGTGTCGATCGTGAGCGGCCATGCGCAGGTGGCCAGCGCGAGCACGCCGGCGGCGACGGGGAGGAGCGGGTGTGCGGCGCGGGCTGCTGCATGCGCCGCGACAAGCACGTCGAGGAAGACGATGAGGGCGACAGTTGCCCACGCGGTGGGGATGCTTCCGACGGCGAGCAGCGCCGTGAGCACGCCGGCCGCGGTTGCGATCGTGAGGCGGAGACGTGAGCCGTCCCGCGTCAGGGTCGGTGCGATGAGGCGTGCACAGAGGAGGAGCGCGACACCGATCATGAGCGTGGCGTGCAGGGGCGGCGTGGCGCTGCCCAGGGTCTGCGCGTCCAGGTAGAGCTGGGTCCACAACGAGGACTCGAGTGCGCTGCTCTGCAGTGCGATGAACACGACGAAGAGGATGGGGGCGCCGAGGTCGATCGCGGTGCGTGCGGTCGGGGAGGAGGTGATGGAGTCGGAGCTCCATCGCGTGACGCTGTACACCGCAAGTGCTGCGAGCGCGATGCCGAGCGGCAGGACGAAGAGATGCGTCGTGCTGTCGGGAAGCCCCATCTCACCCAGACGCTGCAGGACGATCGCGCACCAGGGAATCAGCACCACCGGCAGCGCCTGCGCAACGATGGTGTGCAGTGTGCCCCACAGAGGTGCGGGCGTGCGCGTGCGTGTTGCGGTGTTTCCGGTCCTTGCGGAGGTGGCGGGTTCGGCTGCATCGTTGTTGTTGCTGTGCGCGGGGGTCGGAAAAAATGCGGTCGCGAGCGCCGGCAGAGCAAAAACAGAGAATACGATCCGGATATCCGCAACGCCGGCGAGAGCGCCGCCCGCGGCGAGCGCGATGCCGATACCGGCAAGGTATGCGGCACGCGGGCGGTTCGCGGTGACGAGTGGCTGGATGCGGAGTCCCGCGAGCACGATCGGTACGGCGACGAGGAGTCCGTACCACACGACGAGCAACACGAACGAGAGCAGGGAGCCGTCCTGCCCGATCATCGCGCCTCGTGAGGTTCCCATGTAGAGGAGGAGGTGCAGGAAGGGAGCCGCCGCCGACGCAAGCGCGGCACCATAGCGTAGCGCTCCCCCTGCGAGGAAGCCACCGTGGCGATCGTCTGCCGGATTGTGGCCGGTCGCACGGCTGCCGGCGATGGTGCCTGCGATGGCGGGCAGGGCCGTGAGCAGCAGCGGCAGAAGGCCGAAGGCGGGGGAGGGCAGGAAGGTGCGGGAGACGAGGATCCCGGCCGCAAGGAGGAGGCCGGTGAGGAGTCCGGTGAGCAGCACGAGGGGCATGGGCGCGCGCGATCTGACGATGGGGGACGGGAGGGGACGGATATGATCCTGATTGCGTATGTTACGAAAATTGCGTGTGGGGAAAAACGGGCGGAGCGGAGGTTTCCGGCGGGTTGTGCGGTCGAGCAACGATGAAACGCCCCTGATTGCGGGCATCGGAGCGGTGATATTGACACGTATGGATTTCCTCCTTACATTGTAGCCTGTTTTGAATTGCACGAAACTTTAGTCGTAGAGAGCAGCAAGGAGCCACCGTGGCCAAGACACAGACGTTTACCGACAAGTCCAAGAAGGGCGGCAAGTCGGAGTTCACCTTCTTCAAGGCGGTGTACGCTGTCCAGGACGAAGTGACCGGAACATGGAAATTCCGCGAGCGCATGGTTCGCGTGAAAGACCCGAAAGACATTGAAACGATGAAGTTCTGAGGACGGCCATGAAAGAGAACCTGCATCCCCGTTACCATCGCTGCGAGGTCAGCTGCAGCTGCGGCGCCGTGTTCCACACGCGCTCGACGCGCCAGACGCTCAAGGTGGAAATTTGTGCCGAGTGCCATCCGTTCTTCACCGGCAAGCAGAAAATCATTGACTCCGCGGGTCGCGTGGAGAAATTCAACCGTCGCTACGCGAATTACAACGAAGCGAAGAAAAAGGAGACCAAGACCGCATGAGACCGACTGGTAGAAGGCCTCAACGTCGCAGGAATGCTGCGATGTCCAAGCGGCGTCCCGATCCGTTTGCAGGGAAAGACGCCATTTATGTCGATTACAAGGAGTCCAAGTTCCTCGAGCGTTTCACCAACGACCAGGGCAAGATTCTTCCCCGCCGTCTGACGGGTCTGACAGCGAAGAACCAGCGCCGCGTCGTCGAGGCGATCAAGCGCGCCCGGTACATGGCGTTCATCCCCTTCGTGGGCGAAGGCCTCAAGTAAGGAGAGATCGAAATGTCCAGAGTCTGTCAGGTCAGCGGCAAGCGTCCCCTCGTTGGCAACAACGTGTCGCACGCGCACAACCGCACCAAACGTCGTCAGCTTCCGAACCTTCAGAAGAAGCGCATCTACATTCCTGAAGAGAAGCGGTTCGTGACCGTGCGCATTTCGGCGCGTGCGATCAAGACCATCAACAAGAAGGGCGCGAAGATCGTACTTCAGAAGGCCGGTCTGCTCTAAGCCGAGCGTTCCCCGCGGCACCGGGTCACCGGCGCCGCGTTCATATTCAGTACCCGAGTCCCACGGAGAGGTGGGTGAGTGGCTGAAACCAACGGTTTGCTAAACCGTCGTACTGTGCAAACGGTACCGAGGGTTCGAATCCCTCCCTCTCCGCAACATGGTTCATATGGCGAAAATCACACGGTTTTCGCCATTTTTTATGCTCTCCAGACACCTGGAACGACCTGTTTTCACTGCATCCATGTACTTTTTTTGTACTTTTTTCGTGGAACATTCGACGCTAGGTCGTGGAACGTTCTGCTTGGGTAGCACTGTGCAGGGTAAAGAAAAGCCACTCGAGGAGAGTGGCTAATGACTGTTGTCTCAGTACGAGAGATCATCGAGAACTCTCACTTCTTCATGAAGATGATCACTCTTGTTGTGGGCGTAGATCTCCGTCTCGCGTATTGTTGAGTGTCCGAGCAGCGCCTTGATGGATTCCAGGGTTCTGCCCTGTTGCACGAGATGTGTGGCGAACGTGTGTCGGAACTTGTGAAGAAACGCGCGTGATGTGAGCCCTGCACGCATGGCAATGCGTTTGCACACATTCAGAAGGCTCCGTTCGCGAAGTTGAACACCGGTGGGCGAACAGAACACAAATGAAGAGGTAGGATCCTCCGAGCGCATCTCGCTCAAGAGATTCCGCAAAGTCGCGTTCATCGGAATTGCGCGCTCTGCATTGTGCGTCTTCGTCCTGAACGAACCACGTGATCGTACGACGACGACTCTTCGTTCATGGTCGACATCCTCCCATCGCATGTTCGCCAGCTCCGCGAAGCGCATGCCCGTGTTGAGGAGACCCAGAAATGCACGACGGTATCGCTTGTCCATCGGTTGCGCAAAGAATGCGCGGAGTTCCTCCTCGGTGTAGTACTCCGGTCGAGGTTTCTCACGAGGGAGGTTTTTGATGTGAAGCATCGGGTGACGATGCAAGTGGCCCTTCGCCATCTCATTTGAGAATTATTGAGTTTCGATGTTGCATACCGCAGGATCCCATGCCAGTGACGTTGGATCGTTCGTGCAAGCCGGACCATTGGTGCAAGTCGACTTCGCACCGCCCATCGATACCACCGTGTCAAGTACCGACCCGCATCCTCGGGTGCTTGGTCCCAGAAGTCTCGAAGGCTCATCCGCAGGTTGTATGCACGGACGGTTTTCAGCTTCTGTTTCGAAAGGTTCGCAAAGATATCCCGCTCCTTCGGCTTCAGATTCTCAGGATTCTTCAACCATACATAGCGAGATTGCTTGAGGTCCTTCACCGTTTTCTGCTCTTCCCGTCGCACGGCGTCCACCGCCTCCCCCGCCAGCTTCATGACATGGAAGCGGTCGAAGGTGATCTCAGCCTGCGGCAACGTGGTCTCCACCCCGGCGATGAATGCAGGCGACATGTCCATGCTGACATCCGTGATCGCTGACGGCACACCTCCGTGGTCGACCAGATCCTCACAGAACGCGCTGATCGTGCGCTGGTCCTTGCCAGACGTGGCAAACAACACGCGGCGCGTATCAAGATCCACAAACACGCTGACGTACGCATGGCCGCGGGCCCGCGCGGTTTCGTCGATCCCGACACGTTCGACTGCTGCATACGATTGCGTTGCACGTGCATCTGCGACATACGTCTTCACGATACGCCACAGCGTGGTATCGAACTCCGTCACCGTGCGCGAGACTTCGCTCATGGGGAGCGATTCGGCAAGCGTCATCACCATGGCCTCAAACAGGAGCGTGAACCCGCTGCCGGGCCGTGCCCACGGAACGCGAACAAGGTGTACGCCACAGTCTGCACATCGCACCCGCGGAACACGGGCATGGAGATAACATTCATGTTGGAAAAAGTTGAGATGGCGCCATTCCTTGTCGACCGTATCATGCACCGAGCACCCCGTCGCCTCGCACGTCGGGCAGGAGAAGCGCGCTCCACGCACGAAATCAACCCAGATATCGAGCTTCCCGATCTTCGCGCTGAATTCTACCTTGGTGCAGTACCACGGCTGGTGCAGGCCCAGAGCCAGGGTGAAGAGGTCGATCGTTTGTTGGTTCATTGGCGGGTGGCTCCGGATACGTGGTCAAGACATGTCCTCGAATCTACGCATGACCCTCTCGATATCCGCTCCTACCCACACGATTCAGCGAAGAGCCAAAGATCATCGGACGTGAGGCGGTGCAGCAAGGTAGATTCCTAGAAAGGATAAGGGAGTGCGACGGAATCTGGTACGCTGGTGGGTCTGCCGGGATCTTTTCGTACAACGGGAAACAGTGGCAACGGGTCTGGGTGCCAGTGCAGGAAGTTACAGGTCTTCAGGGCACGGCACGCAACAATGTCTATGTCTCGTACTACGATGGGCGGGTACAACATTTCAACGGAAAGACCTGGAAGTTCATCCGCACAGATCGTCGATTCAATTTCATGGGGACAGGACTAGCCGCCGTCGGACGGAGCGTATTCATTTCAGCAGCCGACAACAGCTTTCCAATTGTCATGCGTGGTCGCAGGGTCGACTAAACACATGATGAAAAGTCTGGAACACTTCAACAAAGACCAAGGCATCAACATGAGCTACTTTCTATGGATTCTTCACCACGATGCTCACGCGTCTGTGAAACAGTTTGTTGCCCTGGCTCACGTCTACCTTTCGGATGGACATGTCCAGATCCTGCATGGTGGGAGTGGGAGGCTGCGGGGCTCCGTCAGGACGCGGGTGCGCGCCACGGCACCCATGGGAAGCCGCCGCGCGATTGACTTTAGTGACCAGAATGAGTAAGCTACAATTATAGCTATCGCCAGGCGCCATGGGGTAAAGACATGTGCGCGAGGGAGTTCACGGAGCATCGAAGGAGTGTGTCATATGGTACGTGTGGTTGGAGTGCGATCGAAGCTATTTTTTTGGATGCTGTTGTTCCTCGCATTCAGCGCTCTTGACGCACCGGCGCAACAGTATGCGCAGGGATTGGTCAAGATGAGCTGGTACATCAATCACGGCAGCATGTTCGCACGCGATGTCAACCGGGATGGTCTGACCGATCTGATCGTGGGCGTCATGCAGGGCCAGC
>JAEYUG010000095.1 GCA_023432805.1 Bacteroidota bacterium | reverse complement strand
CCCGCGGGGCCGCGATTCATTTCACACCACCTCCTGCTCCGTGCACGTAGTGCCTGCCAACGACCGCTTCCATCTGCTCGACTTCCTCCGAGGTCAGGAAGGGGAAGTGACGCGTACGCTTTCGCTTCGCGAGCCGGCCATTGTTCTGGAAGCAGCAGTGAATGAACAAGTCAATGTGCGCATCAGGCATGTCGATGATGTTCGCCAACTCGCTTCGTGTTGCATCATACCGAACAAGAAAATCCAATTCCGGTTTGAGCACCTCGTCAATGGTCGCGCGAATGAAGCGGGCAAGCGCTTCGACCTGCGGAGTCATGTCCATGAATCTGTACCAGGCCGCAGTATCGTTGTGAACCTTCAGGCGCCCCTCCGCATCGATGTCGAAATCAATGCACTGTGCGAGGGGCTTTGAGAAGGCCTCGAGCGCCGCGTCGTATTCCGATTGATGCGTACGCATCGTCGCCGAGACCGGAAACATCAATCCCGCCGGCACGACACCACGCATCGCGAGAATGTTGTGTATGAGAAATCGATGCATGCGTCCATTCCCATCCTCAAACGGATGCAGGAAGACGAAGCCAAAGGAGATGACCGCCGCATGCACCATCGCGTCGATGTCGGATTGCAACATGCGCGCATGTGTATCAAGCAGTCCATCCATGAGTGCACCAAGATCCTCAGGACGTGGCGAGATGTAATGGACGCGTTGATGCTGCCACGCAATGAATTCGCCGACATAGTTCTGGGTGCGCCGATACGCGCGTTCACGAAAGCGTGCATCAACGATCCCATTCTGAAGTTCGATCAGATGGTCATGTGTGCAGTAGTCCAACGTGGCGGCGATACCGAGCATTCCGATGAAACGCTCCACGCGTGAAACACTGGGAGTGATATGCTCGATTTCGAAGCTCGATCGCGTTTCCTTGCCATAGAGATACCCGAGGGCACGATGGACGAGACGGGGCGAGTACGATGCGAGAAGCGTACCGCATGCCGCTTCCAGGTCGGCGGAGTCGATCTGCCTGACCGCCTCCGTGCGACGTATCGTCGGACACCATGCCGAAGTGCCGGGCAGATTGTTGAGCACCTTGTGTCGCGTCTGCCGTGTCCCATGCGAGAGTGTCACGTACTCGGCAGCATCCAATACGGGAATGTAGTTGCCGCGTGTGAGGTCAGGGATTTCCAGCTGCCGATCGAGCAGGAACTCATACAGAAACCAGATGCGTCGTGCATGATGACTCTGCGGCGCGGTGTGAATCCCTGCGCGTATCGTCTCGCCGTCCAACGCGGAGAAAATGTGGAAGAGGAGTGCGAGGTTGATCCCATCGTACTTCAGTGCGAAGACGAGGTGATCCCAGATGCCGTCACCGGGCCAGTAGGTCCTGGGATAGACGACGTGCAGACAATCACGCTGGGTGGATGAGCGCGACCGGTGCAACGAGCTCACAAGCGACACGCGCCAGTGCGGCATGACCCGCAATCCCAGCTTGTCGATGAGGAACGCGTATCCGGCAAATCGCGTGGATTCTGCTTTCATTCGTGTCTCGTGAAAAACGCATACAATCGCTTCAAAACACATAAAATATGCGTTATTTTCCGAAAAACAAGTAAAATCAGCACCTTCTCCCGAAAAACACATACACGTTCAACGCGGAGCCCCCGCTTACACCACCTCCTGCTCCTTGTACTGGAGCTGGTAGAGGCGGCGGTAGATGCCGCCGAGCGCGAGAAGTTCCTGATGCGTGCCTTGCTCGCGCAGCTGCCCCTTGTGCATCACGAGAATCGCGTTGGCGTTCTGAATCGTCGACAGGCGGTGCGCGATGACGATGGACGTGCGCCCGGCCAGCAGCCGCGCAATCGCCTGCTGAATCAAAAGCTCGGTCTCGGTGTCGACACTCGAGGTGGCCTCGTCCAGTATGAGGATGGCCGGGTCGATGGCGAGCGCCCGGGCGAAGGCCAGCAGCTGCTTCTGTCCCGTCGACAAGGTGGCCCCGCGCTCCTTGACCTCCGACGCATACCCGTCGGGAAGCCTCTCGATGAACCGGTCGATGCCGACCATCGCCGCCACCTCGCGTACACGCTCGTCAGGCATGGAGGCATCGCCCAACGTGATGTTGCCGCGGATGTCGCCCGAGAAGAGGTACACGTCCTGCAGCACCGTGCCGATCCGGGCCCGCAGTTCGGCCGTACGCACTGTACGGATGTCGCGGCCTCCGATCAGGATCGCTCCCTTCTGCACGTCATAATAGCGCCCGAGCAGACTGATGATCGTTGTCTTGCCCGCCCCCGTCGCCCCCACGATCGCCGCCGTCGCGCCGGCGGGTATCGTGAACGACACGTCGCGCAGCACCCACTCCTCATCGTTGTAGGCGAACCACACGTTGCGGAATTCCAGGTCGCCACCTTCCGGGAGCGGTGCTGCGTCTGCCGGCTCGGGAATGCGCGACTCGTCGTCGAGCAGCTTGAAGATGCGCTCCGACGAGGCCATCGCCGTCTGCATGATGTTGTACTTCTCCGAGAGGTCGCGAATCGGACGGAAGAACATTTCCGTGTACTGCACGAACGAGATCAGCGTGCCCAGCGTCATCGCGCCGGCAATGATGCCCCCGCCCGCATACCAGACGATGAGCGCCACGGCCAGCGCGCTCAAAAAATCGACGACGGGATAGAAGACGGCGTAGTAGAAGACCGAGCGGATGTTGGCCTGCGTGTGCGCGGCGTTGATCGCCTCGTGTGTGGCCAGATCATGCGCCTCACGCCCGTAGAGCTGCGCGGTCATCATGCCGGAGACATGCTCCTGCGTGAACGAGTTCAGACGCGCCACTTCGTGGCGGATGTCCCGGTACGAGTCCCGCACCTTGCGGCGGAACACGAAGGTCGCATAGAAAAGGATTGGCAGCACCGAAAGCGTTACGAGCGCCAGTCCCCAGTCGATCGTGAACATGAAGATCACGATCCACAAAATGATGAAGACGTCGGCGAAGACTGTCACGAGTCCCGACGAGAACATCTCGTTGAGCACCTCCACGTCGCTCGTCACACGGGTGACCAGACGGCCGACGGGATTGCGGTCGAAGAAGGCAAGGGACATCCGCTGCAGCTTCCTGAAAATCTGCATGCGGATGTCGAGGATCGTCTGCTGCCCGATCCACTGCGTGAAGTAGGTCATCGCATACTGCACGATGCCCTGCAGCACGAGCGTGCCCACCAGCAGCAACGCAATGCCGAGCAGTCCTTCGCGGTCGCCGTTGGCGATGTGCTCGTCGACGGCGATGCGCGTGAGCCAGGGACGTACGGGACCCAGCGCACTGATGATGACCGTCAACGCGATTGCGCCCGCGATGTGCATGCGATAGGGACGCGCATACGCGAGCAGCCGCTTCATCAGCGTGCTGTCGTAGGCCTTTCCGAGAATGTCGTCGTCTTGCATGAGCTCAGCCCAGATGCCTGCGGACCGCATCAACCACGGTCTGCTTGAGGGATTCATAAGTATGTCCCGCCGGATGCACCGGGGGAAGGAAGTTCACCGACACGCGCGTGAACGGGCGGGGAAAAATCGATCCGTGCGGAAGCGCCCTGTACGCACCCTCGATCGCCACAGGCACGACAGGCACACCGAGTTCGCTGCTGAGAATCGCGAAGGTCTTCTTGTACTCACCGAGACTTCCGTCGCGCGTGCGCGTGCCCTCGGGGAAGATGATCACGCTGCGTCCCTCGCGCAGCACCGCTGCGAGTTTCTGCAGTGAGAGCTTCAGATCCTTGTTCATATCCATGATGATCACGTTGTGCCGGTCGGCGACGAACTTCAACCAGCGCTGCCGGATGTGCTTCTCCTTCGCGTAGAAGTACGTGCGCCGCAGCTGCAGATTGCGTAGAAAAATCGTCACGAACAGCCCGTCGATGAAGCTCTGATGGTTCGGCGCGAAAATCGCGGCGCCGTCGGGAATGTTCTCCACACCCCGTCCGCGCACGCGGAAATACATCGCGAACAGCACGCGCGAGAGATTCTTGATGACCGTGTACGTGATCCAGCTCTTGCGTAGCTGCACCTCGGCGGGCTCCGAGAGAATCGATCCCCAGTCGATCTCCTCGACGTCGAGGTGGATGTCCGATCCCCGTACATGCGCGGCCAGCGCTCCCACCGTTCCGTAGCGTGCGATCTCCTCGGCGGGAATCGCCGCACCGAACGTGCGTTCGAGAAACACCTGCAGGCTCACAGTGTCGAGGGAATCGAGCGCCAGATCGAACACCAGATGCGTCGTCGCACGCACCTCGCGGCCCTTCTCTCGTTCGAGGTAGGTGCGCAGCAGCACCAGTTCCTCGAACTCCGGTTCAGGCTGGGCGGATGCGTCCTCGTGCACACCGGCCACGAGTTCGGGCAGCGCGAAGCGCCGGATCTTGCCGAGGCGCGTGCGGGGAAGCTCGGTCTCACGCACAGACATGCGCAGCACCTTCTTGGCGGCGGTGGCCTCGGCATTGTAGGCTTCGACTACATCCCGACGCAGCAGGGCAGGCACATCCTCCACCCCTGCGGTCCGCGCGGCATCGGGCACGAGCACCGCGTGCAACACGTCGCCATCGAGAAACACCGCCGCCTCGCCGACAAGCGGCGACTGCGCCTCGAGCTTCTGCTCGATTTCGACGGGACTGATATTCTTCCCATTCGAAAGCACGATGATCTCCTTGGCGCGACCCGTGATGAAGATGTGTCCCTCCGCATCGAAGTGCCCGAGGTCCCCCGTACACAGCCAGCCGTCACGGAACGCCGCGGCCGTTTCATCCGGCCGTCCCCAGTATCCCTGCATCACATTCGCGCCGCGCACGAGAATCTCGCCGTTCTCGATCTTCACCTCGCAGCCCGGCAGCAGCTGGCCCGATGACTGCGGACGCGTAGTTCCCGGCCGCGGAAACGTGATCATCGGTGCACACTCGGTCATGCCGTAGCCCACCAGCACCTCGAAGCCCAGCGTCGCGTAGTCGCGTTCCACATCGGGATCCAGTGCCGCCCCGCCGCAGACCATGTACTGCACATTGCCGCCGAACTTGCGGTGCACCGATCCGAACACCTTCTGAGAAAACGCGCGCGACTGCTTCCGCTCGGCGATGCGGAACAGCAGGCGGGCCACGGCCTTCGCGTTGATCTTGTCACGGATGCCCTTCCGCAGCATCGAGTAGAAACGCGGCACACCGATGATGATCGCCACCCGCGCGCCCTGCAGCGTCGCCATGATGTCGTCGGCCGCGAGCGAGGGCGTGAACGCGATCATCGAACCGACCATGAGCGGAGCCACCATCGATCCCATGAGGGGAAAGGTGTGATGGAGGGGAAGGAGGACGAGCACGGGACGATCGGCGCGGAAGATGGGCACATCGCGCGTCACGGCGAGGGCATTCGCCATCAGATTGCGGAAGCTGAGCATGACGCCCTTCGGGACGCCTGTCGTGCCCGACGTGTAGATGATGAGTGCCGTGCGATCGTCGTCTTCGGGCATGGGCATGGGTGCAGGCGGTGCGGACGCGGGCGGCGTGGACGCAGGCGGCGTGGATGCGGGGACCGGTATGTCGTCGAGCAGGAGCAGCGTCGGTGCGTATGCGGAGTGCGCTGCAGAGGCCAGTGCGACGGCTTCGCGCAGCACCGCCTCCGTCGAGCGGCTGCAGATCAGCACAGCCGGTGTGCAGTCGCCGAGGATGAACGCGACATCGTCGGCGGTGCTCAGGTAGTCGATCGGCACCACGATGGCCTCGCGTCGCCAGGAGGCATAGAACGCCGTCACCCATTCAGGACGGTTCTCGGCAAAGAGCGCGACCCGGTCGCCGCGTGCGACATCGAGTGCGGCCGCGCAGCCAGCGATGGCGTGATGCAGTGCATCGAACGAGATCGTCGAGGCATTCCAGTACAGGGCGGGGGTGGAGCCGGTCGGCAGCAGCATGTACGTGTCAGATTCGTGAGCAACCCTGCAAGATCGCCCATTTCCCTCACACAAGAAACCCCCAGAAAGGTCGGTGGACGTCCTCGTCCACCAGAAAGGTCGGTGGACGTCCTCGTCCACCCTGCACCCAATGAACATTCGTCACGAGTGGACGAGGACGTCCACCCTCCTTTCATGTTTCCGACCCACACGTCTTATATTTGCAGCATGACAGACATGCAGAACACCCCGCGAGGACTCCGCCTCCACATCGGAATCTTCGGCCGACGCAACGTCGGCAAATCCTCCATCCTCAACGCCATCACCCGTCAGCACATCTCGATCGTCAGCGAAATCGCAGGCACCACCACCGATCCCGTTGAGAAGGCCATGGAACTCCTCCCGCTCGGACCCGTGCTCTTCGTCGACACCGCCGGCATCGACGAGGTCGGCGACCTCGGACGCATGCGCGTCGAAAAAACCATGAAGGTGCTCGACCGCGTGGATCTCGCCATCGTTGTCACCGACGACATCCAGCAATACGAACACGATCTGCTCGCCCTCTTCGCCACACGCCACACCCCCGTCATCGTCGTTGCCAACAAGGCCGATCTGCGCACGGGCGACCACGTCGAGCAACACGCCCGCGCGGCCGGCGCCACCACCGTCGTGCGCGTCTCCGCCACGGACGGCACCGGCATCGCAGACCTGCGCGCCGCGCTCATCGCCACAGCACCCGCGTCCTTCCTCGACACTCCGTCCATTCTCGACGGCGTCATCGGCACAGGCGATCTCGTCATGCTCGTCGTGCCCGTCGACAGCGAAGCGCCCAAGGGCCGACTGATCCTGCCCCAGGTGCAGACCCTGCGCGACATCCTCGACAACGAGGCCATGGCCATGGTCACCAAGGAGCGCGACCTCGCGGCCGCGCTCGCCCGCTGCGCCACCCCGCCCGCACTCGTCGTCACCGACAGCCAGGCCTTCGAACTCGTCAGCTCGATCGTGCCCGACGAGATTCCCCTCACCGGATTCTCGATCCTCTTCTCCCGCTTCAAGGGCGATCTCGCCGCCTCCGTCGAAGGCGCCATGGCCATCGACCGTCTCGCCCCCGGCGACCGCGTCCTCATCGCCGAAGGCTGCACCCATCACCCGAGTGGCGAAGACATCGGCCGTGTGAAGCTTCCGACCTGGCTCGCGGAGCGCGCCGGGGGTCCGCTCGACGTGCATGTGTACAGCGGCCAGGATTTCCCCGCCGACCTGGCATCCTTCAAGCTCGTCGTGCACTGCGGCGCCTGCGTGCTCAACCGCCGCCTCATGCTCACGCGCATCGAGCGCTGTCACGCGGCCGGCGTCCCAATCACCAACTACGGCCTCGCCATCGCCTACATCCACGGCATCTTCGAGCGCGCGCTGCGCCCCTTTCCCGACGTCCACGACATCTACGGGCGATCGCAATCCCTGAACGCTGCCTCGATCACATGATCACCACACAAGCGAAACCATCACATGCTTGCTTGTTTCGCCAAAAAGCGATAACGTAGAACACGCTTCGATCACGCATACGCCTTCTGCTGCACGTCACCTCCCCTTCGGAGGCGCACTGCTGCCCAGGCCCGGCACAAGCCGCATGCGCCATCCGACGCACACACACGACCGCATCATGCATTCATAGTTCGGAGGAGAAATGGAACGCTTTCGCGAGTTGGTTGACCTCGTTCAAAGCTTCGAGAAGGACTTCGAGAAGTTCTATCTGAAGGGAAACAAAAGCGCCGGAACCCGTGTCCGCAAGCACATGAACGACCTCAAGCGGAAGGCGCAGGACATCCGCAACGAAATCCAGACCATCAAGAAGGCCGACGAGCCAGAAGCATAAGGCCGTCGCGCCGATCGTACCGCGCATCGGGTGTTCCCGCCCGATGCGCGTTCTATTTCTGAGCTGCCATGCCCAGCATCCCCCTCGCCCTCGCCGCCCGAGACGGCTTCCACTTCGGCCATACGGTCCACTCGCATGGCTGGTGTGCCCTCGCCCCCTTCTCCCTCCGCCGCGATCCCCTCATGCTCGCACGCATCCTCCACCTCCCGTCGGGACGGCTCGCCCTCGTCTGTCTCGAGGATCAGGAGGAAGGACTTCGTGCCACGCTCCACACCCCGTCACGTGCCACGGCGCGCGACACGGGGGAAGCCACCCGCGCCGCCCACGCCATGCTGAACATGGATCTCGACCTCGCGCCATTCCGCGCCCGTGTGCGCCGCGACGCGCACACGCGGTGGATGGCGCGCGGGGGCATGGGACGCTATCTGCGCGGGGCAACGTTCTTCGAGGACGTGGTCAAGATGATTCTGACCACCAACTGCACGTGGAGCCTGACCGAAGCCATGAACACGAATCTCGTGCGCCTGCTCGGTGCGGGCGACAGCGCACTGCCGCGGGTGAAGGATGTGGAGACGGGCGACATGCCGCTACGGGATTTCCCTGCACCGGAGGCGATCGCCGCGTGCAACGAGGAGTTCCTGCGCCGTGAGGTGCGGCTCGGCTACCGCGCGCCCTCGGTGTTCGCGCTCGCCCGGCGCGTCGCGCAGGGATACGACATTGAGGCGTTCCGTACGAGCACGGCCTCATCGGATGAACTCTACCGCGAGCTGCGCACGATCCGCGGCGTGGGAGACTACGCCGCGAGCAATCTGCTCAAGTTGCTGGGACGTTTCGACCGGCTGGGACTCGACAGCTGGTGCCGCATGAAGTTCGCCGAGCTGCACAACGGCAGCACGACGGCATCCGATGCCGAGATCGAACGCTTCTATGCGCGCTTCGAAGAGTGGAAGGGACTCGTCATGTGGCTCGACGTGACAAAGGACTGGTACTTTGAGAAATTCCCCGACTGACATGGCGCACCGATCGATGTCCGCCGGCACGCACCTGTTGCTGCTCGCACTGTGTGTGACGGTTCAGACTGCGCACACGCAGGACGCCACGCCCCGCTGGCTCGCGCTGCATCGCGAAGCGGTGGTGGCCGACGGACACAACGATCTGCTCTACAGCGTCATGCATGGTGTGGACATCACGCGGCGCACGAAGGTCGGACATTCCGACCTCGTGCGTTTCCGCGAGGGAGGTGTGGATCTGCAGTTCTTCTCGATCTGGCTGCCGGGCTCGGCGCGGCGCAGCGCCGCGGAGGCGCGGGCCTACGCCATGCGGGAGATCGACAGCCTCGAGGCCATCGCGCGCCGCGCACCCGATGCGCTGCGCATCGTGCGCACGCGTGCGGATGTCGATGCCGCCGTGCGCGACGGCGCGCTCGCCGCGCTCATCGCCTTCGAGGGTGCGTATCCCCTGGACGGATCGCTCGACAACCTGCGCGCATTTCATGCGCGGGGTGTGCGCTGCATCGCGCCGACGTGGAACGACAGCGTCCCATGGGCCAGCTCGTCGGTGGATGAATCCGCACCCGCATCGCGGGGACGCGGTGCGAAGGAAGGGCGAGCGCGGCTTGCGGGACTCACTCCCCACGGTCGCATGCTCGTGCGTGCGATGGACAGCCTCGGCATCCTGCTCGACGTTTCGCATCTCGGCGAGCGTGCGACGGCCGACCTGCTCGACGCCGTGCGATCGCCCGTCATCGCCTCGCACTCCGGATGTCGCGCACTGCGCGACCATCATCGCAACCTGCGCGACGAGCAGATCCGCGCAATTGCCGCACGCGGGGGCGTCGTGATGGTGAACTTCTTTCCTCCCTATCTGCGGGCGCTGCCGCGCACATGGGCGGCACGCACCGCGAAGGCCAACGCCGCGATCTCCGCGCTGCGCCTGGCCCAGACGGGATGGAGCGTGCTCGCCTTGTCTGCGGCCGACAGCATCATCGCGCGTGCGGCGCGCGAGGGACTCGTGACCCTGCGCGACGTTGCAGACCACATCGACCACATCGTGAAGCTGGGTGGTGCGGGCGCCGCGGGACTCGGCACCGACTTCGACGGCATCGACCAGACCCCTGTCGGCATCCCCGACATCTCGCACCTGCCCCTTCTGACCCGCGAGCTCATGCGTCGCGGCTACACCGACGCCGACATCCGCGCCATCCTCGGCGCCAACACCCTCCGCCTGCTCTGAAAGGTCGGTGGACCAGAAAGGTCGGTGGACGTCCTCGTCCACCAGAAAGGTCGGTGGACGTCCTCGTCCACCCTCCTTTCCCTATTCCCAGATTTCCCGTATCTTTAATGTTGACGTTTTTCCATCCGTCCATACATGTGATTGACCTTTCATAACCAGAGCAGGAACTCCTCGCATGAAGATTCACGAGTATCAGGGTAAGGCCATCTTGCGGTCGTACAACGTTCCCACGCCCGATGGTCGCGTGGCATTCTCGCCCGACGAGGCGGTCGAGGCGGCCAAGGCGCTCGGCGGATCCGTCTGGGTCGTCAAGGCGCAGATCCACGCTGGCGGTCGCGGCAAGGGCGACGTGTACCATCCCGTCACGCGCAAGCTGATCATGAACGGCGGCGTGAAGGTTGCAAAGAGCCTCAAGGAAGTCGAGACCTACGCAAAGAACCTGCTCGGCAACCTGCTCGTGACCATCCAGACCGGCGCCGAAGGCAAGATCATCGGACGCGTGCTCGTCGAGCAGGGCGTCGCCATCGACAAGGAACTCTACGTCGGCATGCTGCTCGACCGCGCCCAGTCGAAGAACATCGTCATGGCCTCGACAGAGGGCGGCATGGAAATCGAGAAGGTCGCAGAGGAATCCCCCGAGAAGATCCTCAAGGTTGCCATCGACCCGACCACCGGCTTCCGTCCCTACCACGCCCGGGAAATCGCCTTCGGCCTGAACCTCACCGGCGACGCCTTCAAGAACATGGTCAAGTTCCTGACCACCCTCGCCGAGGCCTACGATGCCATCGACGCGAGCATGTTCGAAATCAATCCCCTCGTCGTGACGAAGGACGGCAAGGTGCTCGCCCTCGACGCGAAGGTCGGCCTCGACGACAACGCCCTCTTCCGTCACCCCGAGGTGATGGACATGCGCGACCTCGCCGAAGAGGATCCCCTCGAAGTCGAAGCCTCGAAGCACAACCTCAACTACATCAAGCTCGACGGCAACGTGGGATGCATGGTCAACGGTGCCGGACTCGCCATGGGTACGATGGACATCATCAAGCTGGCCGGCGGCGAGCCCGCCAACTTCCTCGACGTTGGCGGTGGCGCCAGTGCGGAAACCACTGAAAACGGCTTCCGCATCATTCTGAGCGATCCCAACGTCAAGGCCATCCTCATCAACATCTTCGGCGGCATCGTGCGTTGCGACCGCATCGCCAACGGCGTCGTGCAGGCTGCGCGCAACATCGACATCCACGTGCCGATCGTCGTGCGCCTGGCCGGCACCAACGCCGAAGAGGCTGCCGTGATCCTCGAGAAGAGCGGCATCGACTTCCTCGTCGCCACCACCCTCAAAGACGCCGCCGAGAAAGTCACCAAGGCCATCGCCGCCTGACCCCCGCTTCACCCCTGTGCAAACGCCGTCTCCCCCTCTCGGGGAGACGGCGTTTTCCTTGACGCACAATTCATCAATGACGGACGAGGGCGTCCGTCCTCATGAGTTCGAATGACGGTTACTTCTGCACGATCAAGTGGATCGCCTTCCAGAGCATGCCGGATCGAAGGAAACAGGTGTAGACTCCACTCGAGAGGCTGCTCGCATCAAATCGAACGGAATATGTACCAGGTACCCCATCGCCCAGAAAGAGCGTCTCGATGCGTCGACCGAGCTGGTCGATGATGAACACATCGACGGGAGCCTCCTCGATGATCGTGTAGGTGATCATCGTTTCAGCATTGAAGGGATTCGGTTGGTTCTGCAACAACAGCATCGACCCTCCATCGCTGAACAATCGCTCCCCCCCCTCCTCACACGTCAGCAGGGTGAACGAGCCGGGCACCGCTTCCATGCGGAAAATGGCATCGGTACTCCAGAGTGTGTCCAGGACGATCCGTGATTGCCTGCGTGCTCCAAGGGTTGCAATGAAGTGCAGGGTCGTCAACGGTGCGTGTGCATGGGGTGGTTGCACTTGCACTTCAATCACGCGTTCATCCCCCGCAAGATTGCCCATCGGCGTCGCCCCAATCGGGACGAGAACACTGGCATCGCAGCGGAGTCTGGCCACAATGCCCGCGGAAACTGTCGACAAAGCCGGACCCGAGCGCTGAACATGCAGGGGGATGTCTATGCGGTCTCCGGGGTAACCTGATAGGATCGGCATGGACACGCGGAGACCAATGACCGGTCGTGCCGTGAAAAACGAGGCAGAGGACGTGGCAGCACACCCATGAGCATTCCATACCTGCACTTCGTACACACCACTGCTGTAAAGTGGGAGGCAAGGCGTGTTCGACGCCTCGATCGGCCGACCATCTCGATACCAGAGATGGCGGGCATGCGGATTGATCCTCAGCGTATCACCGGTCTGGAGGATCATGGGTGGATCCGGTGCTCGTACTTCGTGAATGACCTTTCCGGTCCATGCCGTGCAGGAGTTGTCGTCCTGCACTTCGAGCGTGATCGTATCCGCCTGATGCACGATCAGGGATGAGGCCCGACCGAGAACACTGCCGTCACCTGCACGCCAGATGTAACTGGAGAACATCTCTGGCGCATTCAGCACGATGGACGCACCCGTGCAGAGGGTGTCCGGTCCTTCGATGACAGGTTGCACCGGTGGGTGGACAACCACGGTGATGCGCGAAGTCTCCACACAACCCTCACTGTTTCGAACCGTCAGCGTATAGGTCGTGGTCGAGACCGGACTGGCAACGACATCGAGCACATCCACGGCGCTCAGCCCTGCCGGGGGGGCCCATTGCGCCTCGACCGGAGCAGAACCTCCGACGACAGGATGCAGGGCAATCGACCCTCCGTGACAAATGGCCACGCTGTCGGGTAACTGCACGACAGGCAGTGCGTGCACCTGGATCAGGATGCTGTCACGCGTGATGCACCCCCACGCATCCACTGCGGTGACCGTGTAGCGGGTGCTCTCCCGGGGTGAGAGCAACGGTGTCGCGCTCGTACGGTCAGACACACCTTCGCTCGGTGACCACGCAAATACTGGGTTGCGGGTCGAATCGGTGACGTGGCAGGTGATCTGCACCGAATCCCCACGGCAGAGTGCCGCACCTCGCTCCGAAATGGCAAAGGACGGACCCAACGGTACGACCGTAACGCTATCGACAGCCATGCAGTCGTTGTCATCGATCACAAGTACCGTATACGTTGTCGCACTGCCGGGCCGGACGGTATCTGCTGCATCGTCGCTGCGATCGAACGGGCTCCTGGGACTCCATCGATAGATGAACGGTGGTCTGCCACCGACAATCTCAGGACGTATGGCGACCGTACTGTCCGCGCAGGTTGTCAGGATCCGAGGCATGCTGATGCGTGGTGGTGCATAGATGCGGACTAGTTGGGTGACCGTATCAATGCGTTCGTCATTGTACAGAAGCATATGCACTGTATGGTCTCCCGGTGTTGAAAACCTGTGAACCGCCGTATCTCCGGAGGCACCGAGGCCCTCCCATCCTAGGGGATCATTGAAATACCATCGAACCGAATCATTCCGACGCATTTCCGAGGTACGAAAACGTGTCTCCCCACCATGGCAGAATCCTGTTGCCTCGAATCGGCGAGGGTTGAACAGATGCGATGGAAATGTTGGGAGACTGAACTGTCCCGTGGTATCGAATGCGAAACTGGTGCGACGCGCCCCGGCGGCGGGACCCAGTGAATCCGGCTTGCTGATTTCGAGTATGGGGCCGATGGACCGTCCTATTGCGCCGTATATCTTACCGTTCGGAGCCATCTGCAAGGTACCGAAGGTGGTATACTGCTTCATGTAGCCACCGAGCGGGGTAGAAATGCTGTCGAGGACTCTGCAGGAAGCCTTGATGCGTGCCGTATCCAGAACAGAGATGTCGTACTGAAACAGAAATGACTTGCCGTACTCCGACGAAGGTGCGTCATAAAACGTTGTGACATACAGCACCTTTTCGTTCAGCGAGAACTCGACGCCATAGGTCCACGAGTTTCCGAGCGGGAAGTCACAAGCTGGGATGGTGAATAGCGAGGTGACCTTTCCCGTCGCCGGTGAGAATCTGAAGAATTCCAGAAAATGCCCTCTCGCCGCAACGAGCAGTGTTCCAGATGGAGTCGCCTTTATGCACCCCATGATGTCCGTCGACCAGAACTGGCGGCTACCGGAACCCCAGCGAGCACCGGTTTCCGAAAGGACATAGCTATCGACACCAACCCCGGAATCGGAAAGAAGGTAACTTCGAAGGCGTGATCCGTTCAGTTCGTGCATCACGATCCACACGTCCCAGCCATTTTCATGTCCGATAGCGCAGACCTTCTCGGTGGACTCGTCCGTGAGAAGGGAGTCCCGCTTGACAATGCAGAGCCCTCGAGTGAGTGGTTGTCGGCGGACGATCGAAGACAACAGACTGAAGTAATATTCGGCTCTTTCCCCCAACTCCTTTTCATGCCACATCTCCTGATTCATGATGTGAAAGCTGTTCATGGATCCAGGACGTCGTACGACGAGACCTGTCTGTGTAACCGTAAAAAATGAACGGAGTGGCAGGAAGGAGACAGGCTGCTGTAGTGCGTCCCAGACATATGCACCGTTAGTGAAGAATATGAGCGACCCGTCATAGTCACTACAGGAGCCGCCACCTTCTATGGTGCGAAAAACCTGATCAGGTACCATCCACACGGAATCCGCAGTGAAGGAGAGGCCACGATGCATTCCGAAATGCCAGTTCCACGCTTCACGTTGAGCCAGTGCAGTGGAACTGCAGCCCAGTGTCAGAAGGAGGAGTATTGCAACGCCATGCATTACATAGTACAGTCGTTCAACATTGTGCTGAGACTTCATCGGTTTGTTCCTTCCGGCAGTTGCTCCATTGGGACTCACGTTTATCATTCTATGATGCGGAATGACACTGTCTCGATCCCCGTACTGCTCGATACTGTCAGAAAATAGCTTCCAATCGGCAGCTTGCCTGCCAGCGGAAGAACGAGAACGGATACCTCTTTTCGGATGTCTCGGCGCAAGGCATGTATTTCACGTCCCAGAATATCATGCACGCGGAGTGCAACCATCTCATCGCTTCGGTCACCAAGAATAATGGTCATGGACTGACCGGTACTGACTGGTTCCGGGTAGAGGGCGATCTGCGGTTCGCGGTGCGATGAACGATGTGCATCGACGCGAAGGATGGGTGAGTGCTCCGTCGTCCCATCAATGCTCTCGATCCGAATTCGGTACCAGTTGATGGCAGATTGCCCGATGTCCCGATAGACGTATGAGGCGGTTTCGCGCGTCTGCAGCGCTGGTGTGAATCCCCGCGTCTCCCAGCGCAATCCGTTTTCCGAACCTTCGATCGTAAAACCGATGACAGACGAGGGATGCACAATGCTCCATGCAATTTCGATTGCGTCTGCATAACGGGAGGCCATGAGACTGATGAAGGAGACAGGAAGCAGGACGCCGCTCGCGGTGATGCGCGCTGCATAGATATCCGGGATGTCGCTCACGTTGCGTGCGTCCTCCCACACGACAATGGCACCATCGTGACCGTCGGTGGTAATACTCGGCCTGCGCTGGGCATTCGGTGCGGTGGAAACCGGGACTCCTTCCACTCCACCCCAGAACAAAGCACCGGTCGCATCGACGCGTTGTGCATAAATGTCCCTATCACTCAGTGTGCTGTTTCTGCGATCTTCCCAGGAAAATAGTATGCCGCCGTGGCCATCCGATGCTGCGGTCGGTTGCATTTGTTCGGCAATGTTTCCACAGACCGTGAGACCACGTGCGTTGAACACGAGCAAGCCGGTACTGTCCAGGCGTTGAACCAGGATGTCACGGTCTGTGCGGCCCGATGAGACATTCTTGCCAGTGAAAATGAAGTATGTCCCGTTAGCATCATCCGGCACGAGTGCCTCGAGCATTTGATCTGCGCTGTCACGGACGACAACACGACCGGCGCTCCCCCAGAGCAGCTGTCGTGTTGCGCTGACCCGTTGTGCATAGATGTCCTGCTTGAATGTACTGTCGCCCATGATCGGATCATAACCGCTCGTCGCGACCACCACCCCGCTCCTGCCATCAGCAATTGCGTGAACATTGTTCATGGAGTTGACGGCGAGGATGGGTGACTGGACAGCGACGGAAGGGGGCCATTGTTGCGCACCGGCACTGTCGATCCGCTGTGCGAACACACCGATCCCCCGCGAACCACCAGCATACTCCCACTTTGAGTAGACGCAATACACGCCACCTTCCGCGTCGGCAGCGAGCGCAATATCCTGAATTCTGTTGTTCGTACCATCATCGATGAGGATGCCTCTCTGCCCCCAGCGCAGGGTCCCCGCACTGTCGATCCGGCCGACATAAAGACTGTCATAACGTTCATACGCGTAAAAGGCTCCACCCTTGTCATCGGGATGCAGCACGATCTTCCCTGGAGGAGGAATCGGATTGTATGGTGAGATTGCAACGCCGGTATCGGGCCACATGGCGTGACCATCAGCATCCAGTTTCATCACGATGTGTTGAACGGGCGGGAAAGGGTTTGGACCACCCCACATCCATTGTCTCGCTGTGGCAATGAACAACGCTCCGGTAGGATTGGACACCACCATGTACAGCGGTTGGTATGTCACAACACCTTGCAGCACCACTCTCCCTTGCGGCCCCCAGTGACCAGTACCAAGCGAGTCGATGCGTTGTGTCTCTATTGTGCCAGTCAACGAATGCCATATGATGAAGGCACCACCTGCACTGTCTGATAACACAAGTGGAAATATCTGTGAGGGACTGGTCGTACAGATGGGCGTCCCGACCTTGGGATCGTAGGACCACTGTCCCAGCATACTCGTATGCATCACGAGAAGAAATGTCACTACTGCGCACCAACGCATGGTACCTCCTTGTGAAAGTACTCGAGGCACGGAGCGTCGATGACGTTCCGTGCCTCGAATGTGGTATTTGCTATTTGCTCAGAACGATCTGCTGAATCTGCACGGCATCGGTGCTCCGCATCACGAGATGGTACACACCTGATGCAAGCCCTCTGACGGAGAACTCCTTATGGTAAGTTCCCTTTTCGCACCAGCCACTGTGCAAGGTTGCCACGCTCCGACCAAGGAGATCGCGGACAAGCACGACATACTCGCCAGGCATCGTGACCGTATAGCGTACATTCGTGGTATGCGTAAACGGATTCGGGTAACTCGGATGCAGCGTGAAGCCAAGAGTGATCGGCTGGCTCACCGTCGCATTCTCGTGGCGAATACTGGATTTCCATAGATAATTATCCGATTCCGGATCCACGTAATATCGCCGCAGCAACCCTGCGGTGACGATGAGGGAATCAGCAGCAAATCGTGACTGGATGTCAGACAGAATGCTATCTGCGCGGACGATATCATTGTTCTTGTAGAGGTGAAGGTAGAGCAATCCTGTTTCCGCGTGCAGTTGCCGACTAGGTTCAGTGAGGTTGAATGTCGCGTAGCGATAAGTGCTGTCGGCTTCCTGCATATTACCGAGCTCGGTTGCGACATGGCCCTGGACGGCAGCGATAGATGCGCGGAGCTCTGGTGGAGCCCCCTGATAGGTCGCAGCGAGTACCGTCAGGATCGAATCGAGGTCCTGCGCACTTGCATGGCTGGTGTCTCTCGAGAAAACCTCCTGATAACCGGACAACGCAAGGAGAAGGAGATCAGGATCACCTTGGAAGGCGAGATTGCCGTACTCTATCAACGCTGCAGCGAAATTCCCGCTGAGGCAGGAATCTCGGCCAGCAAGGAAACTGTCGTACGGGTAGATAGGAGGCTGGGGATAGCAGTCATTGAACTGTGGTTCGGGGATAGCTGGTCCTCCAAATGCATTGGGATCGAATGGCAGCCATGTGTTGCACTGCAAATTCAACACTGAAGTAGGATCTGCAATACCGTACATCCCGAGCAGTTTGGCCGTGTTGGATCCACCGTAGGACTGATTATTCTTTCGCAAACCAATGTCCGCATACGAATGCGCGTTCGCGTAGTATGCAGTGTCGCAACTCTCGATGTAATTGAAACCATGTCTGCCGAACAGTCCTCTGGTACCATCCCCGCCGTAAAGCGAGGAGTAGTCCTCCAGATGGAATCCGCAATGGCTCTCCTTGAGCACATTGTTGTAGGCATAGGCGATGGACTGGGTCAGGGAGATGGCATCACCCGTCCGTTGGCCGTTCTGAGTGACAAGCCCGGTGCGGCCGTTGTCGTATACGGAACATTGGTGGATGTGCGGCCGGCTGTTGTTGTGGACATACCGGACACCATCACCGTAATTGTGATAGATGGTATCACCAAACAGACGTGTCTGTGCATGCACGGTACTGAGCACACCGCAGCTTCGAGTATCATGAATGCGTGAATACTGCAGGTCACCCGCAGTCATGCTCCCGTACAGATGGACCCCGACATCCATCTTGAAGAGCGTGCAGCTGTCGATGAGCGGCAACCCACGCCAGACAGAGATTCCTGTGCTTGTCTGGGACCAGCGAGCATCATGAATCGTGGTCTTTACAATGGAGGGTCGCGGACTGGCTGACCATGTCGTAGGCGCGAGAATGATCCCGTTGCGTTCGTAATTGCAGATTTCAGACTCTCGAACAGTGACTCGTGGGCTGTAGGAGACCAGGCCCCGTTCCACGTTCTCCAGTCGTGCATGCCCCATGAAGAGCTCGCCAGATGGATTGACGACGATGCCACCCCACGTCGATCCGTACGATCCATCGACCATATATCTGTTCAGGAGCGTACTAAAGAGAATATCCTCATTCCTGCGTCCGCGTACGATGAGCGTTCCGTCGACGATGATGCGTGGGCGCAGCTCTGTAGGTGGGTTCGTCTGGGTTTCGCAGCCAAAGCGGATATGGGTGCGCTCGATGCCGTTTTCACACGGTGTCAGATCGACAGTAACCGTGACACCGCTCGGGATGTAAACATCCTCGGGAATGAAAACAGGTCCCGACCATGTCTCATCCTGCCCGATGGTCCCCTTCTTGATGCTCGCAATGGATACGAACGCATCGAGTCGCCCGGAACCAAGCGCAGAGCTTCCTGGATCCGGGTCCCAGAGAGCGTCCGCCATCGGCGTCGTGCTTTCGATTAATTTTGACCGCATCTCGGCCATGCTCATGGCAGGATGCATGCTTTTGAGCAGGGCAACGATACCCCCGACTGCACTTGCAGCAAAGGAAGTATATCCCCCAAATGGTCCACTCGCAGAGAATTCAGGATACGGATTGCCTGGCGTCCCGGCACGAGACAAAGGTGCTTTGTAGAGGCCAATATTCGCAGCCACACGTATCGCACCAGGATTGGTGATATTCGTGTATGGTATATTCGTGTTTCCGAGCGCAGAAATGACAAGAACATCATGTGCTAGAAGTGTATCAATAGCATCTTGGACCAACTGGCCGTAGACGAGCATCGTGTAGACAAAGGCGGTAGCGCCCTTGTCGATGGCATCATCCACGCAAATGAGAAACTCGGCATCTGTCAGACCCAAATACGGAACCACGCTACAATCGGGTGCGACACCGATCGTACCGTTTGCCGTTGTATCATGATCGGCTGCTATGACCTGCATGCACGTGAGTGCATGTCCGTATGCTGTCGGATTGTTCCAAGGGAACCCATATAGGTCATAGATCGAATCAAACCCTGTCGTGATACTGCTCGCCAACTCTCGATATTCCGGGCCGGCCTTCACGTCGTTCGTGTATTCACCCGGTCCGCCAAAGGAGGCAATCAGGACGCTGGGATCCGATCGTGTGAACTCCCAAGCTTCGGGTGCACTCAGATCTTCATCGACATAGCCCGGTGCGGTTTGAATCCACCACGTGCTGGACAGGTTCGGTTCGTTCCAGTGCCCCGTATACTTCCACGGATGGCATCCGAGAAAGATCTCGGTCGGTGGATATCGCCTGTATACGGCACGAAACACACCAGTACTCATCAATGCTGTGATCACATCGTCTGCACGCATCGTCGAATCATACTGCAGCAGGACGGTGTTGCTGAATCGACTAGCGCGACGTTTCATCATTTCGCTCATTCCGATGACGCCACATGCTCGGATTCCACCCGGAACCGCGTTGGTTGCGACACCTCCATTGCCGTTGTCGACAAGCGTGCGATATGGCCCTACCTGTTCGGGCGCCAGCACGCCGATCAATTCACCTGCAAGAGGAGCCGGTGCCTGCACGTACTGAGCCTCAACCTGGACAGCAGCTACAAAGAAAAGGGTCAACGTGGTGATGCGCCACAAAAGTCGGCCCCCACGCAGACCAACCGTTAGTAATTTCTCTGATTCTCCCGACTTCCGGGG
>JAEYUG010000055.1 GCA_023432805.1 Bacteroidota bacterium | reverse complement strand
GTCAACCGTCGTTCACCGTTGATGCCCTGGCTCCGGATCAGCAGTTCGGTGAGGAGGACATCGCTCCCTACAAGCTCGGCTTCTGGAGCGGAATCCACGTCTTCGATGCTAACAACGACGGCAAGGCAGATCTGTTCGTCGGTGCTGTCGAGGCGTATCACTTCTATCTTGGGACGGACACGGGATTCTCCGTTTCCGGTCCGCTCGTCCGCCAGATGCCAGGTCCTGACCGGCCGGGGCAGGAGCATGCTGCGGCAGCACCCGGATATCGCATCGGCGACATGAATGGGGATGAGTGGGACGATTTTCTCCTGATGCATTCGATACGTATGGCAGGAGAGCTGGCCTTCTATCCAGGGGACGCTGGAGGCATCCGTCCCTGGCATACCTACACGATCTGGAATCCCGAACCTGATCCGCACATGGATAACTTTGGTGACTCTGGTGTATGGCTTGGGGATGTGACTGGGGATGGCATCGGTGATTTCGCCACGTCATGGAGTCATGCGGTACGAGGCGGATTTGTCGTGTATCAGGGGTGGCGTCGCTCCCTGTCGGAGATTCCTCCTGCAACGCTTCACACGTCGGATGCCTGCACGATCCGCGCATATCCGCACCCGTTTCACGAACAGACGACGCTTGATGTGCGTGGTCTTTCAGACGGCGGGGGCACCCTTGTGATCTGCAACACAGTCGGGCAGGAAGTGTTCCGCAGTGCAGTTGCTGCAGACGCGCATGGCAGCGTGCGGGTCGTCTGGGATGGACGTGACCTCCGTGGCATGGCTGTCCCAACCGGGATCTACCACCTGCAGCTACACACACGCAGCAGTACACAGCACGCCCGCATCGTCCGTTTCTGACCTTCTGTGAAGCAGAAGATCCGGTCTGCATGATTCCACCTTCTCACAGCGATCGCACCTCAACAACACCCCGGGGCAGATATGACGCGCCGATTGTTTACGACAACCCATGGCATGAGAACCGCAGTGATGCATCATCGGAAGGGGGGTGAGCGATGAAAGGCAGGTGGAGAGCAGTGACTCCGTTGTTGCTGCTCTTGTGCATGCCTATATCGGTGCGGGCGCAGTCGCAGGTTGTAGACGATCCGTTCCCGGTCCCTGTCGGGTTGTCAGAGTCAACCAATACCCCTTTTGAACATCTTATTGCCCACCCTCGCATGCAATCGCAGTGGAGCCGGGGGGTGGATCTGCCGATCGGTTGCGGGTATATGGGCGCGGTCCATCATGACAGTGCCCTGTACTGTTTTGGCGGGTTCACGACAAATTGGAGGAGAGAACGAGTCAGCGGCGCGGTGTTCCATTTCGATATCAGGACCGGCGTATGGACAACTCTCGAAGCGATGACAACCGGTCGTTGCCTGTCTTCGGTGGAGGTTGTCGACAGCATGATCTACGTCATCGGAGGATATCAAGCATCATTACCACTACAATATGATTCATCCGTACTTCGCCTTGAACCTCACTCTCGCACGTGGACACGCTTCGATGATATGGAGTACCCTGTATTTGCAGCTGGGAGCTTCGTACATGAGAGTCGGATCTTCATTCTTGGGGGAGGTCGGGATGAACTCGATACCCAGACCGACACCATACAGATTTACAATCCCGGGACTGATACATGGACGATTTCGCCGACGAGGCTCCCGCGGGCCATGCGCTCGTTCGGCACGGTGTATCTCCATGGCGTCGTCTACACGATCGGCGGGTATGCCTATGGAGTCAGCACCGGCACCTTCCACGGGGAGGTGTACAGGGGCGTGGTCGCGGGCGATTCAATCATCTGGTCGCGTCTTGCTGATTTTCCCGGCGGCCCGTTGATCCGCATGTCGACGGGTACGGACGGACGTCTGGTGTATCTGACCGGGGGGTACGATGAAACCACGCATCGGTCGACGTATCCGACAAACCGCACATGGTCGTATGACCCCGCCATGGATAGATGGACCGAACTTGAACCGAAACCCACACCGGTGCAGTCTGCCACGCGCATGCTCTACGACGGCGCAGGTCGCTTCTACGTGGCCGGAGGTGTCGACCATGCAAAGTATCAATCCGCTGTCGAAGTATTCGATCCCTCGATGCCGGTGAGCGATGTCGAGATCATTCCAACCGAAGCGGACATCACGTTGGAACAGAACCATCCGAATCCCTTCAATCCGTCGACCACGATCGTCTTCTCACTTCCCACCCGGACGCAGGTCGAGCTTGTGGTGCATGACGGTCCCGGACGCGAAGTGACCCGCCTTGTTGATGGCACGCGAGAAGCGGGCGAGCACCGGGTTGTGTTCGATGGTGGCAGCCTTCCCTCGGGTGTCTACCGGGCAGTGCTGCGCGCTGGCGGTCGAACATTGAGCCGGAGCATGGTGCTCGTTCGTTGACGACGCACTTGGAGATCCCAATTCGGTTCCGGTACCGCACCCCGATCGAACACGTGCACATCCCGATGGAGTAGGCGGCGCAGGCGGCTTCCGCCGGATGCGAAGACGGGCGGCCCAGCGGCCGCCCGTTTCGTTGTGGGGTGGGGGTACACGCGCGTGCGGCGTGCCCGGAAGCGATCCTCCCTCGCAGCGGGAATCCCGCGCAGGGGGAATCAGTTCATGAGGTGCTGCTTGAAGAACGACATCCAGTATTCGTACATGGCAAGGCGCGAGGTGAAGCTGCCCACGACGCCGTGGTTGCCGTAGGGATAGACGCGCATGTCGTACTGGCGCCCCGCCTCGTTGAAACGGTGGATGAGATGGAAGGTGTTCTGCAGGTGCACGTTGTCGTCCATGCCGCCGTGGATGAGCACGAGCCTGCCCTTCAGCTTGTCGGCATGCTCGATGCAGGAGCCGGCGCGGTAGCCGTCGGGATTGTCGGAGGGACGCTGCATGTAGCGTTCGGCGTAGATCGTGTCGTAGAGTTTCCAGTCGGTGACCGGGGCGATGGCCACGCCCGCGGCGAAGGTCTCGTTGTGCAGCAGCATGCTGAGCGCGGCCATGTAGCCGCCGTAGCTCCAGCCCCAGATGCCGATCTTTTTGCCGTTGACGTAGGGCAGGGTGGCGAGGTGGCGGGCCATGGCGGCATAGTCCGCCGCCTCGTTGACGCCGAGCTTCTTGTAGACGCTGTGCTTGAAGGCCGTGCCGCGCGCGCCGCCGCCGCGGTTGTCGATCTGCACGACGATGAAGCCCTCGTTGGCCATCCACTGATGCGAGGCGCCCGGCCAGCGGTTGACCACGTTCTGGTAGCCGGGTCCGCCATACACGTCGAGAATCACAGGGTAGGATTTCGTCGGATCGAAATCCGGCGGCTTGATCATCGAGTAGTAGAGCTCGGTGCCGTCGTCGGTGCGGAAGCTCATGATTTCGCGGGCGCTCCACTGGTACTTCTCGAACGCGGCGGGGTCAGTCTTCGCCAGCACGCGCAGCTCCTTGCCCGTGCCGTCGTGCATGCGCGTCATCGACGGCTGCGCGAGGCTCGAGAAGCCGTCGGTGTAGCGGGCGCAGGAGCGGCTCATCGAGATCGAATGATAGCCTGCCTCCTTCGTGAGGCGTTCCTTCTTCGTGCCGTCCATGCGCACGCGGTAGAGATGGCGCTCGAGCGGCGAGGCTTCGGTGGACACGTAGTAGAGCCACTGTCCGTCGGGAGTCACGCCGTCGATGTCGGTCACTTCCCAGGCGCCCTTCGTGACCTGCGCGAGCTGCCTGCCCGCGTAGTCGTAGGCGTAGACGTGCTTCCAGCCGTCGCGTTCGGACTGCAGCAGGAAGCGTTTGCCGTCGGGCAGGAACCGGATCGCGTCGTCGTTCTCTATGTCGATCCATCCCGTCGCGCTCTTCTCGTCGACCACCACGCGGGTGCGACCCGTGCGTGCGTCGGCGAAGAGCAGCTCGAGATGATTCTGCAGGCGGTTGAGCCGGAAGATGGCGAGCGTGGCGGGATCCTGGGTCCACGCGATGCGCGGGATGTACACGTCGGTGTCAGTGCCGAGATCCATCCACGTGCGCTCGCGCGTCGCGATCTCGATCACGCCGATCTTCTCGACGGGATTCGGGTCCCCGGGCTTCGGATAGCGGATCTCGATCAGCTCGAGGTGCAGGGGATCGAAGTTCGTCATGTTGTAGACCGGCACGTTGCGCTCGTCTTCCTGCCAGAAGGCGATGCGCTTCGAATCGGGCGACCAGCGCCAGCCGTCGACGATCGAGAACTCCTCTTCATACACCCAGCCGAAGCGGCCGTTGTAGAGGTTCGGCGCGGCGTCGTCGGTCAGACGCACCTCCTGCTTCGAGGCGAGGTTGTAGATCCAGATGTCGTCTTCGAGCACGTAGCCGACCCAGGCGCCGTCGGGACTCACCTTCACGTTGCGGATGCCGCTGGCGTGCTTCGGCAGCGCGACGAGTTCCTTCTTCTGCGTGTCGTAGAGCAGGTAGTCGCCCGTGGTCGAATGCCGCCAGATCTCCTTCGTGGCGAGCGTCAGCAGAAGCCACCGTCCGTCGTCGCTCCACTGATAGCTCTGGAACGACAGCGGCGTGTCGCTGCCGGGCAGGGTGAGCTTCGAGAATTCGACGATGCGTTCGTCGCTGCCCGTGGCGGCGTCGACGCGGTAGAGATCCTGTCCCGTTCCGCTCTCGGCCTTCTTGAGCGTGCTGTAGTGCAGCCCGTCGGCCATCCACGTGATCGCGCCCGCGCGGGCGCCGAACAGGTCGCGGTTCATGAAGCTGTCGCGCAGCGTGATCGGCTTCCGCTGTGCGTCGAGGTGCGCCACCGGCAGTGCGAGTGCCAGGGCGAGAACGAGCGCCGTGTGCCGCAGGGCGCGGTGCGTGGTGCGAGACGTCATGGTGAATCCTTCTACGTGCGTGGGTGTGAGTCGTGTGTGGGGATGTGCACGGCGGGCAGAGCATCGAGCTCCGTGCGCGTGAGGCGATGCAGCTGCCACTCCTGCATGTGTCGTGCGCCGAGGCGCGCATAGAAATCCAGCGCCAGGCGGTTCCAGTCGAGCACCGTCCACTCCATGCGTCCGCAGCCGCGCGTGCGCGCGAGCGTGCTCATCGCCAGAAAGAGCGCGAGTCCCGCCCGCCGTCCGCGATGCGCGGGCAGCACGAAGATGTCTTCGAGGTACAGCGTCGGCAGCGCGAGAAAGCTCGAGTACGTCTCGAGAATGATCGCATAGCCCGCGGCCGTGCCGCCGTCGAACACGAGGTACGCCTCGATGCGGGGCGCGGGGCCGAAGGCATCGCGCAACAGCCGCGCGCGCGCGTCGGCATCCGGTCGTGCGAGCTGCTCGTAGTCGGCCAGTGCGTCGACGAGGGCGAGCAGCGTGTCGCCGTCGCTCGCGTCTGCTTTTCGGATGGAAATGTCCGGAAACTGCATGGTGGGGGATGGGGGTGTGCGCGGAACTGCACCGGGGTGGTGGCTCGCCGCCGCACCCATGGGAAGCCGCCGCTGGTCAGAATCGATAGAGGAGTCCCGCATCCAATTGGATGCCGAGCTTGGTGCCGTCGTCCTTCGCATTGCGCACGATGCTGACACTCGGACCGAGCCGGAAGAATCCGCCGAAGCGCTGCGCGACGATCACCTCGGTGCCGAGCGTGCCGTAGGCGGTCACGCGGTTCTGGATCTCGCCGCCGACGCGCTCGAGTCCGCGCACATAGCTCGCGCCGAAGGTGACGAAGGGACTGATGTCGCTGATCGGAAACGGATACAGGTTCACCCCGACACCGACTGCGGCCGCGCTGGCCGATTCCTCCCACGTGCGTTCGGGTGTCACGTAGCGCGAGACGAGACGCACGTAGCCGAGACTGAGTTCGGGGGCGATGTACTCGTGCACGAAGAAGAGCGCGCCGATGCGTGCGCCGTTGTTCGTGCCCACTGCGGCGTGCAGCGTGCCCGTGCCGAGCCGCCGGTGCACGGGACGCGCGATGCGCTCCTGTGCCTCGGCCGCTGCAGGCAGCAGGCAGGCGAGGGCGAGGAGGGCGGCGGCGATGACGTGGAGTCGGGACATGCGGCAGTCGATCGTGGCGAATGATTGAACCATGAATGTACGATTCTGCGCTGTTTCTGGAAACTCGATCCGCAGCGTGGTGGCGCGGCGATGTGCATTACAAAAAATCTGAGCGAATACTCCGAATTTTGTGGCATCGTACGCATGTGTTTCGTATCATCCCCAATCTCCAGTTTTGAAGTGACGCGATTCGACCGCGTTGAAGGATTGTTCCTATGCATGATTGACGTGCGAGCGGCCTGGC
>JAEYUG010000058.1 GCA_023432805.1 Bacteroidota bacterium | reverse complement strand
GGTGCGACATCCCTTGCAGAGCTGAGCGCGCTGGCCGTTCCTGCGCTCCTGATCCCATACCCCCATGCGGCAGCGGATCATCAGCGGCGCAACGCGCGTGCGATGGAGGCTGCGGGAGCCGCGGCATACCTCGATGACGACGCGCTCGCGGGATCAGATCAGCGCGCATTCGGCGACCGTGTGCTGGCTCTGGCTGGCGATGGGGATGCGCTCGTGGCGATGGCCACGCGCGCGGCCCAGATGGCCCGGCCTGATGCCGCGCGCAGCATTGCGGAAGCAATCATCACCCTGTCACACAGTGCAGGACGGAGGGGCTGAGATGCGTACGAACATGACGATGGAATTCCGTCGCCGGCACAACTTCTACTACATCACGATCATCGCGTACGTGGTGTTCGCCGTTGCCTACATCCTCGTGACGGGCACGGTGACAAGCGACACGGTGGAATTCGGATTTCGCGATCCGGTGGTCTACATCATCGGCGTGTTCATTCTCCACGCCGTGGTGATGCTCGTCGTCAATGCCGTCCGCGATCCCCGGATTGCATTCACCGAGCGGGGACTCGAGTTTCGCAGTCGTTTCCGTGCGCGCGTGTTTCCGTTTGCAGAGATCCTTCGCCTTGTGGTCAAGCACGAGCGGCCCAAGTTCAACGACGGGACCTTCGCCGTGGTCAAGCTCAAGGTGACGACCCGCAAGCGGGGCATCCGCATCCGTCTCTCCAATTTCGAACGCGAGAACGAACTGCTCGAGCAGTTTCGTCAATTGGCCGTGCGCATCGGCAGATAACAGGTCCTCGAAATGAAATTCGCGAATATCAGACACATCCACTTCACCGGTATCGGCGGCATCGGCATGAGCGGCATCGC
Source organism: Bacteroidota bacterium (assembly GCA_023432805.1). Classification (GTDB taxonomy): domain Bacteria; phylum Bacteroidota; class Ignavibacteria; order SZUA-365; family SZUA-365; genus JAEYUG01. Next base: position 33,336 of record JAEYUG010000058.1, on the reverse strand, counting down.
CGAGATCCTGCTCAATCAGGGTTTTGCCGTGTCGGGATCGGATCTTTCGTCGACCGACATCACGCAGCGGCTCGCCTCGCTGGGTGCGACGATATATGCGGGACATGTTCCCGAGCATGTGGCGGGAGCCGACGTGCTGGTCTACAGCTCGGCCGTCGCGCTCGACAATCCGGAAATCGTCGAGGCCCAGCGCCGGAAGATTCCCTGCATCCGTCGTGCGGAGATGCTCGCCGAAGTCATGCGTCTGCACTACGGCATCGCTGTGGCCGGTACGCATGGCAAGACGACGACCACGTCGATGCTGGGTCTTGTGCTGATTCATGCGGGTCAGGATCCCACGGTCATTGTCGGAGGCAAGCTCCACGCATTCGGCGGCACCAATGCCCGTCTCGGCAAGGGCGAGTTCATGGTCGTGGAGGCCGATGAATTCGACCGGTCGTTCCTGCAGCTCAATCCCGTGATCGCCGTGCTCACCACGCTCGAAGAGGAGCATCTCGACATCTATGCGAATCTCGAGGACCTGCAGCAGGCCTTCGTGGAATTCGCGGGGAAGGTTCCGTTCTACGGCTTCGTCACACTGTGCCTCGACGAGCCCGCGCTGCAGGAGATCCTGCCGCGCATCGCACGCAAGGTCATCACCTACGGGATGAGTCCCCAGGCCGACTACCAGGTGATCGATGTGTCGCAGCAGGAGAACCGCACCTCATTCACCGTGCTGCACAACGGAGACGAACTCGGCCGCATGACACTTGGCGTACCGGGCGAGCACAATGTCCGCAACGCCATGGCCGCCGTGGTCGTGAGTCTGCAGCTCGGTGTCGCGTTCGAGACCATCGCCGAGGCGCTCGGCACCTTCACCGGCGCCTTCCGTCGCTTCGAAGTCAAGGCGGAGGTGGGCGGGGTCATGGTGATCGACGACTACGCGCACCATCCCACGGAAGTTCGCGAGACGCTGCGCGGCATCAAGGCCGGGTGGAAGCGACGCGTAGTCTGCGTGTTTCAGCCGCACACCTACACGCGCACGCGCGATTTCTACCGCGACTTCGGCCGCTCGTTCATGCATGCAGACGTCCTCATGATCACCGACATCTATCCCGCGCGCGAGAAGCCGATTCAGGGCATCACCGGCGGATTGATCGCAGAGGCCGCCCGGATGTTCGGCCATCGCGATGTGCACTTCGTCGCAGACAAGACGGCGGTGCCCGCGGCGCTGGCAGAGATCGTGCGTGAGGGCGACATCGTCATCACCATGGGTGCGGGCGACATCTACCGGTACGGTGCGCAGTTCATCGACCACCTGCGCGCGACACAGACCGAGGAGACACGCTGACCGTGCTTTCGATCGAGCACATACGGACGCTTTGCAGCGCGATGTCGATCAGCGAGCCTTTGGCGCGGATGACGACATTTCGCGTGGGAGGTCCCGCCGACCTGTTTCTCGAGCCTGCGAATGTCGAGGAACTCACCGCGACGGTTGCGTATCTGCGTTCGATCGAGGTACCCTTCATCGTGCTCGGCAACGGCAGCAACGTGCTTGTCAGCGATGAGGGATACCGCGGTGCGGCGATCAGTCTCGAGCGAGGCTTCCGCGGAGCGACCTACGCCGACGGTATCGTCGATGCGGGTGCGGGCATGCGTCTGGCGACCTTCGTCGACTTCTGCATCAGCCACGGACGAGGTGGTGTGGAGATGCTGGCGGGCATTCCCGGAACGCTCGGCGGTTCGGTGATCATGAATGCAGGTGCCTACGGGGGTGAGATTTCCACATCCCTGCTGGATGTCACTGTGCTGCGCGACGGTGCCGTGCGCGTGTTGCCTGCTACGGCATGCGGATTCCGGTATCGCGGATCCGACCTGCGGGCTGACATCGTCTTGTCGGCGCGTTTCGCCCTGCCGGAGGGTGATCCCTCCGTGTTGCGCGCCCGCCGCAAGGAACTTCTGCAGAAGCGCAACGCCGCGCAGCCGACACGACTGCCGAACGCCGGCAGCATCTTCAAGAATCCTGAGGGAATGTTTGCAGCGAAGCTCATCCAGGAGTGCGGGTTGAAGGGCTTCCGCAGCGGTGGTGCGGAAGTCAGCGATCTGCATGCAAATTTCATTGTCGGTCAGCCGGGTGTCACCGCGCGCGACATCCTCACCGTCATCAACCATGTACGTCGCACGGTGCATGCCGCGACGGGGGTCGTGCTCGAACTCGAGATCCTGCTCATCGGTTTTCCAGGCGATGCACTCGAACCTCTGACAGGGGAGGGGCTGCGATGAGACGGAGGGACTCCGTGCGTGGTGGTGGTCGCAGCCGCATGTCGCTCGTGCTGGGGCTTCTGTTCGCTCTTGGTGCGCTTGGCTCGCTCGCAGTCGTGGCTGATCAGTGGCGGCGCAATGATGCGGGGGTGTCGATCGTGGTGACGGGAGCGAAGATCGTGCGTGAGGACGCGGTGATCGCGGCAGCCGCGGTTGCGGACTCTGCAGTGCTCGCGGATCTGGATCTGATGGCGGTGCAACGTCGTATCGAGAAGCTGGCCTACGTGCGTTCGGTTGTCGTGCGGCGGGATCCCCCACGTACGCTCGTTGTGGAGATCACCGAGCGCGAGCCGGTCGCGCTGTTGCTCGGAGACGGACCGAAGGAGTACATGGTCGACGCCGACGGCATCGTCCTGCCCTGTGTGCAGAGCACGATCGAATACGATGTGCCGGTGATTTCCGGGGCGCGCATGGCGCGTCTGACACCGGGGCAACCCGCGCAGGACCTGCGTGTGCAGCATGCCGTCTCCGTGCTGCGCACGGCCGACAGTCTTGGCGGCGGGTACGGCGAATTGTTCAGTGAACTCAATGTGTCGCGCGCGCGGGATCTGGTGCTGTACACGCACGACGCCGGCATCCCGGTGATCTTCGGCGCGCCGGAGCGTGCAGCACAGAAGCTGCTCTCGTTCCGGACCTATTGGGAGTCTGTCGCGGTGCATGAAGACGTGCGTGACATCGCCTACGTCGACGTCCGCTTCCGTGACCAGGTTGTGGTTCGCCATCGTTTTGCGGCCGACACCGTGGCGGTCGCCGCCCGGGACACCATCACTATCACCTCGGATTGATCGATACGTCATGCTCAAAGGAAAATCGAACGCAGGCACGCAGGCAGACAAGGTCGTGGTGGGGCTGGACATCGGCACCACCAAGATCTGCGCCATGATCGCGGCGATGGACGACGACGGCCGCATCAACATTCTCGGCATCGGCAAGGCCGAGAACGAGGGCATGGCGCGTGGAACGGTGACGCACATCGAGAAGACCGTCCGCTCGATTCAACGCGCGGTCCAGGAAGCAGAGATTCAGAGTGGCATCAAGGTGCGCGCTGTGAATGTGGGCATCGCCGGCGATCACATTCAGAGTTTCCAGAGCCGCGGGGTGATTGCGATCAGCAATCCCGAAAACGAGATCACGCGCAAGGATGTCGACCGGCTGCTGCAGGATACCAAGCGGGTCGCACTGCCGCAGGACCGTCGCATCATCCACGTGATTCCCCAGGAATTCATCGTCGACGGACAGGACGGCATCTACGATCCCGTCGGCATGGCCGGCGTGCGCATGGAAGCCAACGTGCACATCATCACCGGCTCGATCACGGCAGTGCAGAACATCTACAAGTGTGTCGAGCGGGCGGGACTCGACGTGCACGACCTCGTGCTCGAGCCACTGGCTTCGAGTTATGCCGTGCTCGACGAGGAGGAGAAGGAAGTCGGCATCGTGCTGGTCGACATCGGCGGGGGGACGACTGACATCGCAATCTTCGAAGACCGCACGATCCGTCACACGGCTGTGCTTGCGATTGCAGGCAAAAAGGTGACCGAGGACATTCGCAAGGGACTCGGCATTCTCAATGAAGACGCAGAACGGCTCAAGCGTGAGCACGGGTATGCGTATCTGCCCGAGATCGTGCAGGACACGCCGATCACGTTGCGGGGCATTGGTGGGCGTAAGCCGATGGAGATCAGCAGGTCGTTGCTCTGCCAGATCATCCAGCCCCGCATGGAGGAGATACTGGAGATCGTCGCGCTTGAAATCAAGCGTTCCGGATATTCGAAACACCTGCATTCCGGCGTTGTGCTGACCGGAGGCGGGTCTCTTGTCAAGGGTACCGCCGCGCTGGCGCGTGAGGTGCTCGGCATGCCGGTGAAGATCGGCATCCCCTCCGGCTTTTCAGGCGGCCTCGTCGCCGAGGGGGAGAATCCCATGTACAGTACCTGTGTGGGCCTTGTCCTGCACGGATTCCGCAGCCTCGGGTCGGGCGGCTTCGAGGAACGCGGGCGCAAGAATCGGGCGAACATCTTTGATCGGATGGTCGCATGGTTCAACGAATTATAGCGGTGAATGCAAAGAGAAACGCACTGAACAGTGAACAACTCGTCAATCCACATCAAGGAGGAGGGCTCCATGGCAATTATTTTCGACAACTCGCTGGACAAACGGGCACGGATTCGCGTGGTCGGTGTCGGCGGCGGCGGTGGCAATGCTGTTGAAGACATGATCACACGCGGTCTCGACAACGTCGAGTTCGTGGTGATCAACACAGACGGCCAGGCACTTGACCGCAGCGGTGCGCAGTTCCGCATTCAGGCCGGCAAGAATCTGACCCGTGGTCTTGGTGCGGGTGCGGATCCTTCGGTCGGATACCGCGCGGTAGAGGAGGACAAGGATGAGATCACGGCAGCACTCGCTGGCAGCGACATGGTGTTTGTCACTGCAGGGATGGGTGGTGGCACGGGAACCGGAGGGGCGCCCGTCGTTGCCAACATCGCGAAGGGAACCGGTGCGTTGGTTGTCGGTATCGTGACCAAACCCTTCCATTTCGAGGGGAAGCGTCGCATGGCGCAGGCCGAGGAAGGAATCGAGGAATTGCGCAAGCACGTCGATACGCTCATCATGATTCCGAATCAGAAGCTGCTTTCGCTGGTGGACAAGAACACCGCATTGCAGGACGCATTCAGTCTTGCCAATCAGGTGCTCTTCAACGCCACGCGCGGCATTGCGGAGATCATCACCGTGCCAGGACTCGTGAACGTGGACTTCGCCGATGTGCGCACGATCATGCGCGACATGGGCGATGCGCTCATGGGCAGCGGCATTGCGACCGGTGAGAATCGTGCCGTCGAAGCCGCCCACAATGCGATTTCCAGTCCGTTGCTCGAAGGCGTGTCGATTTCGGGTGCGCAGGGTGTGCTCATCAACATCACCGGCGGTCCCAACATGTCGCTCATGGAGATTGACGAGGCGAACACGATCATCACCGATGCAGCTGGCGAGGATGCGAATGTCATTTTCGGCGCCGTGATCGACGAACGTCTCGGTGACCAGATGATGGTGACCGTGATCGCGACGGGATTCAATCGTCGCCACATGACCGCGCGTCGACCGGCAGTGCCCCAGGCGAAGGCGCAGCCTGTCATGGCCGCGGCAGGAGCACGCATCACGCACATTCCCACCGGTATCGGCGAACTGCGTGATCTCGACGAGCCGGCCTTCATCCGCAAGGGCGGCATTGCCGTGCCCCAGCACGGAGAGGAAGACGATGCACATCAGCGCATCGAGAAGAGCAATCCTGACCGTCCGGCGTTCCTGCGCAAGATCATGGACTGATCTCCGGTCAGGCTGATAACCGAATGCAACATGCCCACAGGAAGGGAACGCATTCGTACGGACAAGGTCGCTCCCGCAACGGAGCGGCCTTTCCGTTTTCAAACTTGCGTAAAACAACACCGAAGGCTATATTCGGGTTCGTACTTTAAGGAACAGGAGTTACATGCCTCAGCATAAGTCAGCAGAAAAGCGCGTCAGGACGTCCATGCGCAAGCGGGATCGCAATCGCGCGTACAAGAGTCGCATGCGCACGATGATCAAGAAGCTGCGTGGCACGACGGACAAGACCGTCGCCGCAGAGCTGTACAAGGATGTGTCGTCGATGCTCGACCGCATCTCCACGAAGGGAATCGTGCACAAGAATTTCGCGGCCAACAAGAAGGCCAAGCTCGCGAAGTTCGTGCACAGCCTCGGCTGAGAGCGGCTTCCGCGAGGTGTGTCGTCGTCATCGACCTCACACACATGATTGTCGTGAATCCCAGCGACCCTGATCCATCCCGAATATCCACGACGCCCGGCACAGGGAATGCGCCGGGCGCCGCTGTGTTGTCTGTCTCATGACCGGTGAGCCTCTCGTCGACGGCCTGCTGTTCGCAGCCGTGATTGCGAGTGCGACGATCGTATCGTCCGCAGAATATGCGATCGATGCCATGCCGCGCAGTCGTCTCGAATTTCTCGCGGACGAAGGACGAGAGGGAGCCGAGCGCGCGCTCCGTCTCAAGGAGAAGACTGAGGAACTGCGTGCCGCCGCGCATATCTCCAACACGTTTCTGCTCGTGCTCGCAGCGGCGATCGTCTCGCCCTATGTGCAGCGGCTCGTCCTGCTGTTCGCATCGGCACTGCATGTCGAATGGCTGATCCCTTCGATCAGCGTGGTGACCGGCCTGCTCAGCGCGATGCTGATGGCGGGCGTGTTCGTCGTGCTCATCGGACTTGTCGCCTCCTCGCTCGGAACGCGATTCGCCGATTCACTGGCCCTGCAGTTGAGCGGCATGCTCACCTCCCTGACGCGTTTCTTCCGTATGCCGCGGCGCATTCTGACCAGCGTCGCCAATCTTCTTCTGCGGCCATTCGGTGCAACCGCCCGCTTCAGCGAACCGGTGATCAGCGAGGCCAACCTGATGGATATTCTCGAGGAGGGGACCAAGAGCGGCATCCTCGATCAGACCGAACATGACCTGATCGAGAGCATCTTTCAGTTCACCGACACGACTGCTGGTGAAATCATGGTGCCGCGGAAGGATATCGTGGCCATCGACTATGCGATGTCTCCTTCGGAGATTCTCGACGAGGTGCTGCAGGAGGGTTTCACACGCATGCCGGTGTACAAGGGCACCATCGACAACATCATCGGCATCGTCTATGCGAAGGATGTGATCAGCCTCGTCGAGCACAGCCACATCATCATCCTCGACGATATCATCCGTCCCGTGTTCTTCGTGCCTGAGACCAAGCGCATCAGTGAGCTGCTGCGCGACTTCCAGCGCAAGCGCATTCACCTCGCGGTCGTTGTCGACGAATTCGGAGGCACCGAAGGCATCCTCACCCTCGAAGACATCATCGAGGAGATCGTCGGGGATATCCGCGATGAATACGACGAAGAGTTGCAGGCCTTCGATGTGCTTGCAGATGGAGTGATCGAGACCGAGGCGTCGATCAACATCACCGATCTCAACGAGGAAGCCGATCTCTCGATTCCCGAGAGCGACGAATACGATACTGTCGGGGGCTTCGTGACACGGCAGCTTGGCAAGATCCCCGAACCCGGTGAGGTCGTCGAGGCGCATGGACTCCTGATCGAAGTGCTGGCAGTGGACGAGCGCCGCATCAAACGCGTGCGCATCACACGCACGCTGCGTCGACGTACCGAGTAAAGGAGGCTGTCCATGCTTGCGCTCAGTTCTCTCATCTTCGCCGTCGTGCCGATCGCCCTCTACCTCTGGGCCATCTGGGCGATGGATCGTTACGACCGTGAACCACTGGGATTGCTGCTCGCCAACTTCGCGTGGGGTGCGCTGGGTGCCGTGGTGCTCGCCATCATCTTCAGCGTGATCGGATCGCTCCTCTTCGGCACCGACGAGCAGCAGGATGCGATCTACGTCGCACCGGTCGTCGAGGAGACGATCAAGGGTGTGTTCCTGCTCTGGACCGTGCGACGGCGCGCCTTCGACAACACCACCGATGGCATCGTGTATGGCATGGCCATCGGACTCGGGTTCGGGATGACCGAAAACTTCCTGTACTTCCTCAACGCGGCAACCGTCGGTGAATGGGTGATGCTTGTCGTGGTGCGCACACTGTTTGCGGCGCTCATGCATGCAATGGCAACCGGCATTGTCGGTGCCATGGTCGGTGCAACCAAGTTCGAGCTGCGACGCTTCCGCTGGCCGTTGCGGTTGGGTGGACTCCTGCTCGCGATGTTCACCCACTATTTCTGGAACCATTCCGTCACACAGGGCTCGATGATTTCCGTCGCGGTGGGCATGCTCTTCATCGTGCTCAGCCTCGTGGTGATCGTCGTCGTTCTGCAGCTCGCGCTGCTGTCGGAGAACCGGCTGATCATGCGGGAACTCTCCGAGGAAAGTGCCGACGGCGTGATTCCCGCGGTGCATCTCAATTACCTGCCATACTCGAGCAAGCGCCGCATCGTCGGCTGGCTTCCGCCCACGCTCGACAAGCGACGGTACGTGCAACTCGCCACGCGGCTCGCCTTCCGCAAGGCACAGCACCGCAGTTGCGAGGAAGAGCTGCGCGACGAGTATGCAGACGAGGTTTCGCAGCTGCGCGCAGACATCACCGCACTGCTGCGCAGCGAAGACGAGAGTCCCGCCGCCCGTCTCTTCTAACACAGCCATCTTCGTCCGATTTCCATGCCGCACGTACTCTTCGCCTTCGGGACCCGCCCCGAAGCCATCAAACTCGCTCCTGTCATCACGCATCTCGCTGCGCAACCCGAGCGCTTCCGTGTCACAGTCTGCTACACCTCGCAGCACCGTGACCTGCTGCGCCAGGTGACCGGTTTCTTCGGCATCCACGAGGATGTGGATCTCGACGTGATGGTCGCCAACCAGACACTCGAACACATCACCGCCCGCGTGCTGGAGGGCATGCGTCCCGTGCTGGCCGAGTACAAGCCCGACGTGCTGCTCGTGCAGGGCGATACCACCACCGTGTTCGCTGCCGCGCTTGCCGCATTCTACCAGAAGATCCGTGTGGGGCATGTCGAGGCGGGACTCCGCACCTTCGACCGCTACAGTCCCTTCCCTGAAGAGATGAATCGTTCGCTCACCGCAGCGCTGACCGACTTCCACTTCGCGCCCACGCGGCGTGCGGCCGACAATCTCCTGCGCGAAGCACACCGAGAGGACAGCGTCTTCGTGACGGGGAATACCGTCGTGGATGCACTCGCACTGGGACGCTCGATTCTCGATGGCTGGCCGGTCGAGCGACGTGCCGCCCTCCTTGCGGAAGCCGGGCTCGACGACACATTGATCGGAGACATCCTTGCCGCGCGCGTGCGTCTGATCACCGTCACCGCCCACCGGCGCGAGAGCTTCGGTGCACCGTTCGAAGACATGTGTCGCGCGATGACCGACATTACCGCCCGGTATCCCGACGTGCGCATCGTCTATCCTGTGCACCCGAATCCCAACGTGCGCGCAACCGTCGACACCGTGCTGCGCGGCGTGCCCGGCATTCACCTCATCGAGCCCGTCCGCTACGAACAACTGTTGCAGCTGATGTCGTCGAGCACCCTGCTGCTCACCGACTCGGGCGGCATTCAGGAGGAGGGTCCCTCGCTCGGCAAACCCGTACTGGTCATGCGCGAGGTCACCGAACGTCCCGAGGGCGTCGAGTCCGGTGTCGCCCTTCTCGTCGGCACCGACCGCGTGCGCATCGTCAGAGAGGTCAGCCGCCTGCTCGACGACCGAAACGCCTACTCCGCCATGGCCACCGGCGTGAATCCCTACGGCGACGGACGTGCCAGCGCGCGCATCGCCGACATCCTCGCCGAGCGACTCGGGGAATGACAGGCGCCGGTGAGCGTCCGCTTCGCGTCCTCTTCGACGCACGCGCGATCACACCGCGACGCTCCGGCATCGGCGAATATTCCCTGCATCTCTGTCGCACCCTTGTCGAGCACCATGCAGGCGAGATCGACCTGCACCTGTTCACCGGCCGCACGGCGCAGCGTGTCGCCACACGTGCTGACATTGCAACCCTCACTGCCGGCATCTGCGATGGGGATCTGTACCGCTACGCGTCCCACTTGCGCGTCGGACCCGCTGCGCGCGCCATCGAGGCGGACCTCTACCACTTCCCCGACTTCTTCGCGCCGCTGCATCCCATCGGTGTTCCGATGATCGTGACCATCCACGACGTCGTTCCCCTCGCACACCCCGAGTACCTCGGCAAATCGAAGAAGGCCCGCCTGCGCAGTGTCTTCCGTGCGTATGCCCGCGCCGCGGCGCGCCGTGCGCGGCTCGTGCTCACCGACAGCGAATTCAGCAGGGGGGAAATCCTCCATCATCTCGCCCTGGATGCCCCCCACGTACGCACCGTCCACCTCGCCTCCGCTGCGGAAGCCTCCTCCGCACCGTTTCCATCACATCTGACGGGACGCATCGGTCCGGGCAGCTACCTGCTCTATGTGGGGCGGCATGATCCTTACAAGGGACTCCCGCTGCTGCTCGACGCATTTGCCCGTGCCCGTTCCATGGGCGAGCTCATGGATCTGCATCTTGTGATCACCGGCAGCATCGATCCGCGCTACGATGCGCGCGCGCTGGTTGCAGCGCATGGATTGCAGAACGACGTTGCTTGTACCGACTACGTGACGAGCGACGAGCTCGCTGCCCTGTACCGGCACGCACGTGCCCTCGTCCTGCCCTCTCTCTACGAGGGCTTCGGGCTTCCCCCGCTCGATGCGATGCTGCACGACCTTCCCGTCCTGTGCAGCGACCGTGGATCCCTTCCTGAAATCACCGGCGACGCCGCACTGATTTGCGATCCCGAAGACGTCGAGGCATTCCGGAGGGCATTGGTATTGATATCCGAAAACGATAGGTTTCGTGCACAGTGCATTGAACGCGGCCGCCGCCGGAAGGATGCGTTTTCCTGGCAGGCCACAGCCCGCGCAACCATCGACGCGTACCGCGACGCCATCGCGCTGCGCCAGTGAAAGGACACGAGCGTCTCACCTGACGCGGGATCATGAGCGATACCCCCCACATCTTCGAATCCCTCGGACTTCACCGCGGCCTGCTGCTGGCGCCGATGGAGGACGTGACCGACATTCCGTTCCGTCTCATGGCCAAGCGATTCGGTGCGGACATGATGTACACGGAGTTCGTCAATGCAGACGGCCTCGTGCGCTCGAAGAAGCCGACCAAGACGCGCGAGAAGCTGCGGCTGCATCCAGACGAGCACCCGATCGGCATCCAGATCTACGGTGGCAATCTCGACACCATGCGGCAGGCCGCCGAGATCGCCGAGGAGGCTGCTCCTGAGGTGCTCGACATCAACGCCGGCTGCTGGGTGCGCAATGTTGCGATGCGCGGTGCCGGTGCGGGCTTGCTGCGCGATCTGCCCGCGATGGTCACCATGGCCAAGACCATCGTCGATCAGGTGCGACTGCCCGTGACGCTCAAGACCCGGCTGGGGTGGGACCGCGATTCCATCCGCATCGTCGAGCTTGCGAAGATGCTGGAAGATGTGGGAATCCGTGCGTTGACGGTGCATTGCCGGACGCGTGACCAGGCCCACGATGGGGAAGCCGACTGGTCGTGGATTCCGAAGGTGAAGGCCGCCGTGTCGATTCCCGTCGTACTCAACGGCGATGTGAACAGCGCCGAAGCCGCCGAGCGCGCGTTCTCCGAAACCGGTTGTGATGCCGTGATGATCGGCCGCGCGGCGATTGCCAATCCGTGGATCTTCCGCGACATCAAGCGTCATGCTGCGACCGGCGTGGTGCCGGAGCCGCCGAACATGCGTGAGCGCGTCCTGACTGCGATCGAACACGCGCGTCTTGGTGTGGAGTACAAGGGGGAACGCCGCGCCGTCATCGAGATGCGCAAGCATTACGCAGGCTATTTACGGGGGCTTCCCAACAACCGTGCGCTACGCATCGCACTCATGAAACCCGAGTCCCTCGCCGAACTCGAAGACATGCTCTTCAGTTTCCTGTATTACGAGGAACCTGCCGCGGCATAGCTGCGTATAGAGAACATCCGTCTGGTCAGCAGGTATGTTTTTTCCTCACCGTCGCATCATTTCAGCGGTGAATTCGGGCTTTTTTCTTGACACTTGCGTGCATTCTTCATATACTTGAAAAGTATATGACATTTCCCCAGAGTCTAACCTTTTACTTTAACTGATCCACTGAAGGAGGAACTATGATGAAGCAACTCCGTCACGCCATGGTGGTGTGGTTCGCGGTGGCACTTGTCGGCAGCGGCATATTGCTGAGCGGGTGCACTTCATACGCGACGCCTGAGCAGCTGGCGCGGATTGCCGAGCTGGAGCGCGAGATCACCTCGCTCGAGTCGGCAATTCAGACCAAGCAGTCGCAGATCGGCACGATCGATCGCCAGATCTCCGCGCAGGAAGCGAAGCTGGACCAGTGTGCGAAGGACAAGGAACTGGTTCGCCAGCGCCTTGCCAACTGGAAGGGCAATTGATGCCAGCCCGGTCAATGAAAAACACAATCGCACACTACCACGAGGAGAACACTGCCATGAAATACCGCATTGGATTGATCGTTGCGCTGTTCGGCATCATGCTGCTCGGCACAAGCACGACCGTGCTTGCGCAGGACGATCGCATGACCGAGGAGCAGGCCATCGAGAAGATCAAGCAGCTCGAAGCCCGCAGCAATGAACTCAAGCGTCAGAGCGCCACACTTGATGCGCAGCTGACCGAGAAGAACAACCTGCTTCGCCAGAAGCAGTCCGATTACGAAAAGTGCATCGACGAGTTGTACGCGCTCGTGGGTGCCACGCGCGCTGACATCGAAGCCTACGATGCCCGTCTGAAGCGTCTCGAGAACCAGATTGCCGAATTGCTTCGTCTCTCGCCGATGGATCTGCTTGCACGCAAGTCCGAAGTCGATCAGGCTGAAGAAGAGTACAAGGCGCTGGCAGCCAACAAGATTTCGCTGCTGCCTGCGTTCTTTGATCGCGTCAACCGTGTCGGCGAAGACATCAAGACCCTGCGCGACACGCTGAGCAAGGCCGAGAAGACCTACACGGTCGGTACCTGGGCAAAGGATCGCGACTGTCTGTGGAACATCGCCAAGAAGCCGGACATCTACGGCGACGCCTTCAAGTGGCCGAAGATCTGGCAGAAGAACCGCGATCAGATCAAGAATCCCGACATCATCCATCCCGGTCAGGTGCTGAAGATTCCTGCTCCCGCTCCGCTGACCCCCGAGGAAGAGACTGCCGCACGCAAGTACTATCGTCAGAAGCGCGAGCGCATGGCTGCCGGTGGTACGACCGATACCGGCACCACGCCGGAAAACGTCAACAAGTAGGACGCAGCGCCTCTGCCGTCCCTGATCGGACGGTACCCGGTTTCGCTCTCCGACAATTCGGAAAAATCCCTTACATTGTCATGATGTGAGGGATTTTTCCGTTCCTCGCCGAATCTGCATGCATGCCAGTGATGGATCTCGTCGAAAAAAAGCTCAAACTCCCCGCGACCAATCCCCTGATCCTCTTCGGGGTCAATGACGGCAATCTTCGTCTGATCGAGCAGCGTCTCGATGCGACGATCATTGCGCGTGGCGACACTGTGACCATCCGTGGCGAGGGCAGCATCGTTGACCAGATCGAGAAGATCCTCAAGGAACTGATCTTCGTCGTCAACAAGACCGACACGCTGTCGGAGCGCGACGTGAGCACGGTGATCGACATCATGACGAACGGGACTTCGTTCGAGGTGATGCCCGAGGAAATCGACAATGTCGTGCTGTATTCCAAGCAGGACTACATCAAGGCGAAGACGCCGGGGCAGATTGCCTACATGAAGGCGGTGCGGCAGAACGACATCGTGTTCGCGATCGGTCCCGCCGGCACGGGCAAGACCTATCTGGCTGTCGCGGCGGCCGTTGCAGCACTGCGTCGGCATGATGTGATGAAGATCGTGCTCGCGCGCCCTGCGGTCGAAGCCGGCGAGAGCCTCGGCTTCCTGCCAGGGGATCTGCGGGAGAAAGTCGATCCCTACCTGCGTCCCCTCTACGACGCGCTTGACGACATGCTTCCCGCCGAAAAACTCAAGACCTATCTCGAGCGGCGCACGATCGAGATCGTCCCGCTCGCCTACATGCGCGGACGCACGCTCAACAACGCCTTCATCATCCTCGACGAGGCGCAGAACGCGACGAGCATGCAGATGAAGATGTTCCTGACCCGCATGGGTGCGAACTCGCGCGCGATCATCACCGGCGACATCACGCAGATCGATCTGCCCTCGCGCACGTCGTCGGGACTCGTGGAGATTCAGGAGATTCTCCGCGGTGTCGAGGGCGTCTCTTTCACCTACTTCGACAAGGGCGACGTGGTGCGCCATCGTCTGGTGAAGGACATCATCAACGCCTACGAGCGCTGGCACGGCGACGACGGCGCGCACAATTGAACCGAGACCAACGACACTTACACTTCAGGATTCCCATGTACGAAGATTTCGCCCAACGCTCCCGAGACATCCGCAAACGCGTCACCGATCTCCGGGGGTATCTTTGACATCGAACGCAAGCAATCCGAAATAGCGACACTCGAGGAGAAGACCCAGGGCACGGGTTTCTGGGACGACAACCTCGAAGCCCAGAAGGTCATGCGGGAGATCTCCCTGCGCAAGGAGTGGGTCGAGATGTGGGAGAAGCTCGACGCACGGGTGGCCGACTTCGACACCTTGATCGAGCTTGCGGAGGAGTCCGCAGACGAGTCGATGCGCGGGGACCTCGACGGCGAGCTGGCCACGATCAACACGGCGCTCGGTGATCTCGAGTTCAAGAACATGCTGTCGGGTCCCGACGACACGCGCAACGCCATTCTTACCATTCACAGCGGTGCGGGCGGCACGGAGTCGCAGGACTGGGCGGAAATGCTCTACCGCATGTACCTGCGCTACTGCGAACGCAATGGCTTCCAGGTGTCGCTCGTCGACGAGCTGGAGGGCGAGGGTGCGGGCATCAAGAGCGTGACGCTCGAGGTGAGCGGCACCTACGCCTTCGGGTATCTGCGTTCGGAAATCGGTGTACACCGGCTGGTGCGCATTTCGCCCTTCGATTCCGCCAAGCGGCGTCACACCTCGTTTGCGAGCGTGTTCGTCTATCCGGAGATCGACAACGACATCACGATCGAGCTCAATCCCGCCGACCTGCGTTTCGACACCTTCCGCAGCGGCGGCAAGGGCGGGCAGAACGTCAACAAGGTCGAGACCGCGGTGCGCGTCACGCACATCCCCACCGGCATCATGGTGGCCTGCCAGCAGGAGCGTTCGCAGCTGCAGAACAGGCAGACCGCGATCAAGCTGCTCATGTCGCGACTCTACCAGATCGAACGCGAGAAGGAGGCTTCCCGTCTGGCGTCGATCGAAGACAGCAAGAAGAAGATCGAATGGGGCAGCCAGATCCGCTCCTATGTCTTCCATCCCTACAACATGGTCAAGGATCATCGCACGAGCGAGGAGACGAGCAACGTGCAGGCGGTGATGGATGGCGAACTCGGTGCGTTCATCAAGGCGTACCTGCTGCAGTACGGCAGTGCGGTCGCCGCGATGCCGACATGACGGATATGCGGATCTGAAACTCCTCTGATGACGATGCACGCCCCACGGCCGGCCGCTCATGGCATTTGAACGTTTCTTCGCGCTGCGTACCCTGCGCACGCGGAATCTCTCTCGCTTCCTGTCGTTCATGACGGCGGTGGCGGTGGGAAGCGTGGCGGTGGGCACGGCGGCACTGATCATCACGTTCACGATTCTCGACGGGTTCGAGCGCGAGCTGCGCGGCAACATCATCGCACTCTCGTCGCACATCCAGGCGGGGACGTTCCGTCAGGCGGCCACGCGCGACGACACGGCGCGGCAGGCTGCGATTCTGCGCGTCCCGCACGTGCGCTCGGCGGTGCCGTTCCTGCAGCGGCAGGCCGTGGTGATCACGCGCGACAACCTCGATGGTATCGTGCTCAAGGGCATCCCCGCCCGCGAGGCGGATGCGTTTCTGCGTGCGAACATCGTGGCGGGACGCGCATCGCTCGTATCCGACCAGGGATCGTCGTGCATCATGGGCCGACGGCTCGCCGACAAGCTCGGTCTCGCAGTCGGCGACCGCGTGGTGCTGCTCGGGGTCACCTCGTTCGCAGACATTGCCTCGGCGCCGAAGGTGCAGTGCACGATCCGCGGACTCTACGAAACCGGCATGGCCGAGTACTTCGACGACGTGTACGTCTTCACGGATCTGCCCGTCGCGCAGCGCCTGTTCAGCGAACCCGCGTCGATCAACGGGTATGACGTGCGCGTCGACGATGCAGTGCACATCGATGCCACCGTCACGCGCCTGCAGAAGGACGTCGGGTACCCCTTCGATCCCCGCTCGGTCTACGATCTCTTTCGTCCCATCTTCGTGTGGATCGACCTGCAGAAGCAGCTGATCCCTGTCGTCGTCGGTTCGCTCATCATCATTGCGGCGTTCAACATCATCGCCACGCTCCTGCTCTTCGTCATCGAAAAGACGCGCAGCATCGGCGTGCTGCTGGCCATGGGTGCCTCGCGTGCGAGCATCCGCCGCATCTTCATGCTGCAGGGACTCACGATCGGCGTCGCGGGTGCCGCGATCGGCAGTGCCATCGCCTTCATCTTCTGTTTCGCGCAGCAGGAACTGCGCTTCTTCAGCCTTCCGCAGGATGTGTACTTCATGAGCACCGTGCCCATCGACATGTCCCTCGCCGTGTTCGTGCTCGTGTCGGCGGCAGCGGTCGGGCTGACCTTCCTCGCCTCGTTCGTGCCCGCCTGGCTGGGCGCGCGACTCGACCCCATCCGCTCCATCCGTTTCCACTGACATGCGCGTCACCTCGGTCATATCGCGCAGATACCTGGTGGGTCGCAAGACCTTTACCTTCATCAACATCATCTCGCTGCTCGCCACGCTCGGCATCACCTTCGGCGTGGCGGCGCTGATCGTCGTCATGTCGGTCTTCAACGGCTTCAACGGACTCGTCACCGACATCCTGCAGAACTTCGATCCCCACATCAAGATCGAGCGCTTGCCACGCACGCCTGGTGCGAGCGACGCGCGTGTGGATTCCCTGATCCGTTCGCGCGACGACCTGGCGGGGCATGCGCCCTTCATTTCGCGGAAGGCCATGGCCATGTCGCGCGACAACAACGTGTTCGTCTGGGTGAAGGGAATGGATGCGGACGTGATCGACGGTGTGTCGGGTGTCCGTTCGACCATCGTGCTCGGCGCCTTCGACGTGGGGAAGTCTCGCGGCGTTGTACTCGGTCGTCAGCTCGCCGACAACATGCGCGTGCTCGTCGGTGACACGATCACCCTCGTGAGTCCCGCCGGCATGGAGAACGTCCTCACCCAGTACGTCATGCCCACGGCGCTGCGCTGTCCCGTGGTCGGCATCTACGATTCGAAGAACAAGCTGTACGACGGATCCTACGCCTTCATCTCGCTCGGTGATGCGCGGCTGCTCTTCCGCATGCCGGTGCAGGTGACGGGCTACGAGCTGCGGCTGCGTTCGATCGACCGCAGTGCCGGTGCGAAGGCCGAGCTGGCCGAGGCCATCGGTGGCGGATGGAACGTGCTGACCTGGGAGGATCTGCACAAGGACCTCTACGCCATGATGCAGATCGAGCGGTGGAGCGCATTCATCCTTCTCTCGATCATCATTGCGGTGGCGGTCTTCAACATCCTCGCCTCGCTGACCATGCTCGTCGTCGAGAAGAAGCGCGACATCGGTATCCTCCGCACGATGGGCATGCCCGCGGCGTCGGTGCGGCGCATCTTCCTGCTGCAGGGCTTCTGGATCGGTCTTGTCGGCACGGTAGCCGGCATGGCGCTCGGACTCCTCCTCACATGGCTGCAAGCCGAGTACGGGCTCGTGCGTCTCGATGCCGCCTTCATCATTCCGGCTATTCCCGTCGATGTGCGATGGAGCGACATCGTGCTGATCGCGCTTTCGACGTTCGGACTCTGCCTGGCGGCGTCGTGGTATCCCGCCGAGCGGGCGCGGCGCGTGGAGATCATCGATGCGATCCGATGGGAGTGACGGGTTTGCAGAGATGGGGCGGCGGGCACGGCTTCCCCACGATGACTGCGGCAGGGCACGGCAATCCGGTTTGGAAGTGCACGCACACGTTCGCAATTTTACCAGATTGAACGCTCAGACATGAATCCTCCCGTCATCCGTCTTCACAATGTCCGCAAGAGCTACGGCGCGGGCACATCCGATGTGCTCGACGTCCTCAAGGGCGTGACGCTCGAGGTGGAGGAGGGCGCGATTCTCGCCGTGGTCGGTTCGTCGGGCGCGGGCAAGAGCACGCTGCTGCATGTGATCGGGGCGCTCGACCGGCCCAGTGACGGGAAGGTCGAAGTGGCCGGTGTGAACATGTTCAGCATGGGCGACCGCGCGCTGGCGGCCTTTCGCAACGCCAACGTCGGGTTCGTGTTTCAGTTCCACCACCTCCTGCCGGAGTTCAGCGCGATTGAAAACGTGGCCATGCCTGCGCTGATCGCGGGCGAGTCGCCCGCAGCCGCGACGAAGCGCGCGAAGGACCTGCTCGAGCTCGTGCGCGTGGTGCATCGTGCGCACGCGCGACCGTCGGAGCTGTCGGGTGGCGAACAGCAGCGCGTGGCTGTTGCCCGTGCGCTTGTCAACAATCCCCGCGTCGTGCTGGCCGACGAGCCGTCGGGCAACCTCGACGAGGAGAACGCGGCTATGCTGCACGAGCTGCTCTGGTCGCTGGCGGCCGAGCGCCGGCAGACGATCGTCGTCGTCACCCACGATCAGGCGCTCGCACGCCGCGCACATCAGATGTACCGGTTGCACGAGGGTCGCCTCACGGCGCTTCCCGAGGCGCCCGACACGCATACAGTGTGATTCATCATACAACGGAGATCCACCATGGCGAAAATCCAAGCACAGCGACGTCCGCAGCCGAAGAAGAAGACCTTCGTCGCGGAAGTCGAAATGCCGCAGCGCATCAACTACACGATCATCCTCGCAGGCATCGTCACGGTCATCATCGGCTACCTGGTGATGGCAGCAGGCGATGACGTGAGTCCCCTCTCGGTGACCATTGGTCCCCTCATCCTCGTTCTCGGCTACTGCGTGCTGATTCCCCTCGGCATCATTTATCGCAGGAAGAAGGCGGACACGCAGCAGGCGTGACCCCCGGGCGGCACATAGGATCCCGCATCCGCATCGGCACCGCGCTCGGGCTCGGCACCGCCGCGTTTCTCGTCTATGCATGGACGGGGGCGCCCGGCGTCACCGGTTGGGAGAGCGGTGAGCTCATCACGGCGGCCCATGTCGGCGGCGTACCCCAGGCTCCGTCGGGACTCGGATCCCTCGTTCCCGCGCAGTGGTGGCTCGCGCTTCCGATGGGCGGGAGCGTCGCGCGGCGGCTGGTGCTCTGGCACGGATTCCTCTCCGCGGCCGTCGTCGCACTCGCGTTTCTGTTTGTCGAGAGGATGCTGCTGCTGCTTGTCGAAGATCGGGCTGCGCTCGCCGCACCCCGCGGTGGGGAAGCCGTGCGTAGCCGGGACCGTGGATTCGCGATGGCCGCCGCGGCGATCACCACGGCTGCCTTCGCACTGTCGGAGAGTTTCTGGATGAATGCCGGCATCGTCGAACCGCACAATCCCCAGCTGCTGTTCAATGCCGCGGCGCTGCTGCTGGCGGCGGGTCCGGTTGGTGCAGGAGAGCGGTCCCTCTGGTCGATCGCTGCGACGGGTATCGCGGTCGGTATCGCCACGACGATGGGTGATCTCTGGATGTACACGCTCGCGCCGATCCTGCTGCTGCTGGTGCGCCGGCATGCACTGCGCGTGTATCTGTCCGGCATCGGTCTGGCGCTCGTGGCCATGATCGCGGCGGTTGCGGGCTGGCCGCGGGCGGTCGCGTCGCTTCCGCTCGATGCCGGCGTCGTGCTCGTTTCCTCACCCGCAGTCGCGTTGCTCATGGGAGCCATCCTTGCAGCCCTCGTGTTCTCCATCGCAGCCATCCTTCTGCATCGCCTTGCTCCGCGCACCGCACTGCACCGCATGCTCGTGCCGATCGCGACGTTCTGCATCGGCGTGTCGCTCAATGCCCTGGTGCCGGCGCGCGCCTCGGAGCATCCTGCCGTGCCTGGTCCCGCGCGCGCCGATGCCGCCGCGCTCACGGAGTATTTCGCGACGCCGGGTCCGGGGCAGGGCCCCGACATGTTCGCGCGACGTCGCACGGGGGATGCCGCCGCGCTCGATGCGTGGACGCAGGAGGAATCGGAGTTCGGGTATTTTGTGCGCGTGCAGCTGCAGGATCAGCTGGCGCGTTACACCTTCTGGAATGCGATCGGCCGCGCGAACGATCGCGCCGATGCTGCACCTGCCATCGCTGTGCGCGACAACGATGGCGACCCCATGCTGCTCGAGCCCGTTGCTGCAGCGTATCCGAGCAGCAACTTCGGGATCCCGCTCGTGCTCGTCGCCGTCGGGATGCTCTGGAGTCTGCGACGCATGCGCCGCACCGCGCTGGCGTTGACTGTGCTGCTCGTGGTGACAGGTCCCCTCGCGGCATTCGGCCTCAACCTGCCCGGCCAGCACCCGCGACCCTTCGACGGCATGTACGTCCCGTTCTTCTTTGCGGCCGTGCCCATGGCCGCTGCGGGACTCTTCGCGCTGGCGCGCGTGTTCCGCTCGCGTGGTCCCGGTATCGGTCTGCTGAGCCTTGCCGCCGTGCTGCCGCTCTGGATGGCGCATGCGGGTCACAGGGCGCACGATCGCAGCGGCGATGTGACGATACCGATTTTTGCACGGGGACTCCTCGCCTCGTGCGACTCGAACGCCGTGTTGTACACGGCGGGCGACAACGATACCTGGCCCGTGATGCACGCGCAGCACGTCGAGGGTCTGCGTGGCGATGTGCGCGTGATTGCGCAGGGCGACCTCGACGTGCCTCTCGACAGCGCCGTACGTCTGCAGGAAAAGGATACCCCCATCCATTTTTCCGCCGCCTGCGATCCGGAATCCCTCGAACCCTTCGCCGACAAGCTGCGCGTCGAGGGATTGACTGTTCGTCTGACGCGGACCCGCGTGTTGAACACACCGCGGGTGCATGCCGAGCGGACGCGCCGTGCGCTCGATGCCTGTGGCGGGCTTCCCCGGGAAGCCTCGGTCGACGCCGTCGGTCGTGCCGCAGCGGCACTGATCCGTGAAACCTGTCTGCGCCTTGCCGACTACGAATTCCGCGTGCGCGGCCGTGCGGCCTCCTGCGATCAGGCCCTTGACCGGTACGAGCACATCGCACCTGCGCGTGCGTATCCCCTCGATGCGCGCGACGCGCTCGACGCGGCCGTGCTGGCCCGCGAGTCGATGTGCACGGCGCGCGCCGACCGTCTGTTCACCGCCATCGAACGTGCATGCCTGCGCGCGATGGCCGCCGAGGCGCAGCCCGACGTTTCCCTGCAGAGCGCCGCGCGCGTGCTGCTCGAAGCGTACCGCTTCGAGCATCGCTACGACGACGCGCTCGCGCTGCTCGCGCGCCTCGCACGCGCGCATCCCCGCGCCGCAGACATCACCCGCGCCCGCGCCGAGATCACCCGCGCACGTGCGGACGCCCACACCATGCAACACGCTGACAGTACATATTCCACCCATCACACGGTACCAACACCATGAAGTTCAACATCCTGCATCGCGTGGCGGCCTTCGTCGTCTTTGCGATCTCGAGCGTCATCTTTTTGATGACCGTGGCACCGACCCTTTCCTTCTGGGATTGCGGCGAGTTCATCGCCTCCGCAGTGACCATGGGCGTGCCGCATCCCCCGGGCGCGCCGTTCTTCCAGCTCGTCGGGCGATTCTTCTCCATGCTGCCCTTCGTCGAGGATCTCGGCCTGCGCGTGAATCTGATCTCGACCTTCTCGAGCTCGTTCACCGTCCTGTTCACCTACCTCGTCATCGTGCGCCTGCTGCGCATGTGGTACGGTGATCCCGCCACCCCGATGTCGGCCGCGATCGTGGTGCTGGCCGGTGCCGTCGGTGCCCTGTCGCTCTCGTTCAGCGATACCTTCTGGTTCAACGCCAGCGAGGCCGAAGTCTACGGCATCGGCATGTTCTTCATCTCCGTCACCGTGTGGCTGGCCCTCGAGTGGTACGCGAAGGCCGGCGTGCTCGCCAGTGAGCGCACCCTGCTGCTCATCGCGTATCTGATGGGACTCAGCATCGGCGTGCATCTGCTGTCGTTGCTCGCGCTCTTCTTCGTGTTCTTCCTCGTCTTCTTCCGCGATCGCGACCGAAGCGAAATGCAACCCCGCAACTGGCTCATCTTCATCGCCCTCATGGGTGGTGGATTCTTCTCGGTCTATCCCGGAGTCGTCAAGTACGTGCCCACCATGCTGCAGAGCACGGTCGGCATCATCGCGCTGCTCGCGATCGTCGGCGGACTCATCTACCTCGTCTCGCGTCCTTCGATGCATCCCCAGATCCGCATGGGCGCCCTCGGACTGCTGCTCGTGACACTCGGCTTCACCACCTACTCCCTCGTCGTCATCCGCGCCGGCCAGCAGCCCGCCATGAACGAGAACGAACCGAGCACGCTGCCCGCCCTCTACAGCTACCTCAACCGCGAGCAGTACGGCAGCTATCCTCTCATGAGCGGCCCGAACTTCAACAACGCCACCCAGACCATTGACCCGGACAAGAAGGCGATGCTCCCCCGCCGCTGGAATCCCGAAAGCATCGACGCCTACCGCAAGTACTCGTCGGACATGGATTTCTTCATGAGCTTCCAGCTCGGACACATCTACATCCGGTACTTCATGTGGAATTTCGTCGGCCGCGCCGGCGACCTGCAGGATGCACCCGTCTCCTTCGTCGGCGAGGCCCCCGACTGGAGCGAGAGTACGGGCTACCCGAACCGCTACTATGCGATTCCCCTCATCCTCGGCCTGCTCGGCCTGTGGTTCCACATGCGCAAGGACTGGCGCACCGGCACGGCGCTCGCCGCGCTCTTCTTCATGACCGGCATCGGGCTCGTCATCTACTTCAACATGGCCGAACCGCAGGTGCGCGAGCGCGACTACTTCTTTGTCGGATCCTTCTACGTGTTCGCAATCTGGATCGGTCTCGGCGTGTTCGCGATCTGGGAACTGGTCCGCAACGCCGTCAAGAACAATGAAGCCGTGGGTGTGGCCATCGCCGGTCTCGCACTCATCGCCGCGCCCGTCAACATGTACGCGCAGAACCATCAGACCCACGACCGCAATCTCAACTACGTCGCGTGGGACTATGCCTACAACCTGCTGCAGAGCTGCGACGAGAACGCCATCCTCTTCACCGGCGGCGACAACGACACCTTCCCCGTCTGGTACCTGCAGTACGTGGCCGGCGTGCGACGCGACGTGCGCGTGGTGAACCTCAGCCTCGTCAACACCGACTGGTACTCGCGGCAGCTCAAGAACGAGCGTCCCTACGGCGCCCTGCCGGTCAAGCTCACCTACAGCGACGACGAGCTGCGCGGCATGCGTCCCGTCGCCTGGCAGGACCAGGTCGTCACCATTCCGATCGATCAGTCGAGCCCCATGCTGAAGGGCACATTGAACGATCTCCCGTATTTCAATCCGGCCGAGGGACTTCCCCCGGCAATGCAGTTCACCGTACGTCCCACGTTCAACGATCCCGCCGGCAACCAGGGCATCCGCAACCAGGACATGCTCATCCTCGACATCCTCCGCAACAACCTCTCCGAGCGTCCGATCTATTTCGCGCTCAGCGTGGCGCCGCAGGACAAGCTCGGCCTCGAGGATTTTCTCGTAGTGGAAGGCCTCGCCGCCCGTGTCACCCCCGTGCGTCTGCCGCAGCGCGGCGATCGCTACTATCCGGTCATGAACATGGGCCTCCTGCGGAAGCATCTGATCGAGACACGCGCGGTGCCCGACAGCAACCGCGCCTACGGCTTCATGTTCCGCGAGCTGAACAATCCGAAAATCAACCTCGACGAAGCCAGCACACGCATGCTGACGAGCTTCCGCTATCTGTACATGGGCTACGCGCAGGTCGCGTTCCAGGACAGGAACAGCAAGGAGGAGGCACGCGAGATCCTTGCCAAGATGGAGAAGGTCGTACCGAGCACCATTCATGAGATGGACATCACCCTCAAGACTGATTTGAGCACGATGTACTTCATGTTCGGTGACAAGGACGCGCTCGGTCGTCTGGCGCCCGAGCTCGAGAAGCACTACCTCGATCTGCTCGCGCAAGACGTCACCGGTCGCAACGCCCCGCGTTCGCCCTACTCGGTGCTGCTCAATCTGTATGAAGGTCTCGGCCAGTACGACAAAGGCGTGAAGCTTCTCGAGAACGCGCTCACGTCGATGCCGAACGATGCCTCGCTGCTCAACCAGCTCGAGAGCTGGCGGCAGTATGCGCGTGGTGATCGCAAGCCGGAGGATCCGCAGCTGGCCGCGCAACCGGATGCGCAACCGGACGCGCAGCCGGCCGACACGGCCGCGCCGAAGGCACAGTAGGCCCGGACGACGACATGCCACGCACACTGATCACGGGTGGCGCCGGGTTTCTCGGCAGCCACCTCTGCGAACGCCTCCTGGCCGAAGGCCACGATGTCATCTGCATGGATAACCTGATCACCGGCGACATGGACAACATCGTCCATCTCATCGGCAGCGACGGCTTCCGCTTCGTCAAGCACGACGTGACGGAATACACATATATCGAGGGCGGCATCGACTACATCCTCCACTTCGCCTCGCCGGCGAGTCCGATCGACTATCTGAAACTTCCGATCCAGACGCTGAAGGTCGGCTCGCTCGGCACGCACAAGGCACTCGGACTCGCGAAGGCGAAGAACGCGCGCTTCCTGCTCGCGTCGACGTCGGAAGTGTACGGCGATCCGGAGATACACCCCCAGGTGGAATCGTACTGGGGGAATGTGAATCCCATTGGTCCGCGAGGCGTGTACGACGAAGCCAAACGCTTTGCGGAAGCCATGACGATGGCCTACCACACGCATCACGGTGTGGAGACGCGCATCGTGCGGATCTTCAACACCTACGGCGAGCGCATGCGCGTCAATGACGGACGCGCGATTCCGGCGTTCATGTCGCAGGCGATCATGGGCGAGGATGTGACGGTGTTCGGCGACGGACTGCAGACCCGCAGCGTGTGCTACGTGAGCGATCTGGTCGACGGCATCTACAGGCTGCTGCGCAGCGACTACACGCAGCCGGTGAACATCGGCAATCCCGACGAGCTGACCATGCTCGATCTTGCCCGCGAAGTGATCGAGGTGCTGGGCGCCTCGAGCCGCATCGTGCATCGCGAGCTGCCGGTCGATGATCCCAAGGTGCGCCAGCCCGACATCACGCTGGCCCGGACGCTGCTCGGGTGGGAACCGAAGGTGCCGCGCCGCGACGGTCTCGAGCGGACGGCTGCGTACTTCCGCACGAAACTGCTGACGTAGGACGGGGGGACGGACGCCCTCGTCCGTCCCCCTCGTTCTTTGCATTTATTGGTGTGGGTGGGTATATTTCAAGACTCAATAGGCGACGTACCCAAGTGGTTAAGGGGACGCTCTGCAAAAGCGTTATTCATCGGTTCGAATCCGATCGTCGCCTCTCTCAATCCCTGAACCCGTGCACTCGCCGGGGTGGCGGAATAGGCAGACGCGAAGGACTTAAAATCCTTTGGATCCGAAAGGTCCGTGCGGGTTCAAGTCCCGCCCTCGGTACTTCCACCGGTTGCACGGTTCCACCCCACCCCTTCCCCGACCTTCCGCACGCGTTCAGGATTTTTCGTCTATGATGATCGACCGCGTGACATTCCGGACATCCCTCTCCGTCAGGCTGCCCCTCTTCGCGCTCTTCGCCGTCTGCATGTGCAGCGCAGGGGTGCGCGTGCACGCGCAGGAACGCGAACGCGCGCGTGAGCACGACGAGCGGCGCAGCGAGGCGAAGGATCTGCTTCAACAGCGCAGCGTCCGATCGGAGCTTCAACCCCCCGCCGTCGAGGTCCCGGTCGACGACACCCTCTACGTTGTCGGTCCCGGCGACGAACTTTCCGTCAGCATCTTCGGATCCCAGTTCTACACCTTCACTGTTCCCGTTTCCAGCGACGGCACCATCGTGCTGCCGGGCTTCGGCACGGCGCGGGTGCGCAATGCCACATTGCGTGAGGTGCGTGACCGCGTGCATGCGATGCTGCGCACCGATGTGCGCAAGGCCGACATTCTCGTCAGTCTCTCTCGCGCGCGACAGGTGAAGGTGACAGTGGCGGGTGCCGTGCGCATGCCCGGTGTGATTGTGCTGCCTGCAACCGCGCGTGTGTCCGAAGCACTCGAGGCCGCCGGCGGGATCGTTCCCGACACCACCTCGATTCGCGACATCCGCGTCACGCGCACCGACGGGACCACCTTCAGTGCGGATCTGCTGCGCTACCTTCGGCTGGGTGACCTTGCCGCGAATCCCTTCGTCAGCGGCGGAGACCGCATCGTCTTTCGTCCGCGCGACAACCGCATCGGCACCTTCGGCGCGGTGGGGGCTGAAGGCTGGTTCGACTTCATCACCGGAGAGACACTCTACAGCGCGCTCGACGCCAGTCAGGGCTTGAAGGCGTCCGCATTTCGCGACAGCGTCGAGATCGTGCGTTTCGACCGTGACCATGTGACAACGCGCCGCATGTTCGTCAACCTGCGCGGCTATCCCCATGATCGGTCGGCCGACATGCCGCTGCAGCCCGGCGACCTCGTCCTCGTGCGCGCGATCCCCCGCTACCAGGATCACCGTCTCGTGGTGCTGCGCGGCGAGGTGCGCTATCAGGGCACGTACTCGATCGACCTCGGAACGACCACGCTGCGTGATGTGATCCACCGCGCGGGCGGCTTCACCGATGAAGCCTCGCTCGAAGAGGCGACCGTCGTACGCAAGACGCCGGAGAACGAACGCGACCGCGAGTTCGAGCGCCTGCAGAAGATTCCCACCGCCGACATGCAGGAAGACGAATACGAGTACTTCAAGGCCCGCTCGCGCGAGCGTGTCGGACAGATGGTGGTCGACTTCAAGAAGCTCTTCCTGCAGGGAGATCCCACGCAGAACATCGTCATGCAGGAAGGCGACATCGTCGAAGTACCACGCCGCAAGGATTACATCCGCGTCATCGGCCGCGTCAACAATCCCGGCAACGTGATTTTCGCTACAGGGTGGACCTTCGAGCAGTACATCACTGCAGCGGGCGGGTACGGCTGGCGTGCGGACGACGGCGATGTGCGCGTGGTGAAGGCCCGCACGGGCGAGCTCGTCGATGCCGATGACGAAGGCGACTACGAACTGGAACCCGGCGACACCATCTGGGTTCCCGAGGTTCCCGAGGTGAAGTTCTGGGAAATCGCGCTCACGACGCTCGGTGTCATCTCGCAGGTCGCCGGGATCGTCGGCATCATCATCGCCATTTCCCGCATCAATTGACGGCGTGACAATGGACGCATCCACACCGCAGAGCGGACACGATTTCGAGGCCTGGCGCACGCTCGCACGCGCGGTCGTGCGTCGCCGCCGCACGGTGATCCGCGTGACACTCGCAGCCACCGTGCTCATGCTCGTCTGGGTGTTCATCATGCCGCAGACCTATTCGTCGACCGTGACGCTGCTGCCCCCGCAGAAGGATTCGAATCCCCTCGCACTCGGCTCCCTCCTGCAGTCGACGAGCTCGTCGCTTCCGATGATGGATCTCGGCGCGTCACTCGGGTTCGGTGGACGGCCATCGGATCTGTTCGTGGAAATCCTCACAAGCGAATCCGTTGTCGACAGTCTGGTCCGTACCGAAGGTCTCGCGGCGGCATTCGACATTCCGTCCGACAAATCGTATCGTCTGGCCATCGAGCCGCTGCGTGAGAGCACGGAGATATCCGCGAACAAGAATGGTGTGATCCGCGTGCGGGTCGAGCTCTCGACGGGCTTTTTCGCGGGGACGGATGAGATCGACTCGGTCAAGCAGGCGGCGGCGCATCTGGCCAATGGCTATGTGACGTGGCTCGACCGGATCAATCGCGAGAAGATGGTTTCGCGCGCGCGCAACTCGCGCATCTTCATCGAGCAGGAGCTCGCGCGCACGCGTGCGGATCTCGACAGCGCGCTCGCGCGGCTCGTGGGGTATCAGGAGACGCATCAGAGCGCATCGATCGACAAGCAGACCGAAGCCGCGCTTTCGAGCGCCGTGTCGCTGCGCAACTCGATCGCACGGGCCGAGGCCGAACTGGCGATGAAGAAGATGGACTTCTCCGACAACAGCCGCGTGATTACGCAGCTCGAGGCGGAGATCGATCAGCTGACCCGTCAGTACGAGGCCCTGTCGACGGGGCGCGGCAAGGGCGATGCAGACTACTTCGTGCCCTTTGCGCGCATCCCCTCCGTAGCGCGCGACATGGCCAATCTCATGCGCCAGGTCAAGACGCTCGAGCAGGTGAGCGCATTTCTGAGCCAGCAGTACTACCAGGACAAGGTGCAGGAGGCGCGTGACACACCGACCGTGCAGGTGCTCGACGCCGCCGTTCCCGCGCTCAAGCGCGACGCACCACGGCGCGCCCTGTGGCTTGCCATGACCATGTTGTTCAGCATCGTGTTCAGCGTGCTGTTCGTGATGGTCGATGAGGTCCGGCTCGCGCGCCGGAGCTGAGGCGGAGGGAACCCCGCCATGCAACATGCGCCGTCTGATACGGACGGAACCTCCGGTCGCTTTTCGCGCAACGTTCGCTGGCTGACGGCGAGCAGCATCTTCTACCGCGTGGTCAGCGTGCTGCTGGCCATGTACATCGCGCGACGCCTGGGTGCGGGGATCCTCGGGCAGTACGCGGCCGTCACCAACATCCTCACCCTCTACCTCTCCTTCGCCGATCTCGGCATCACGAACCTCGTGATCCGCGACGTCAGTCGTGATCGCGGACGTTCGCAGGCGACGCTCGACACCTTCTTCGGCGTGCAGTTTCTTTCGGCCCTCGTGCTCGCCGCGGCGTCGCTCGCGACCGGCATGCTCGCGGGATTCGGCTCTCAGGCGCAGATCGCGCTTGCGGTCGGTGCGGCAGGACTCGTGGCGTCGGCGCTCGCCACGGTGTTCAACGCGCTGCTCAGTGCACACGAGCGCATCTATCCCTTCGCGGTGATCGAACTCGTCTGCCTCATCGTGTTCACCGCGGGCAACATTGCGGTGGTCGTGCATGGCGGGGGACTCGTCGCACTCGTCGGTGTGACAACGGCGGTTTCGCTGGTGAAGGTCGCGCTCGGCGCCTCGTGGGCTGCGCGGCACGGCCTCGTCGTGCGGGGTATGCCTTCGTGGCGCACTGCCGCAGGACTGCTGGCGGCGGGACTCCCGTTTCTGCTGATCAACGGCGCGCATTACGCTGTGCAGCGTCTCGACGTGGTGCTGCTCACCGCGATGGCGGGGGACGAGCGCACAGGCGTCTACGCGGCGTCGTCGCGTCTCGTGTTCGCCTCGCTGTTCTTCGTCAGCGCGGTCGGTACCGCGCTGTATCCCGTCTTTAGCCGTCTGCTCGCCGGCGCGCGCGAGAAGGCACGCGAGGTGTACGAACGCGGCACGGTCGTGCTCGTGGCCGCGGCGGCCGTGGCTGCGCTGCTGTTTCGACAGCTCGCGCCGGTGCTGATCTCTCTGCTCTACGGGGAGGGGTACGAGGAGGCTGCTCCCGTCCTGCGCCTGCTTGCGCTGTACATTCCGCTCTTCGCGTGGGGACTTCTCGCGAGCAACGTGCTCATGACCGGCGGACATGCCTGGCATGCTGTTGCGGTCAGCGTGGCCGCGCTCGTGGTGATGCTCGTCGCGACGCCGCTGTTGATCGGGCGTTTCGATCTGCGTGGTGCGGCGTTCGGTGTCGTGCTTGCGGAGATGGTGGCGACGGCAGGCTATGTCATTGCCGCACGGCGTGTGTTCGACGGTGGCTTCCGACGGGGGAGAGTGGCGGCCTCGGTGTTCCTCCTCTTCCTGGTCAGTTCGCAGGTGGGGGATTTCCTCCCCATGGGAGTCGGTGCTGCGGGATCCCTCCTCATCTTTCTCGTGTCGCTGCACATGCTCGGGCTTGTGCGCATCGACGACATCCGCCGCATCGTGCCGCGTGACGATCCGGGCGAGGTGCGGGCATGAGCCTGCGTGCGGCGCGCATGCGCACATGGTGGATGGATTCCGCTGCATGGCTGGCGGGTCACCGTGCCGAGCTGCTGCTCGTGGTCGCGGTGTGCCTGCTGATGGTCGTCGCGGGCGGGAAACTCACGAGCTCGCCCGCGGCTGCAGGGGCCGCGATGTTCACGGGCGTGGCCGTGTTCGTGATGCTCTCCGACATGCGGGTGGCACTGTTTGCCTTTGCGGTGTTCCTGTTCGGGTACGAGGAGTTCGATCTGAGCAGCACCGAGGCCTTCTTCTCCGGGCAGAACAGCACCGTGCTTGGTGTGCGGATTCTCGGAGTGTCGCTCATGGATTTCCTGAGCGCGCTGCTGCTCGTGCCCGTGGTCGTCCGCGAGTGGCTGCATGCGCGACGCACGGGTCGCGTGCGAGTGTTCGACGCCGACATGCTGCTGGTGCCGCTGCTGCTGCTCTGGGTGTACGGTGCGATTCTCGGATTCTTTCACACACGCACGGCGAGCACGTATACGTGGGAGCTGCGCGACCTCGGACACGTGTTCGTGTTCTACGTCATCTTCTCGCGCACCTTCGATCGCACGCGCGACGTGTTCGTGTTTCTTGCGACCGGTGGCGTGGTGTTCTTCGCCAAGAACGGCGTGTTCATTGCACGCTGGCTGCGGGGGGGCGGACTTGACGTGACAGGTGGCGAATACTCGCGCATTCTGCTCGGCAGCGATCTGACGCTGACCGCGTTCTTCCTGTGCCTGACCGTGGCCGCCCAGCTCGTGCTGCGACCCATGCCGCGATGGGCGCGAATCGGACTGGGCGTCCTGTCGATGTACCTGACCGTCATGCTCATGGCGGGACTCGGCCGTCTCACCTATCTGCTCACCGCGGCGGGGCTCGTGATGATCTTCGTGCTCAACCGGAGGCAGGTGCGCACGCGGACGATCGTCGTCACGATCGGACTCGGCGCCCTGGCCGCATGGCTCTTCTTTGCCGCGGCGCTCGACGAGAGCAGCAGGCGCATGATTTCGTACGCACTCTCGTCGGCCTTCAGCTGGAAGGATGCCGTCATGCTCTACGGCGATCTCTCGATCGGCGCGCGCGTGCTCGAGATCGTCAACATCTGGACCACGCTCAGCGCGCATGGGGCCGTGCTGTGGGGGCTCGGATGGGGCGCACCCTGGCAGGAGTACATCCTGCATCCCTTCGACCTCGGGTCCTTCGACATTATGGACCAGATCCGCGGCGAGCACGTCAACGCGCACATCGACGCAGTGCAGTTCATGCTCAAGCTCGGCGTTGTCGGCACGGTGCTGCTCTACGCCGCGTTCTTCCGCATCTGGCGGCGCGGGGTGAGGCTCTACCATGTCACACACGAGCGGCTCGACCGCTTCACGCTGCTTGCCGTGCTCACACTCTTCGTCGTGATCGTTCCCAACTTCATCTACTTCATCCGCCTCAAGTTCCTGCTCGGATTCGTGATTGCGGCCATCGCCCTGTACATGCGCGTCGCGGATGCGGCGCACGGGTCGGAGATGGGGGATGGAGGAGGGGTTGTCGACGCGGGGGACCATGCGGAGGCGTGTGATGCCTGACATCCTTGCGGTCTCCCTCATCGTGACGACACGCAATGAGGAAGCCTCCGTTGCCGCCTTCCTCGACTCCCTCGCCGCCGGTACGGCGCTGCCCGCGGAACTCATCGTCTGTGATGCGGGATCCACCGACCGCACCGTCGAGCTGTTCCGTGCTGCGGCGCTGCCGGGCGTGCGCACCGAGGTGTTCGTCGAAGCGGGGGCGAACATTGCGGCGGGACGCAATCGTGCCGTCGCACGCAGCACGCAGGAGGTCATCGCCACGACCGACCTCGGGTGCACGATCGATGCGGACTGGCTCGTGCGCATCACCGAGCCCCTGCTGCTCGATCCCGCCATCGATGTTGTCTCGGGTGGCTACCGCGAAGTGGGTCGCACACGCTTCGAGCGCATGGCCGCTGCGTCGTCCATCGCCGTCACAGCGCTCGACGCCGGGAGCTTCCTTCCCTCGTCGCGCTCCTTCGCCCTGCGCCGCGCGGCCTTCGACGCGGTGGGGGGATATCCCGAAGCGCTCAGCTTCGCGGGCGAGGATACGGCGCTCTGCCTGCGGCTGCGGGAGCGCCGCTTCCGCTTCGAGCCGCGTTTTGATGCATTCGTCACCTGGCATCCCCGCGCCACGCTCGGTGCCTTCCTCCGCCAGCATCTACTCTACGGCATCGGCGACGGTGAGAGCCGCATGCGCGAAGGATTCCACCACCGCGTGCTCGTGAAGTGGACGCTCGTGGTCGTCGTCGTCGTCGCGTGCGTCGTCGCCGCATGGCTCCTGCGTTGCGTGGCGCTGCTCGCCGTGCCCGTGGTCGGGGCGGCGGCATATTACGGACATCTCGCTCCGAAATATCGGTGGCGGGAGCGTCCCTTCGCCGAACGGGTCGGGGGATTCCTGCTCGTCGCGGCGAAGGAGTGGGCGCTTGCCGCGGGATGGCTGCGCGCGCGCTTCGGGGGGCCGCGATGAACCCGCAGGGACGCAGTGCGTCGCGCGCACCGCGCATCGTGCACGTGGTGTTCAACCGCGTGCACCTGCTGCCACCGTTGTTGCACGAACTGGCATGGATGCGTGCGCAGGATTTCGACCTGCACCTCGTCGCACCGGCCTACGATCAGCGCACGGCCGACGTTGCGCGGATGCTTCCCCACGTGCATGCGGTCTGGCTGCCGGTGGCGCTGCGCCGTCTGTCGGCACATCCCCATCCCCTCCTCAAGCTTCTCCGCTACATGGAGTTTCTCATGCGGGCCGCGCGCGTGCTCGCAGGGCTGCGTGCGGATGTGATCGTCGGTCATGACGTGACGGTGATGCCGGCCGTGCTGGTCGCGCGCTGGGTGCGGCATGCGGCGGTGGTGTACCATGCCCACGAATTGTGGAGCGAGGCGAGTGAGGACAATGCGCCGCTGCGGTCCCTCTGGCGGCGTGTCGAACGGTGGGTGGTGCGCAGTGCGGATCGCGTCGTCGCGCCTGAACCGCACCGTGCGGTGATCCTGCACGAAGAGTATGGCGCGCGGCAGTTGCCGGTGCTGGTGCGCAATGTTCCGCCGGCGACGGAGGATGCGCCGCGCAGCGACGGCGCCACGCTGCATGCGCTGCTCGGGCTTGCGGTGGATGCGCAGGTTGTGGTGTATCAGGGACTCGTTGCCGCGAGCCGCTGCCTCGAGGAGGCGGCCGATGCGCTCGCGCTGCTGCCTGCGCAGGTGCATCTCGTCGTGATTGGCGGGGGAGAGGAGCGCACGCGCGCACGACTCGCCGCGCATGCGACGCATGCCGCGGGG
>JAEYUG010000035.1 GCA_023432805.1 Bacteroidota bacterium | reverse complement strand
CGAGGTGGCGGTCGTAGCACTCGAGGGCGTCGGCGAGGCGGTCGGTCACATCGTAGCAGTAGCCGAGTTCGTACCAGGCTTCGCGGTGGGAGGGATCGCGAAAGAGGACGTCGAGAAAGAGCGGGATGGCCTCGTCATAGCGGGTCAGATGTTCAAGCGTGACGGCCTTGCTGAACAGGGCGTCGTCGTTGTCGACGTCGAGGGCGGCTGCGATGTCGAAACAATCCATCGCCTCATCATGACGGCCGAGGTTGTCGAGGGCGATGCCCTTGTTGATGAGCAGCTCGGAGTCGGCGGGATTCATGGTCTGGGCCTGTTCGAAGGCCTCGAGGGCGTCGGCATGGCGGCCGAGATTATTGAGGGCCATGCCGCGACGCTCCCACACGTCGGAGCTGTAGGGCGCGACTTCGCAGAGCACGTCGAGAAATTTGAGGGCTTCCTCGAAGTTGCTCTTGTCGAAAAGGTAGGTCGCGAGTTCGTCCATGGTGTCCACGCTCAGCTCTCCGGCGCGCGCGGCTTCCAGAAGAGCAGACGTGTCCATGCCTGCAAAACGCTGTTCCTCCCTTCTCAGATCAGGTGCTTCGTCGTCAAAATCCTCAAAATCAAG
Source organism: Bacteroidota bacterium (assembly GCA_023432805.1). Lineage (GTDB taxonomy): Bacteria > Bacteroidota > Ignavibacteria > SZUA-365 > SZUA-365 > JAEYUG01. The sequence goes on along the minus strand of JAEYUG010000035.1, from coordinate 22,417 downwards.
ATGGCTCATGTATGCGTGACATCCGCTTTTCGTTGGGAACAACTCAAAACATATCGCATTGCCCCCCCACATGCAAGCGCCAGGCAGGGCAGAATGCAGCCACAGGGTGAAGCGCAGCCAGGCCCTGAAGCGCGGCAGCGTGGCGTGATGGACACTGTCGCCCTTCGGGTGCGACAGCGTTGGATTGCTTCTCAGGCGCGCAGGCGGTAGATTATGGAGCTTATCAACAAGGATACTCCCATGGAAGCAAATGATCCCTGTGTGGTAATGATTTCCGCTCCGTCGGATCACGCGGCCATTGAAATCGCCCGCGCGTTGCTCGACGAAGGACTTGCAGCCTGCTGCAGTGTTGTGCCGTACATCCGTTCGGTGTACAAGTGGCAGGGGCAGATTCACGATGAGCCGGAAAGTCTGGTGTTTTGCAAGACTGTCTACGCACATTTCACGCAGGTCGAGGCGCGTGTGCGCGCCCTGCACAGCTATCAGGTGCCGGAAATCCTGATGCTGCCGGTGGCGGATACGTCGGCGCCGTATCTGGCGTGGCTGCTGGACACCTGTGGTGTCGCGAAGACGGCAGACGCACCGGCCGCATAATTTCACGTCGCATTCGTCGACGGTACACAACAGGCACGCGACCGGCCTTCGGACCGGTCGCGTTGCACTCATGAGCAGATTCGACTAGCAGGTACGTTTCCCAGCGGTATGGCAAAAGTCATTGCAGTAGCAAATCAGAAGGGCGGCGTCGGCAAGACGACGACCTCGGTCAATCTCGCTGCCAGCCTGGCGGTATCGGAGTACAGAACCCTCCTGATCGACATCGATCCCCAGGGCAATGCCTCCAGCGGTGTCGGCATCGACGTGGCAGACTGTCCCGTCACCATCTACGAAGTTCTGATCGGCGAAGCGCCGCTCACCTCGGGCGTGCGTGCGACCGAGCTGCCGTATCTGAGCCTCGTGCCGGCGAACATCAACCTTGTCGGCGCGGAAATCGAACTCATCGACGTGCAACATCGCGAGCAGATCCTCCGCCACGCGATCGATTCGGTGCGCGGGGAGTTCGATTTCGTGGTCATCGACTGTCCCCCCTCCCTCACCCTGCTGACCGTCAACTCCCTGACCGCGGCCGATGCGGTGCTGATTCCCGTGCAGTGCGAGTACTTCGCTCTCGAGGGACTCGGCAAACTCCTCAACACGATCAACATCGTGCGCAGGCACCTGAATCCCCGTCTCGACATCGAAGGCGTATTGCTGACCATGTACGATTCCCGTCTGCGCCTCTCCAAGCAGGTCGCCGACGAGGTACGCAGCCATTTTGGCGAGAAGGTCTTCCAGAGCATCATCAGCCGCAACGTGCGTCTGAGCGAAGCGCCGAGCTTCGGCAAGCCGGTGATCCTCTACGACGCCATGTCGGTCGGGTCGCAGAACTACATCGACCTCGCGCAGGAAATCCTCAGGCGGAACGGCATCTCCACCGAGCACCTCACCGCCGATGCGGCCGCGGCAGCTTCCCCCGCGCCGAACGGGGTCGACCCCGCACTCCCGGCGGAAGCCACCCGCGCCGCGCACGCGGACCAATCCGCCCCGCAGACCTCCGCGCCTGCACAGGACGCATCCACACCGGTGGATGCACCCGTGTCGCACGACGCACCGGCTGCTGACGACGCCGCGCACGGTGCGGTCTGACGGAGAAGGGATCGCACAGCGTGTCAAAACAGAAATTCGGACTTGGCAAGGGACTCGGCGCCCTGATTCCCCCGGCGCCGTCGGAACCATCGGAGCCGGTGAGCGTGACGCCCAGCCCGGAGACCCGTGACGACGGGATGTCGCACGATATTTTCGCGCACATCGAACTGGCGCGCATTCGACCGAATCCCTACCAGCCGCGCACGGACTTCGAGCCGCAGGCGCTGCGCGAACTGGCGCAGAGCATCCGCGAAAACGGACTGGTGCAGGCGATCACCGTGCGACGGGCCGATGACGGCTACGAGCTGATCTCCGGCGAGCGGCGCGTGCGCGCCTGCCAGGAGGCGGGACTCACGCACGTACCGGCCTACATCCGTGCGGTCGAGACGGCCGAGGAGATGATCGAGCTCGCGCTGATCGAGAACATCCAGCGCGAGACGCTGAATCCGATCGAGATCGCCGAGAGCTACCGGCGGCTGGTCGAGGAGTGCGGTCATACGCAGGAGCTGGTGGCGCAGAAGGTCGGCAAGAACCGGTCGACCGTGACGAATTTTCTGCGGCTGCTCAAGCTGCCCGAGGATGTGCGGCGCAGCATCCAGCGGCAGGAGATCAGCATGGGGCACGCGCGCGCGCTGCTCGCACTCGATCGCGAAGGCGACCAGGTGCGGCTCTGGAAGAAGATCGTGCGCGAGGATCTCTCCGTGCGGCGCGTCGAGCAGCTGGCGCGCGAGGGCATGCGACCCCAGAAGCCCGCGAAGCTGCCGGGCACCGACACATCCCGCGTGGATGCCGGCACGGCCGATCTCGTCGCGAAGCTGCGTCCCGTCTTCGGCACCAAGGTGGCCATCACGGCCGGGAAGGATGGCAAGGGAGCCATCACCATCGAGTTCTACAACCACGACGACTTCGACCGCATCATCGAGCTCCTCCTCTCCGCGGGCAAGTAGCCCTCAGCGGACGAGCGATCTCAGTGGACGGGCGGCGTCTCGCCGCCAAAAGCCGGACGGCGTCCCGCCGTCCGCATTCTCTCGCCGCATGATCCATCAATGACGGACGAGGGCGTCCGTCCTCCCGTACAACACGAAACGCCCCTTGCGGGGCGTTTCGTGTTACAGCGTATGTGATGACGCTTATTTGACGAGCGACATCGTGCGGGTCTGGTTGAACGAGCTCGAACGCATCGACACGTAGTAGGTGCCCGAGGGCAGCCACGAGGCGTCGAAGGTGAACTGATGTTCGCCGGCGTTCTGCACACCGTCGATCGGACGCGCCACCTCACGACCGAGTGCGTCGGTCACGACGATGCTCACGTGCGAGGTGGTCGGCACGGTGTAGTTGATGACGGTCGAGGGATTGAACGGATTCGGATAATTCTGATGCAGCGTGAACGATGCGTTCTCGGGAACCGGACGCACGTCGGTCACGATGTGGGAAAGCGGAATCTCGATCGACTGGAACACCTCGCCGTAGCTGTTCAGATTCTTCTGATGCGCAAACACGATGAAACGGCTCGTGTTGATCGTCGAATCAACCGAGGTGAAGGTAAAGGTCTTTGAGACCTTTGTCTGTGTGGTGAAGTTCTGACCGAGGGGCATGCCGGCATCATCAGGGAACGCCTTACGCATCGTGTGATTGTGGACGAAGCCGCGAAGTGTTGTCGAGGTGGAACCGTCTGGTGTGAAGCGCTGATCGTATTTCATCCCGTCCTGTACCTGGGCGACGGTCAGGTTGACCGGCACGCCGAGATCCCGATGGAACAGCACATCAAACGTAAGAGACGTGGCCTTTGTCTGAGCATCATACGAACTGCCGGTGAGCGTGATGGTCAGCGGACTGCGACGCGTGTTGAGTAGTTCGTTGACTCGACGTCCCCATGCACCGCGGCTGAGAGCCATTGCTGTTTCGCCTTCGAATACAACGCGATTGATGGCACCCTGCGGCCAGCCTGTAAGACCGATGATGCCGGTCCACACGGTCGTATGGGGTGTCTGCAGCGGCTCGGTCTGACTGCCACCGTGATACGAGATCACGTTAACGCGCCCGGGATACTGTGCAAGCACGGCATTGATGCTGTCGACGCCGTAGGGACACCATACACACCAAGTGCCGGTTCCTTCTTCCAGCAGCACATTCAAATCGGCATCGACATCTTCTTCCTGCACGCGCACCGACACGTTCACATCGAGCGTTGGTGTAGCTGGATCGTTGCTCGTGATCGTGAGCTTTGCACTTGATGTACCGTTTGCGAGCTGGCTACCATCAACCTGCAGCAGCACTTGCTCAAACGTCGTGGGCTGGAGCGTTCCCGTTGACTTGGTGACAGTCAACCACGCCTGCGACGATGTGGCCGACCAATTCAATACAGCGCCACCCTGGTTTCGAACTGTGAGTGGGAATTTCGTCGTGCTCCCGCGCTTCACCCAATCGTTGATCGTCGTCTTGTTCACGAAGATCTTTGCAGTCACTGCCTCACTCGGATTGAACACCTCCAACGCAGACTCATATGCTGCTGCACCCGAGCCACCAGCGATGTAGAACTTTCCTGCTCCATCATACATCAGATGCGTTGAATTGTACACCGCCGTGATCTTCGGGTCCACATTTGTCCAGGTTTCCGTAGCGGGATCGAACTCCCACGTCTTGATCGCCGGTGCGCGCGTGCTGTTTGTATTGACATCGTACCCACCCGTCAGGTACACCTTTGTGCCGTTGGATCCGATCGAGGTGTTCATGATGGAACCACCCGGGAAATTACCAAGCTTGGTCCACGTGATCTCATTACCAGAGATGATACCCTTGTGGACGTCCGGGATGAAATACCCGCCGCTATTGTTGTAATAACCACCAACAATGTAGACCGTATTGCCCACAATTGCGGCCCCGAATGATCTCATTGCACGAGGAAGCATGCTCGGTGAAACTGTCCATGCATCGACAGCCGGGTCGAACACCTGAATCAGGTTGGTTTGCGTCGATGTGCTGGTCAATCCACCACCCATCACAAAGATCTTGCCCTCGTACACGAAGGAGGCGGCGTCGAATGTGGGTGTAGGCTGTGCCGCACCTGTGACATAGGAATTCGCCACGGGGTCATAAATCAGCACCGCTCCTTCCGTTGTGAACGGATTGCCGCTGCTTACGCCGCCCATGATGTACACTTTTTCTCCAAGTGCGCATACCATGGGATAGGCACGCGGTTTGGGCATCGGTACGACGGAAGACCACGTACTCGTGCCAACATTATATTTAAAACCTGTGGACTCTATCGCCGTGTTCTGACCGCCAAAAACGTACACAAATCCATTCAGGTATGCTCCTGCGAGCAGACCACGAGGTGTCGGCATCGCCGGCAGACTCGACCATTGAGAAAGTGGCTGTGTCCTTTCGGCAAGCGGTGTCTGGACAGACTGGACTGGCGTTGCGTGTAGCACTTCCGGCACTATCTGTTGCGCAACAGACGACTGGGTGCACAGCACGGCCAGGACCAGAAGCGAGCGCAGAGGTCGAAGCAACTTGTTCATGCAACTTCTCCTGAATATGACGTGGGGAGGGAGGGTGTAATCGTAAGCAGATCCTAAGGTACATCGGTGAAACTTAGCACGCCTCTCGCTATGGGACAATCAATTCCAAAGAAAAAGTCTCATTCCATGTAGCGGACAAGATCTTCGCGCGCAGGCAGATGCACGAGCCATCCATGTCTGTCCAGCTCCGCCACCGCACGGCGTGCGGAGGCGAGCGGCACCTGGCGTGCGTAGCAGAAATGCCAGAGATCGATCGGTCCGATGATGATGTCGAACATCAGCGCTTCGGCGATGGAAAGATCCTTCCCTGCCGAGGCCTTTGCGAAAATATCTTCGAGGGCTGCGAATCCGTCGGGCTTGACGTGTTTCGGGGTGAAGTAGTAATTGGGGACTTCCGCAAGGTCGCAGATGAGAAAACCGCGGGCTCCGGCGCGCAGATCCTTCAGGAAGGGAAGCGTGATGAGCATGTCTTCATCATCACCCCAGAGATCATCCCACACATCGGGAGCCTCACGGGCGAGCCAGTCGAAGAACGCGCGCTCGCGTGCCGGCATCGAGAGGAGCACCGAGCCGCCGTAGGTCTCGACAAGCATGGCGATGTCGGTGTCGCCGAGGGCGTCGATTTCAGCGTCGGTGAGGAGGAGGGGTTCGCCGGGATGGGCGGTGATGCGGGCGGTGATGGTGTCGATCAGGGGCATGCGCAGCTCGGTTGGGAGCTGGCAAGCTACGGAATGGTAGGGGGATGTACAATGACGGACGAGGGCGTCCGTCCTCCTGGTGACGGACGAGGGCGTCCGTCCTCCTGGTGACGGACGAGGGCGTCCGTCCTCCTGGTGACGGACGAGGGCGTCCGTCCTCCTGGTGACGGACGAGGGCGTCCGTCCTCCCGTTACGGGAGGATGACGTTGAAGGTGGTGCCCTTTTCGATGGAGGAGCTGCAGTCGATCGTACCGCCGAGATAGCGTTCGGTCAGCAGGCGGGCGCTGTAGGTTCCCACTCCGTGACCGGGACCCCGGGTCGAGAATGAGCGCTGGAAGAGCTGTCTGCGCACGGCATCCGGGAGTACCTGGGGATTCTGCACGGAAAAGATGTGCCTGCCCGTGGCATCGGCATGGTAGAAGAATGTGATGACATCGCCCTCGCGGGATGCCTCGAGCGCGTTGCGCAGCAGGTTGCCGAGCACGCGGGTGAGCAGGACGGGATCGGTCACGATCAGGGTGTCGAGCGCCGTGCCGCTGAGCGCGATCACGCGTCCGCGGGCAACGGAATGGAAGCGCCAGACTTCCTTGACATGACGCATGAGTTCGATCACAATCACATCCTGCGTGGTCGAACGCAGTGCATGCCGCTCTGCCTCGAGGAGTTCATTCTGCGCCTGGATCCCGTCCATGAGATGTTCGGTCTGCACTGTCAGCTGCTCGAGCAGATCCCTGCGCTCTCGTTCTCCGACCAGCATGTACATCTCACTCAGGGCCTTCACGCTGCCTGCCATCTGCAAGATCTCGTCGAAGAACACGCGCTCGAGCACGGTGCGCCGCTTTTCGTCGGTGATGTCCACTGCGGAAAACATGATGTACGGCGTTGCGTCGATCGTGATCGGCACCGCCGAGACACGGAAATCGTATGACAGCGTCTCCTGTCCGCTGCGCGCGGTGATGCGGCATTCCTGCGTGGACGGACGATCGTCAAGCGCGTGCGCCTGCGCGATGGCAGCGCCGCAGTGACGGCATTCCAGCGCAGTGCCGCAACCACCCGGCATCGACGAGGCATGCACACACCCGAGAGCCTCCCCCATCCTTTGGCCGAGAAATGCATCGGTGCGTCCCCCGGCCACCGGGGCGGCCTCAGCGACGAACGTCATCGTGCCTGCCGCAGGAGCCGTCGCGCCCGCCGCCGCCGCGAAGCGGGCGTTCGCCGCCACGATCTGACGATGGATGTTCAGAATGACGGAGGGACCCGGAACGCTCTCCAGCATCGCCACGACAGTGGGGGCGGCCGCAATTTGACGGGCGGCGTGACGAAGCGTGTCTTCATCCGCGCGTTCGGGCGCGAGAAAGTACGTGAGGCGTTCGGTCATGATGGATCCTGATGAATGCGGGAAGATACACTTTGTTCAGTATCTGGACAATCGGAGATGAATGTCGCCCATTCTTTTTTTTCGACGCCTTCCATCGTTGCAGGGAGCGCGGGAATTTCCCATGTTTCCCAGCGTTTCCCACCCTTTCCATTGCACGTGCCTCATGAGTGACCAGAACCCCGTTCCCGTCAACAAGCTGCGCATCGACCGCGACACATCGTCCGACACCACCGGCAGACCGTCTGCCGCAGCACGACGCACGACCCCGCGCCGCCGTACCATCACGCGCGGCGTGCTCATCGTCGTGTTCGTCATGATCGTGATCGCGATCATCTCGAACGTCACCTCGCAGCCACGCGCCGTCGAGACCACCACCGCCACGCGCATGTACCTCTCCCAGTCGCGGCAGGTGCTCATCGCCAGCGGCTACGTCGTGGCTCAGCGCAAGGCCTCCGTCGCATCGAAGGGCACGGGACGCCTCGTCGCACTCCATGTCGTCGAGGGCGACCGCGTCCGCAGCGGTGACGTCCTCGCACGCATCGAGTCGGGGGATGTCGACGCCGCGCACGCGCAGGCACAGGCGGCGCTCGCACAGGCGAAGGCCGCCCTCGTCCAGGCGGAAGCCGAGGCCCACGATGCCTCCCTGGCATGGACGCGCGCGCAGGCACTGATCGAACGTGGTGCGATCTCCCAGTCGGAAACCGATGCAGTGGAAGCGCGCCACGCGCGCGCAGCTGCAGGCATCACCTTCGCCCAGGCGAACATCCGCGCAGCGGAAGCCGCCCTGCGCGCCGCCGCGGTGCAGATCGAAAACACCTACATCCGCGCACCGTTCACCGGTACGGTGCTCACGAAGAACGCCGATGTCGGCGAAGTGGTCGCACCCTTCGGCGCCTCGGCCAACGCGCGCGGCGCCGTGCTGACACTCGCCGACATGACGAGCCTCGAGGTGGAGGCCGATGTCTCCGAAAGCCAGATCCAGAACGTGCACGTCGGGCAGCCCTGCGACATCGTGCTCGACGCCTATCCCGACCGACGCTATCCCGCACGCGTGAGCAAGGTCGTGCCGACAGCGGACCGCTCGAAGGCGACGGTGCTCACCAAGATCCGTTTCGAGCAGCTCGACGACCGCGTCCTGCCGGAAATGAGCGCCAAGGTCGGCTTCCTCTCGGAGGAGCCGTCGAAGGATCCCGATGCACAGCGGCCGCGCACCGTGATCCATCCCGACGCCATCACCATGCGCAACGGCACGACACATGTGTTCGTGGTCAAGGACGCGAAGGTCGCGCTGCGACCCCTGCGGCTCGGGGCAAGGCTCGGAACGATGCGCGAGGTGGTCGAGGGACTCGAGCCGGGCGATGTGGTCGTGCTGCTGCCGGGAGAAGACATGGCGGATGGCGACGCGGTGACCACGGAGCGGAAGTGAACACGGGGATGCCGGTCGACGGCGCGGGCGACGGCCGGGGGGCGGCGCAACTCCCGGCGGAAGCGATCGTCGAAATCCGCAATCTGCGCAAGGCGTACCGGCGGGATTCGATCGAGATTCCCGTGCTGCACGATATCACGATGGATATCGCGGCCGGGGAGTTCCTCGCGCTGATGGGTCCGTCGGGCTCCGGCAAGACCACGCTGCTGAACCTGATCGCGGGCATCGACCGTCCCGATGCGGGACGCCTGCTCGTCGGGGGCGTCGACGTGCCGACGTTGACCGAATCCCAGCTGGCCACCTGGCGATCACGCAACGTCGGGTTCATTTTTCAGTTCTACAACCTGCTGCCGGTGCTGACCGCCTTCGAGAATGTGGAACTTCCGCTGCTGCTCACACCGCTCACGCGGCGCGAGCGGCGGGCGCATGTCGAGGCCGCGCTCGAGGTGGTGGGGCTGGCGGACCGCATGTCGCACTACCCGCGGCAGCTTTCCGGCGGACAGGAGCAGCGCGTGGCCATCGCGCGGGCGATCGTCACCGATCCCACCATTCTCGTCGCCGACGAGCCGACGGGTGATCTCGACCGCACGAGCGCCGAGGCGATTCTCGCCCTGCTCGAGTCGCTCAACCGCGACTTCGCGAAGACGATCATCATGGTCACCCACGATCCCCGCGCCTCGGAGCGTGCGCACGTGCAGCGGCATCTGGAGAAGGGCGAGCTGCTGTGAAGGTGTTCGCCCTAATCTACCGGAACCTGCTGCGGCACACGCTGCGCACAGTGCTGACCATTACAGGGATGGCCGTTGCGGTGATGGCCTACGCCCTGTTGCGCACGATCATCGGCGCCTGGTATGTCGGGCTCGACGCGACCGCACCCGACCGTCTCATCGTGCGGCACGCGGTGAGCTTCATCTTTCCCCTGCCCTACGCCTACGGCGAGCGCATCGCCTCCGTGCCCGGCGTGACGGGTGTGACCTACATGACCTGGTTCCAGGGCACGTACATCGACGAGCGCAACTTCTTCCCTCGCCAGGCGGTGGATGCGGCGACCTTCTTCGACATGTACGGCGAGTACCTCGTGCCGGAGACGGAGATGGCCACGTTCCAGCGGCAGCGCAACAGTTGCCTGATCGGCGTGAAGACGGCCGAAAAGTTCGGCCTCCGGCCGGGCGATGTGATGACCGTCGAGGGCGACATCTTTCCCGGCAGCTGGCAGTTCGTCGTGGCCGGCACGTACCGCGGACGCGACCGGGCCACCGACGAGACACAGATGTTCTTCCACTGGCAGTACCTCGAGGAGAGTCTGCGCAAGACCATGCCCGTTCGGGCGGGCGTCGTCGGCTGGTACGTCGTGCGCATCGCGGATCCATCCTACGCGCCCTCGGTCTCCGCGGGCATCGACGCCCTGTTCACGAACTCGCCGGCCGAGACCAAGAGCGAAACCGAGCGCGCGTTCGCAGCCGGCTTCCTCTCGATGTCGAGCGCGATCATCACGGCGATGCAGTTCATCTCGTGGATCGTGATCGGAATCATCCTTCTCGTCCTCGCCAACACGATGGTCATGACCGCACGCGAGCGCGTGACCGAATACGCCGTGCTGAAGACTCTCGGGTTCACGACCATGCATCTGACCGGTCTCATCGCCGGCGAGAGTCTGCTGATCAGCACGCTCGGCGGCGTGCTCGGCATCGGGCTGACCTTCCCGATCGCCGGCGGCATCGCCGATGCCCTGTCGAGCTTCTTTCCCGTGTTCAGCGTCGGGACCGACACGATGCTGCTGGCGATGAGCTTCGCGCTTCTTGTTGGAATCGTGGCGGCGATCGTGCCCGTGCGCCGCGCCATGCGCACCTCGATCGTCGAGGGACTGCGCAATATCGGATGACCGGATCCTGTTCATGCCCCCACACCGATGAAGATTCCCCTCAGCTACAGTTTCCGCAACCTGTGGACGCGTCGCCTGACGAGCGCGCTGACCATCGGCGGCATCGCGCTCGTGGTGTTCGTGTTCACCGCCGTGCTCATGCTCGCGCGCGGCGTGCAGCAGACCCTGACCGCAACCGGCCGCGACGACAACGCCATCCTCGTCCGCAAATCCGCGAACACTGAGATGATGAGCGTCGTCTCGCGCGAATCCGCCTCCATCGTCCGCGCCTACCCGGAGGTCGCCACGCTGCCCTCGGGGGCTCCGCTTGCCTCGTCGGAAGTGTCGGTGATCATCAACCTGCTCAAGAAGGGGACGAGCGACATGGGCAACGTGATCGTGCGCGGCGTCGGCGCCGAGGCCTTCGCCCTGCGTCCCCAACTGCAGCTCACCTCTGGACGCATGTTCCGCGTTGGTCTTTCCGAGGTCATTGTGGGATCGGCGATCCATGACCGGTTTCAGGGATGCCGCATCGGCGAGCAGCTCCGATTCGGCGGGCGGTGGTGGACCATCGTCGGCTTCTTCACATCCGGGGGAAGCGGTTTCGATTCGGAGATCTGGGGGGATGCCGAACAGCTCATGCCGAGTTTCGGACGTCCCGTCTACTCTGCGATGACCCTGCGGCTGCGCGACATCGGCGCGCTCGACGCCCTGCAGGCCCGCATGGCCCGCGATCCCCGTCTGCTCGATCTCGACCTCGTGCGCGAGCGTCAGTTCTACGAGGCGCAGTCGGAGTCGATGGCCCTCTTCATCCGCATTCTCGGCATCACGATCACGATCGTCTTCAGCATCGGCGCGATCATCGGCGCGATGATCACCATGTACGCCTCCGTGGCCAACCGCACCTCCGAGATCGGCACCCTGCGCGCACTCGGCTTTCCTCGCGCGAGCATCCTCATCGCGTTTCTCGCGGAGTCCCTCTTCATCGCCCTGCTCGGGGGCGCGCTGGGCGTCGCCTCGGCATCGCTGCTCAACTTCTTCAGCGTGTCGACGGTGAACTGGGGATCCTTCTCCGAACTCGCCTTCGGCTTCGACCTCTCGCCCGATATCGCCGTGACCTCGCTGCTCTTCGCGCTGGGGATGGGCGTGACCGGCGGCTTCCTACCCGCGGTGCGCGCCGCGCGCATGAACATCCTCACCGCGCTGCGCTCGTCGTGACCCCGGCCGCGATTCCCCGCCGCAGGCGGCGCGTGCACATCCTTCCCCTCTTCGCACCCGCACTCACCCTTCCCGCTCTCGCGCTCGCCGCCCTCGCGCGCGCGGCCCTGCTCGTGCGGCCCGATGCCCTGTTCAATGCGCGTCCCCTGATCGAGGACGCCTGGTACGCGCTCACGGTCGCGCGCTGGCTCGCGCGCGGCGCGAGCTTCTCGGCCGACGGCATGCAGCCGACCAACGGCGTGCAGCCGCTCATCGTGCTCTTCGACGCACCACTCTTCGCGTTCTTCGGCGACGCCGTTGCCGTGCGGCTTGCGCTCGCGGTCTGCATGGTGATCGAGGCTGCGCTGGCATGGATGCTCTACGCCACGGTGCGCGACATGGCGCGCGAGCGGGCGCACGGTGCGCGTGCCGGCACCGTCGCCGCGCTGCTGCTGCTGTGGAGTCCGAGCGCCCTCGTCTCGACGCTCAACGGACTCGAGACCGGACTCGCCGCACTCGCCGCACTCGTGATCGTACGTCTGTGGATGCGTATGGAGGATACCGTGCGGCACCGCGACCCGGGTCCCTTGCACGCCGCCCCCCTCCCCGCGGAAGCCTCCGCACTGCGCATCGGTCCCGATACCGCGGTCCTGTGGCGTGCGCTCATGGCGGGCGTGGCGGCGGGACTCGGCGTGCTCGCGCGCATCGACATCGCGTTCCTCATCGTTGTGCTGACGCTGCTCACGCTCGCGCGCATGCTGCGTTCCATGCCGACCGACACGCTCCGTCGCCGCTCCGATCGGCAGCGCGTGTTCGCCTGCGTGCTCATTGCCGGCGCGACGGCACTCGCGGTCTCCGCGCCCTGGTGGATCTACAATGCATCGACGTTCGGACATCTGACACCGACCAGCGGACTCTCGCAACGGCTTGCGATTCCCTTCTCGGAGAACATCACCGCACTGGTGCAGGCCCTGCTCAACGCGCTGCTCGTGATCGGGTACGTGCCCTACTCCCCGTCGCTGCTGCTCGTGCATCGCACGATGCTCGTGGCGCTGGCGGTCGCGGGCGTCATCGTTGCGGTCGTACCGGCGCTGCGGCGGTCGCTGGTCGCCGGGCTGCGTGCGCTACGCGCGGGATGGTGCGGGCGCAGGCTGCTTCCGCTGGGACTCTTCGTCGCGGCACTCGCGTGCTATTATGTGCTCGACTTCGGAGCGCCGCATTTCCTCCAGCGCTATCTGTTCCTTCTCCGCATCCTCGCCTTCATCGGCGCGGGCATCACTATTGAGGAGTTGCGGATCCGTTTATCTCCTGCACGCAGGCGGCTGGCATCCGCGGCAGGCATCGCCGTGACGGCCGCGGTGTTCGGGTTCTGGTTTGCGTGGAACTTCTCGCCGGCGAAAGCCGCAGCGAACGATTTTCTCGCGGTGTCGGAGTGGGTGCGCGCGCATGTGCCGCCGGGCGAGCGGGTGGGGATGGGGCAGTCGGGCACGGCGGGCTTCTTCAACGAGAACGTGGTGAATCTCGACGGCAAGGTGAATGCGGCGGTGTTCGAGGCCACGCGGGCGGGACGCCTCTGCGCCTTCGTCGACAGCGCACGCTACGAGTGGCTCATCGACTGGCCGCACTTCTTCGCGCGCTTCGATGGATGTACGACGATGCGGGGCTACACGTTGGTGGATTCGGTGGGACGCTTCCGCATTTACCGGCGGATACCCGACGTGAAGTAGAAGGTTGCGCCGCGACCGACCTCCCCTCGAGCCCAGACCTGATTACCTTTCGAGTGGATGGACGCGGTGCACGCTATTTCTGCACGATCATGCGAATCGCCTTCCAGAGCATGCCGGATCGAAGGAAACAGGTGTACATCCCACTCGAGAGGCTGCTCGCATCAAATCGAACAGTGTACGTGCCGGGTACGCCCTCGCCCAGATAGAGCGTTGCGATGCGTCGACCGAGTTGATCGACGACGAACACATCGACAGGAGCGTTCTCGATGACCGTATAGGTGATCATCGTTTCCGCATTGAATGGATTCGGTTGGTTCTGCAACAACGTCAGCGTCCCTCCATCACTGAACAATCGCTCACCCCCCTCTTCACACGTCAGAAGTGTGAAAAGGCCTGGCAGTGCTTCGATGCGAAAGATAGCGTCGGTACTCCAGAGGGTATCCAGCGCGAGCCGAGTTTGTCTGCGTGAGCCGAGTGTCGCGATAAAATGCAGGGTGGTCAATGGAGCGTGCGCATGTGGTGGTTTCATTTCCACTTCGATCACGCGTTCATCTCCCACAAGATCACCCATGGGCGTCGTTCCGACAGGTGCGAGCACACCAGCATCGCAGCGGAATCTTGCCACAATGCTCGCCGACACGGTTGACAAAGCCGTACCGGATGTCTGAACACGCAACGGGATGTCTATGCGGTCTCCCGGATACCCGGAAAGCACCGGCAAGGCGACATGGAGCCCAATGACCGGTCGGGCCGCAAAGTACGATGCAGATGATGAAGATGTACACCCATGAACATTCCACACATGCACCTCGTATATGCCACTGCTGTCCAGCGGGATGCAAGGCACGTCCGATGCCTCGATCGGCTGACCATTCCGATACCAGCGATGACGTGCATGCGGATCGATCCTGAGCGTGTCTCCGGTCTGGCGGATCACTGGTGGACTCGGTGGCAACACTTCGTGAATGATCGTCCCTGTCAGGGCCGTGCATTGCATGTCATCCTGAACCTCGAGTGTGATCGGACCCGCCTGATGCACGCTCAGGGATGAGGCGCCGCCAAGAACGCTGCCGTCACCTGCACGCCAGGTGTAGCTGGTGTAACGGCCGGGAACGTTCAGCATGATGGTCGACCCTGCACAGAGGGTGTCCGGTCCGTCGATGACAGGCTGCAAGGGTGGGCGAACAGCCACAGTGATGAGTGAAGACACCGTGCAGCCGACACTGCTTCGAACGGTCAGCGTGTATGTCGTGGTCAAGGCCGGACTGGCAACGACGTCGAGAACATCCACCGCACTAAGACCGACCGCTGGTGACCAGCTCACCTCGGTCATCATGAGACCTTCCACAACAGGGCGCAGGTCAATCGACCCGCCATGACACATCGAGACCGTGTCCGGAAGCTGCACGACCGGCAGGTCATGCACTTGGATCAGGATGCTGTCACGCGTGATGCACCCCCACGCATCCACTGCGGTAACTGTGTATCGGGTGCTCTCCCTCGGAGACAGGAACGGTGTCGTACTCGTACTATCAGACACACCCTCGCTCGGTGACCACGCAAACACTGGGTGGCGAGTGGAATCGGTGACGTGGCAGGTGATCTGCACTGAATCCCCACGACAGAATGCCGCACTGCGCTTCGAAACGGCAAAGGACGGGCCCAGCGGAATGACCGTGACGCTGTCAACCGCCATGCAGTCGTTGTCATCCAGCACGAGCACGGTATATGTTGTAGCAATACCGGGTCGTACCGTATCGGCTGCATCGTCGCTGCGATCGAACGGGCTTCTTGGGCTCCATCGATAGGTGAAGGGCGGTCTGCCGCCGACAATCTCTGGACGAATGATGACCGTGCCGTCGGCGCAGGTCAACATCATGCGAGGCAGGAGGATGCGCGGTGGTGCATAGATGCGGACTCGCTGGGCGACCGTGTCGATGCGTCCGTCGTTGTACAGCAGCATTTGTACCGTATGGTCGCCCGGTGTTGAGAACCTGTGCACCGCCGTGTCACCGGATGCACCGATGTCCTTCCATCCTGGCGGATCATTGAAATACCAGCGTACCGAATCATTGCGACGCATCTCCGAGGCACGAAACCGCGTCTCCCCGCCATGACAAAATCCAGTCGCTTCGAAGCGACGCGGGTTGAATAGATAGGATGGAAATGTTGGCAGACTGGCATAGCCAGTGGTATCGAATGCGAAACTCGTGCGACGCACCCCGGCAGCAGGACCCAGTGAATCCGGTGTACATATTTCGAGTATGGGGCCAATGGATCTATCTATTGAGCCATATATCTTCCCATTCGGTCCCGCCTGTAAGGCGCCTATACACGGGTAGAGGGGTGGCCATGCCCCTTTCCGAGTATAGATAGAGTCGAGTACTCTGCAGGACGCCTTGATGCGTGTCGTGTCCAAAACGGAAATATCGTATTGAAAGAGAAATGACTTGCCGTACTCCGCGGAAGGTGCGTCATAAATTGTTGTCACATACAGTACCTCCTCGTTCAACGAGAACTCGACGCCATAGGTCCACGAGTTTCCGAGCGGGAAGTCGCAGGCTGGGATCGTGAACAGCGAGGTGACCTGCCCCGACAATGGAGAGAATCTGAAGAATTCCAGAAAATGCCCTCTCGCTGCCACGATCAGATTCCCCGATGGAGTGGCCTTCATGCACCCCATGATGTCCGTTGACCAGAACTTGCGATTGCCGGTACCCCACCGTGCCCCGGTTTCTGAGAGGACATATCGATCGACACCGACACCGGAATCCGAAAGCAGGTAACTTCGTAGCCGTGATCCATTCATCTCGTGCATCACGATCCACACGTCCCAGCCGTTCGCATGACCAATCGCGCAGACTTTCTCCGTAGATTCGATCGTGAGGAGGGAGTCGCGCTTCACTATGCTGAGGTTTCCCGTGAAAGGATGACGACGGATGATCGATGAATACAGACTGAAGTAGTACTCGGCTCTTTCTCCCAACTCCTTCTCATGCCACATATAGTTGTTCATGATGTGGAACTTGTTCGCAGATCCCGGGCGACGCACGACAAGGCCGGTCTGTGTTACGGAAGAATATGAACGAAGCGGGAGATAGGAGACTGGCTGCTGCAGATGGTCCCAGACGAGTGCGCCGTCCGTGAAAAACAGGAGCGACCCATCATAGTCGCTGTAGGCACCGCCTCCTTCGACTGTTTGATAAACACGATCTGGCACCATCCACACGGAATCAGCGGTAAAGGAGAGCGCCCGATGCAAACCGAAATGCCAGTTCCACGCTTCGCGCTGAGCTTGTGCAGGGGAATTGCAGCACAATGCAAGTGCGAAAAACAGTGATACACCGAACAACTTTATGCACAGAAGCCCGGTCGAATACGTCGACAATTCTCGTTGCATCATATATATACGCCTCCTTCCGTCAGCGTGCGTCTCTCAGTCGATGATGCGAAACAATGCTGTTTCTGTTCCAGTGCCGGTCGACACTGTCAGGATGTAACATCCTGCGGGGATCTGCTGCATCGTCAGCGGAAGTGTGAATCCCGATACATCATTCTTGACGATCCTGCGGAGAGTTGGGATTTCACGTCCCAGAAGATCATGCACACGAACATCAAGCACTTCATCATTCCTCTCGCTGAGGATAACGTTCAGGGACCGTCCATCTCTGACAGGTTCAGGATACAAGCTGATTCGTGTTTGTCGAGTGGGCTGGTGATTTACATCGACATGCGTGACGGGAGAGTATTCCGTCGTACCATCGGTGTTCTCGACCCGCACCCTGTACAAGATGCGCGAGCTGAGCACATGTGGGGCGATGTCGCGATACACGTATGCGGCACCTTTGTCGATCTGGCGCACCGGGGTGAAGCCCCGCATCTCCCACTGCCTGCCGTCATACGAACGTTCCACGGTAAAGCCGAGGATTGCGGATTCGTGCATCGTGCTCCATGATACTTCGACGCCCTCCGTATAGCGGAATGCAGTAAGCGAGATGAACGTGACCGGCAGTAGTACACCGTTCGAGGTGACGCGAGCCGCATAGATGTCCGGGATGTCGCGCACGTTGCGTGCGTCCTCCCACACGACGATGGCTCCATCGAGACCGTCAGAGGTGATACACGGTCTGCGCTGAGCATTCGGGGCCGTGGAAACCGGAACCCCTTCTTCTCCACCCCAGAGCAGGGTACCAATCGCATCGAGGCGTTGCGCATAGACGTCCCTATCATTCAGTGCGCCGTTTCTGCCATCTTCCCATGTAAGTAGGATACCACCGTCGCCATCTGATGTGGCGGTCGGTTGCATCTGTTCGGCAATATTTCCACAGACCGTAAGACCACGTGCGTTGAACGCCGGCAATCCGGTACTGTCCAGACGTTGGACGAGAATATCACGGTCCATGCGACCTGAAGAGATATTCTTGCCAGTGAATATGAAGTATGCCCCGTTCATACCATCCGCCACAAGTGCTTCCAGTATTTGATCTGCACTGTCATGGACGACAACACGGCCCGTGCTCCCCCAGAGCAGTTGACGTGTGGCACTGATTCGCTGGGCGTAGACATCCTGCGTGAAGATGCTGTCAGTAATAAGTGGGTTATAGCCGCTCGTCGCGACCACAACACCACCCCTGCCATCAGCAATTGCGTGGACACTGTTCATGGAATTGACGGTGAGAACAGGTGATTGCACGACGACGGACGGTGACCACGACTGTGTTCCAGCACTATCCAGTCGCTGTACAAACACTCCCACACCCCGAGAGCCACCAGAATACATCCATTTCGAGTAAACACAATAGACACCACCTTCTGCGTCGGCGGCAAGCGCAATATCCTGAATCCTGTTGTGCGTTCCATCATCGATGAGTTGACCGAGCTGACCCCAGAGTAACACCCCCGCACTGTCTATTCTGCCAACATGGAGACTGTCGTATCGAACATACGCGTAATAGACGCCACCCTGGTCATCTGAATGCAGCACGATCTTCCCTGTGGGAGGGATCGGATTGTACGGCGAGACAGCAACACCGGAATCGGGCCACGTGGTGTGACCATCAGCATCCATTTTCATTATGACATGCTGCTCGGGTGGGAAGGGGTTGGGACCACCCCACAGCCATTGCCTCGATGCGGCGATGAACAACGCTCCAGGAGGAGATGACAGCGTCATGTCCATCGGCTGGTAGGTCACAACACCTCGCAACACGACTCTCCCCTGTGTGCCCCACTGAGCAGAACCCAGCGAATCAATCCGTTGCGCTTCCAATGTACCAGTACTGGAATGCCATATGATGTATGCACCACCAGTACTATCCGATAATACTAGGGGGAATATCTGCGCTGGGCTTGTTGTGCATATAGGGGTTCCGATCTTTGGATCGTAGGACCACTGCCCTGTCATTCGTGCATTCATTACGAGAAGGAAGATCAATACCGCGAAGTAACGCATGGGGCCCTCCGTGCGAGAATTATCACGGAACGGAGTGTTGCGGACACTCCGTTCCGTGAATGTGGTACTTGTCATTTACTCAGGATGATCTGCTGTGTTTGCACGCCATCGACGCCACGCATCACAAGCTGGTATGCTCCAGATGCGAGCCCCTGGACGGAGAATTCCCTGTGGTACGTCCCGCTCTCGCACCAGCCACTATGCAAGGTTGCCACGTGCCGACCAAGTATATCGCGCACAAGCACGAAATATTCTCCGGGTATTGTGACTGTATAACGTACATTCGTGGTATGTGAAAAAGGATTCGGATAGCTTGGGTGCAGAGTAAAGCCTGCAGCAGTCGGGTGACTCACTGTTGTGGCCTCGTGTCTGAACCCAGACTTCCACAGGTAACTATCCGATTCGGGATCTACGTAGTACCGCCGGAGCAAACCTGCGGTGACGATAAGGGAATCACCAGCGAAACGTGACTGGATGTCGAACAGAATGCTGTCTGCCCGCACGACATTATTGTTCTTGTAGAGGTGCAGGTACAATAGACCTGTTTCCGCATGCAATTGTCGACTTGGTTCCGTGAGACTCAGCGTTGCATAACGGAGAGTGCTGTCGGCATGCTGTGAATTGCCGAGTTCGGCTGCGACATAGCCCTGGACAGCTGCGATCGAACCACGAAGTTCTGGTGGTGCGTTCTGATACGTCGACGCAAGCGTCGTCAGTATCGAATCGATGGCAGACGCGTAGCTACGATTACTGTCTCTCGAGAAGACCTCCTGATACCCGGAAAGTGCTAGGCGAAGGAGTTCGGGATCACCCTGAAAGGCCAGGTTGCCGTACTCGATCAGAGCCGCCGCATAATTTCCACTGAGGCAGGAATCCCGGCCGGCCAGAAAGCTGTCATACGGGTAGACAGGAGGCTGCGGGTAGCAGTCATCGAACTGGGGATTTGGAAAGGCCGGTCCCCTAAATGCACTAGGATCAAAGGGCATCCATGAATTGCAATGCAAATTCAGCACTGAGGTGGGATCTGCAATGCCATACATCCCGAGTAGCTTGGCCGTGTTCGAACCACCGTAGGACTGGTTGTTCTTTCGCAGGCCGATATCCGCATACGAATGCGCGTTCGCGTAGTATGCAGTGTCGCAGCTCTCGATGTAATTGAACCCATGACTGCCGAACAACCCTCTGCTGCCATTCCCGCCGTACAGCGAAGAGTAATCCTCAAGATGGAATCCACAATGACTCTCCTTGAGCACATTGTTGTAAGCATGGGCGATGGATTGTGTGAGAGAAATGGCATCACCCGTACGCTGGCCGTTCTGCGTGACAAGACCGGTACGACCGTTGTCGTAGATGTAGCATTGATGGATGTGCGGTCTGCTGTTGTTGTGAACATACCGGACACCATCGCCGTAATTGTGGTAGATCGTGTCACCAAACAGTCGTGTCCGGGCATGCACGGAGCTCAGCACGCCGCAGCTTCGCGTATCATGAATCCGTGAATACTGCAGGTCACCCGCAGTCATGCTGCCATACAGATGGACCCCGACATCCACCTTGTAGATCGTGCAGCTGTCAATGATCGGCAACCCTCGCCAGACGGAAATACCAGTGCTCGTTTGGGACCAGCGAGCATCATGAATCGTTGTCTTTACAATGGAAGGTCGTGGACTTTCCGACCATGCGGTCGGTGCGAGGATGATCCCGTTGCGTTCGAAATTGCAGATCTCCGTCTCACGCACAGTGACCCGCGGGCCATAGGATA
This sequence comes from Bacteroidota bacterium, assembly GCA_023432805.1. Classification (GTDB taxonomy): domain Bacteria; phylum Bacteroidota; class Ignavibacteria; order SZUA-365; family SZUA-365; genus JAEYUG01. The sequence goes on along the minus strand of JAEYUG010000035.1, from coordinate 1,711 downwards.
TCAAACCACGTTCGACATTCTCCAGTCGGGCATGTTCCATGAATATCTCGCCAGATGGATTGACAACGATGCCACCCCATGTCGATCCGTACGCTCCGTCGATCATGTATCTGTTCAGAAGCGTGCTGAAAAGAATTTCCTCGTTCCGCCGTCCGCGTACGATGAGAGTTCCGTCGACGATGATGCGCGGCCGCAGTTCGGTAGGCGGGTTTGTCTGCGTTTCACAGCCGAAGCGGATATGAGTTCGCTCTACACCGTTGTCGCACGGTGTCAGATCGACGGTTACTGTCACACCGCTCGGGATGTACACATCCTCTGGTACAAAAACCGGACCCGACCATGTCTCATCCTGTCCAATCGTACCTTTCTTGATGCTCGAAATCGCAACGAATGCATCAAGACGTCCTGTTCCGAGCGAGGAGATCCCGGGATCCGGGTCCCAGAGCGGATCGGCCATCGGTGTCGTGCTTTCAATCAGCTTGGCACGCATCTCAGCCATGCTCATGGCTGGATGCATGTTTTTGAGCAGGGCAACTATGCCTCCGACTGCACTTGCCGCAAAAGAAGTATACCCGCCAAAGGGACCGCTTGCAGAGAACTCAGGATATGGATTGCCGGGTGTTCCGGCACGAGACAGTGAGGATTTGTATAACCCGATATTCGCCGCAACTCGAATCGCACCGGGATTTGTGATGTTCGTGTACCACGTATTTGTGTTCCCGAGTGCAGAAATGACGAGGACATTGTGGGCCAGGAGTGTATCAATTGCATCCTGCACCAACTGACCATAGACGAGCATTGTGTAGACGAAGGCGGCAGCACCCTTGTCGATTGCATCATCCACGCAGACAAGAAACTCGGCATCATTCAGACCCAGGTATGGGACCACACTGCAGTCGGGTGCAACACCGATCGTACCATTTGCTGTCGTATCATGATCGCTCGCTATTACCTGCATGCAAGTGAGAGCATGTTCGTATGCAGTCGGATTGTGCCATGGATAACCATAGAGGTCATAGATTGAATCATACCCGGTCGTGATACTACTTGACAACTCTCGATACGCCGGGCCGGCCTTCACGTCATTCGAGTATTCACCTGGTCCACCAAACGAGGCGATGAGCACGCTCGAATCGGAACGCGTGAACTCCCATGCTTCCGGGGCACTCAGATCTTCATCGCTGTAGCCTGTTGTCGTCTGAATCCACCAGGTGCTGTCCACTTTCGGTTCATTCCTATGGTCTGTGTATTTCCATGGATGACATCCGAAAAGAACTTCGGTCGCTGGATATCGTCTGTACACAGCTCGAAACAAACCCGTGCTCATCAGTGACGTGATCACATCGGTCGCACGAGCCGTAGAATCATACCGCAGAATGACGGTGTTGCTGAAACGACTTGTCCGACGTTTCATCATTTCGCTGATGCCGGTGACACCGCATGCTCGCATGGCACCGGGTATTGCGTTGGCGGCAAAGTTCCCGTTTCCATTGTCGATGAGCGTGCGGACATGACCGACATGTTCCTGCGCCAACACACCGATCAGTTCGCCGGTGATGGGCTCCAGGGTCTGAACCTGTTGCGCACTACCCTGCATCACCGCGAACACAGACAGCCAGAGCATACACCCAGCTATCGCCCAGGCATTCTGACGTGCGCGCTGACACGCATAAAAAATTAGGTGTTGCCCCGTCAGGTACGGGGTAAACGG
>JAEYUG010000013.1 GCA_023432805.1 Bacteroidota bacterium | reverse complement strand
GCCACCGACCTTTCTGGTGGACGAAGACGTCCACCGACCTTTCTGGTGGACGAAGACGTCCACCGACCTTTCTGGTGGTCGAAGACGTCCACCGACCTTTCTGGTGGTCGAAGACGTCCACCGACCTTTCTGGTGGTCGAAGACGTCCACCGACCTTTCTGGTGGACGAAGACGTCAACCGACCTTTCTCCAGTTGGTCAGGGTTTGAAGGGCGAGGATTGCCAGTGGTGGTAAAGGGCGATGGGGTAGCGGGGGTGCGAGCGGAAGAAGTCTTCCCACGGGGCGTCGCAGGGATCGACCTGCCGCTCGACGACGCGCCACGCGGCGCCCTGCCGCATCATGAAGGCGATGATCTCGCAGTCGCACATGCAGTCGTCGGTGAAGGCGGGGATCTCCTTGAGGTCTCGCGTGACGGGCGTGACGGTCAACAGTGCGTAGGGACCGAGCACCGAGAGTTTGTGCACCTTGAAGACAATGTCGCCGGCGAGGCCATCCTGATCGCGTACGCCGGCGCGCAGGCCGTCCATGATCGCCTTGCGCTCAGCCGAGCCGGCCTTCGGGGTGGTGGGTTTCTGTGCCAGAACGGATGCGCTCGAGAGCACGAGCACGAGAATGAGCAGAGCAAGGCGACGCGACGTCATGATGCTTCCGAGGGATGGTGAGGGATGCAATGTATGGTGGATTAGTTGCAGGAGGATCCCACTGCTGAAATCCCCCGCCGCCCGCCACGTGCGGAAGCCTCCCCCGACACCGGCGTTTGTGCACGGCGTCGAGGGTCGTATCTTCGCAGAACCTCCACATCGTCATCACCTCCACATACAGGAGTTTCGGCATGCATGACCATGACGCATCCGCGGCATGGGGTCATCGCCTGCTGCAGTTCGGCGTCCTGCTCTTTCTCGTCGGATTGCTCACGGGCTTTGCGATCCCTGCCCTCGCGAATCCACGCATGGCGCTCGCCAGCCACCTCGAAGGCATCATGAACGGATTGTTCCTGATCGCGCTCGGACTCATCTGGCCGCGCCTGTCGCTGGGCCGTGGCGCGCTCGGCGCGATCTACGGCTTCGCGCTCTACGGTACCTTCGTCAACTGGGCGGCCACGCTGCTCGCCGCGATCTGGGGCGCCGGCGCGCCGATGATGCCGATCGCCGCAGGCGCCCGCACCGGCTCGGCCATGCAGGAAAGCGTGCTCATGATCATGCTCATCACGCTGTCGGTCGCAATGGTGGCCGTCTGCGTGCTCGTGCTGGTGGGATTGCGGAGGAGGTAGATCGTTCGGTGGACGAGGGCGTTCACCGACTGTTCGGCTTTGTATCTTGCAGTGTCGCACCATCATGAGGTGATTATGTCCGCCACCACACGCATCCCCGCGCGCACCGTCGTACCCGACCGGCTCGACTTGCGCGACCGACCATACATCCCCCCCGTCGGCACGCCGCCCCGCGCCACACTTGCCGGACCCGCACTGCCGGTGCTCGATCAGGGAGCGAGCAACGCGTGCACGGGCTTCGCGCTCGCGACCGTCGTGCACACGCTGCTGAAAAAGCGCGACGGCGCCCGCGCTGCCCAGGTCTCGCCATGGATGCTCTACTCGATGGCCCGCCGCTACGACGAATTCCCCGGATACACCGCCGACGAGGGCTCCAGCCTCCGCGGCGCGATGAAGGGATGGTACAAGCACGGCGCCTGCCGCGCCTCCCTCTGGCGCACCCCCGACATGCCGCCGGCCGCCGCCAGCGCGGCGAAGGACTGGTGGCTCGACGCCGCACGGCGTCCCCTCGGCGCCTACCTCCGCGTCGATCACCGCTCCGTCACCGACATGCACGTCGCCCTTACCGAAACCGGCATCCTCTACGCGAGCGCCGTCTGTCACAAGGGATGGCAGGAGGGATTCGCTCCCGCGCACACGCGCTCGCGCAGTGTCACCCCGAAGGCTACATCCCCCGCAGGCACGTGGTGCATCCCGCACCACCCGGCGGAAGCTTCCGACGGAGGCCACGCCTTCGCGATCGTCGGCTACACGCGCGAGGGATTCGTCGTGCACAATTCGTGGGGCGACCGCTGGGGCTCGGGCGGACGCGCCATCCTCACTTATGAGGACTGGCTCGATCACGCGATGGATTGCTGGGCTGTGCAGCTCGGCGTCGAAACCGCGCAGCACACGGCCGTCGCAGGCGCGATCACGCTTCGCGTCGACTCCGGACGCGTCGCGCTCGCCACCGACGCCACGCTGCGCGCGCGCGAAATCTCGCCCTTCATCGTGAACATGGAGAACAACGGGCGCCTGTCGAACAGCGGACAGTTCCGCACGCAGCCAGGGGACATCGATGCGCTCATGGACGTGCACCTGGCCGAGGCGCGCCGCAGGTGGCAGCTCGCACCCGGCGCCCCCGTCGACGTCGCGATCTATGCGCATGGCGGACTCGTCGGCGAGGATGCCGCCGCCGCGACGGCCGCCCGCTGGATCCCCGCCCTCTACAACCACCGCGTGTTTCCGATTTTTCTGATGTGGGAGACCGACCTCTTCTCGACGATCCGCAACCGCCTTTCGGATCTCGTCACCGGCCAGCCGCGTCCCACCGCCGGTCTCGGCGACATGATGCGGAAATTCTGGAACACGCGCGTCGAGCGCCTGCTCGTCGGACCCGGCTCCTTCCTGTGGGAGGAGATGAAGCAGAATGCGGAGCGGATGTCGGCCGAGTCCACGAGCGGATGCACGTTGCTCTTCGACGCCCTCGCACGTGCGGAAGCCTCCTTCGACGCACCCCTGCGCCTGCATCTGATCGGCCACAGTGCGGGATCCATCGCGCATGCGTGGATCATCGACCGCTGGTGCCGCACGGGACGCCGCTTCGCCTCGGTCTCGTTCATGGCGCCGGCCCTCACAACCGCGCTGTTCTCGTCGCACGTGCTGCCGTGGATCGAGCGCGGGGCAGCGGGGGCGGGGGCTTCCCCCAGCGGATGCGTCGAGCGTTACCTGCAGTATCACCTGACCGATCACGCCGAACAGCACGACGACACCTGCCGGGCCATCCTCCTCTACACACGTTCACTTCTGTATCTCGTCTCGCACAGCTTCGAGGGGGGACGTGAGACGCCGCTGCTCGGGATGGATCGGTACCATGGCGCGCTCGCGCGGTTGCATGCGCTGCCCAACGCGTCGGCTGTCGTGGCACCGTCGGGCGAGAGCGGCAGCACAACGCATGGCGGGTTCGACGACGACCCTGTTACCATGCGCACCCTTCTCACCCGCCTCTGACCGGCGGACGGACGAGGGCGTCCGTCCGCCCGTGACCTGTGAGTTTCAGTTCGTGAATTCGAGAATGATACCGAACGTGGCCGACTGCGTCAGATCGCGCCGCTTCGAATAATTGCGATCGTAGATCAGACGGAAATCATAGCGAAGGGAAAACGTCCGGTACGTCAATCCGGCGCCGATCTGCGCCACCGCGTGCGACTTCTCGAAGAACTCGCGGAAGCTCCCCTTCGAGAGCGTGACCCCGAGCACCTGCAGATAGCCGGTGAAATCCGTCGAGAACGTCGTGAAGTACTCAAGCGCGGCCACAGCGCTGATACCGCTCTCGAGTCGCACGCTGGGTGCGGACCGCACGACGGTGAGGGGATTCTCGGGATCGATGTTGATCGGCCGCTCGTCGGTGAGCATGAACTGGCTGCGCATCGTCTGCTGAAACGCGTAGCCGATGCCGTAGCGGAAGCTCATGCGTGTCGAGTTGTCGGGGGCCGCGCGCTCGAGCCACCGCCCGATGTAGATCGTTTCGTAGAAGAAGGCGGGATCCATGAACCGTGTGGGGATGCCATCCTGCGTCCCATGCAGCATCTGTGTCTCCATTGTCATCTCGAGAAACACGCTGATCTTCCAGTCGTCCGAGATGCGGATCGAGGGAATCACGGTCGCCACGAGATTGTCGCGCATGATCACCGGTGCGGCGTACGAGTACACCTCACGGGTGAGATCGGCATTGAGGTAACTCTTGAGACGCACGCGTCCCAATCCCAGCGTGTACTGCGAGCGCAGCTGGCCGTACATCGACATGACGATCTCCTCATGTTCTTCCTGGGGAATCGTGTTCATGAGAAATCCGAATGATGGACGGATGATGTACGAGAATCCCTCGGGCTGTTGCATGTCCGTCGACTGCGTGCGCACGATCGACGGTGCGAATGCAAGCAGCAGCAGGAATGCGGCGCGGCACCATGGCGCTCGTGCGCGTGCCGTGACGAAGTCGTCAGGCATTGTTCTACGCGTATGTCTGGTGAGTCGCTACAAGTGTACGCGGGCTTCGGTGCGAAAGCAACGGAAATCGACATTATATAAAGAAAAAATGAGTGATTTGTCTTATTTATCTTGTGTCCTGCCCCGTCCCGCAGTACGTTGCTGCTGATAACCCACACATCGTATCATCACCCTTGAGGGGGACAGCAATGAAACGGCTTTCTCTGCTCGTCTGTGCACTGCTTGCATGTATCATCACCTGTCAGGCACAGACCGACACTCCGACCCAGCAGCTCCCGCCACCGCCAGGCGATCAGCTCCAGCAGCAGCTCCCGCAGACGGGAGACAACCTCACCACCGCCAATACGGCCTACAAGGTCTATGGCGCACCTGTGCCGTCCGACGCCAAGCTGTACACACTGCGGGAGGCCTTCCCTCTTGCGAAGAACATGCTCGGCCAGAAGATCCTTCTGCAGGGTCAGGTCGGCAAGCTGGTAAACACACGGCCGCATTGGATCAACATGGTCGACGGAATGGCTCGCGTCGAGATCCAGACCTTCATCACATCGCTCCCCGGTGTGCGCGAGACGCAGACCGTCCAGTGTTATGGTGCATTTGAAATGCAGAAGGTGCCTCTCGGCCTGAAGCTCGTCTTCACGGCCGTCTCCATCCGCATCAAGTAGTTCGAATTACCTCCGGGCACACGCCGCACAAGGGGACGGACGAGGGCGTCCGTCCTCCTGTGACGGACGAGGGCGTCCGTCCTCCTGTGACGGACGAGGGCGTCCGTCCTCCTGTGACGGACGAGGGCGTCCGACCTCCCGGTTCTATGCTTCGGCGAAGGCCACGACATGGCCGTCGGGATCGAGCACGTACGACACCCGTGCGCCCCAGTCCCGCGCAGCAAGCGGCGCCAGTTCTCGCGCGCCGGCCTCGAGTGCCCGCGCATGCCATGCCGCTGCATCGCGCACCACCAGATACAGTTCCGCCCTCGGCACCCCCTGCGCCTGCGCGGGATCCGGCAGCGCCTCTCCGAGCAGCCGGCGGATCCCCGCCTCGGGCATCAGTCCCAGCACACAGGAGTTCGAGATCCGGAACTCCGTCATGCCGGGCACGTCGAGCACGGCTTCCGCAGCGAGCACCGCGCGATAGAACGCCGTCGCGCGCGCCTGTTCGGCGACATAGAGAATCACATGCATCCGCTCCACCACATCCACCTCCTTCCTTCCTTGTTTCTCCGTAATTTCCGGATTCCCTCCCACACATCCACAGGAGCATGCGCATGAAGGCGACCTTCACGACCATCGACGAGTATCTGGCCGGACTGCCGGACGAGACGCGCGCGCGGCTCGAGCGGCTGCGCGCCGCGGTTCACGCGATCGTGCCGGGCGCGGAGGAGTGCATCAGCTACGGCATGCCCGGTTTCCGCGCGCACGGCAAGGTCTTCATCGGCTTCGCAGCCACCGTTGCCAACCACTCGGTGTATCCCCACAGCGGAAACATCATTCCCCAATGTGCGAAGGATCTCGAGGGATACGACACGTCGAGCGGCGCGATCCGCGTCCCGCCCGGCACCGACCTCCCCGCGCGCCTCCTGCGGAAGCTCATCCGCCTCCGCCTCGATGAAATCCGCAGCGCTCCCGCAGCCCGTCTGAGCCGCAGGCGCTGAGCAGCGCGCGTTTGGTGCCTGAAGGGAGGATGGACGCCCTCGTTGGGAGGATGGACGCCCTCGTTGGGAGGATGGACGCCCTCGTTGGGAGGACGGACGCCCTCGTTGGGAGGACGGACGCCCTCGTTGGGAGGACGGACGCCCTCGTCCGTCATTGACGTGCGTTGAGCACGACGGCGAGGATCACTCGGAGGGATGGCGACGGTCGTACCGAGCCTGTGCCTTCCGAATCTCGGACTGATGCTCGACCGCCCACTGCCCGAGCACTTCGACGGGCTGACTGAGCGACACGCCGAGTTCCGTCAGCGCATAGTCGACGCGGGGCGGTGTCGTGGGCGTGACCGTACGCGTCACCAGTCCGTCCCGCTCCATCGATCGGAGGGTCAGCGTCAGCATGCGCTGCGAAATCGTTCCGAGCACACGCTTGATCTCGTTGAAGCGCATCGGACCGCCTCGAAGCGTCATGACGATCAACACGCTCCACTTGTCGCCAATGCGCGACAGCAGCTCCCGCGCAGTCTGACAGGCATTGACCAGATGCGCACCGCCGGCTGCATCATCTCGTGCATGAATGTTACCAGGTATCATGAATGTGCCTTCTTGATCTCGGGTCATCAAGTTCCTATTTTAGCCTTGTCCTACTTTGCATACCAAGGCTGCATTCTGCTGTTCGATGCAAGATACGGTATCGACGGAATATCTCATACACGCATTCATTCTCATCACAACGAGGTCCATATGCTTTTCGAACCCGCGACCCTCCGGGCGCTCCCACTCTCCAACCGCATCGTCATGTCGCCCATGACCCGCAGCAGGGCGGTCGACAACGGCCTGCCGAACGCGCTCATGGCCGAATACTACGCACAGCGTGCGACGGCGGGACTCATCATCACCGAGGGCGTTGCGCCCTCGCCGAACGGTCGCGGCTATGCGCGCATCCCGGGCATCTACAACGACGCCCAGACGCAGGCATGGCGCGGCGTCACCGATGCCGTGCATGCACGTGGCGGACGCATCGTCGTGCAGCTCATGCACACGGGCCGTGTAGGCCACCGCGCGAATCTGCCCGAGGGCGCCGAGGTGCTCGGTCCGGTCGATGGAGCCTGCCCCGGCGAGATCTGGACCGATGCCGAGGGCATGCAGCCGCACACCGCTGCGCGGGCGATGACCGACGACGACATCGCCCAGGCGGTCGATGCATTCGTGCATGCGGCGACGCTCGCCATGCAGGCCGGCTTCGATGGCGTCGAACTTCACGGAGCCAACGGCTATCTCATCGAGCAGTTCCTGAACGCGAACGTGAACACCCGCACCGACGCCTACGGCGGTGACATGCATGCTCGCAACCGTTTCGCGCTCGACGTGGTACGCGCCACCGTTGCGGCCATCGGTGCCGACAAGGTCGGCATCCGTCTTTCGCCCTACAGCAATGCGCTCGGCACCGGCAGTTTCCCCGAGGTCGATGCGCAGTACCTCGCACTCATGGCCGAACTCTCGGCCCTCGGGCTGCTGTACGTGCACGTCCTCGACCATTCCTCACTGGGAACTCCGCCGCTTCCCGCGGGATTCCTGCAGACACTGCGCGCGGCGTTCGACGGTCCCTTCATTCTTGCCGGCGGACATACGCTCGACACCGCGCAGGCTGCGGTCGACGCCGGGCATGCCGATCTCGTCGCGTTTGGACGGCCTTTCATCTCGAACCCCGATCTCGTCGAGCGCTTCCGGACCGGTGCCGCACTCAACGCACCCGATTTTGCCACCTTCTACACGCCCGGCGCCAACGGCTACACCGACTACCCGACGCTCACGGCCTGATCAGCGCGTGCTCGTCACCGACCACAGGTTGCGGGATGCCCTCGTCCGTACCCCACTGAGCATTCGTCAATGACGGACGAGGGCGTCCGTCCTCCCGTGGTGGATGAAGACGTCAGTCTGCCGGCTGCGTGCGCGTCATCTTTCTCAGCAGCAGCAGACGCTGCGGCGTAAGCAGATGTGAAACGGACACAGGTCCGCGCCACTCAAGACGCAGGAGAGAATCAATGCGCACACGTCTCATGGTCATCGCACTGTTGTTCGCAGCAGGCAGCTTCCCCACCTTCGCACAGAAACCCTTCGAGTCGCAGGCTGAATTCACCGCGTGGCTCACCTCAGGTTCGTGGATCGAGGAGTCGGATCCCTCCAACACCCTGCTCTTCCGCTACACCTTCACGAAGAACAAGGTGCAAATGGACATGTTCAATATCGAGATGGACGAAGCCAAGGACCGTTACCCTGCAGAGAAGTGGCAGTTCTGCAAGATCGACGGACGCCACGCCACCATCACCATGGGAAAGTCGAAGCTCCGTTGCGGCACGAAGAACGACGTCGTCATCACCCGCCTCGGAAACGACCGCATGATGCTGCGCAACACGAACTACCGGCGCAGGTGAGGCTCGAATCCACAGCCGTCGCCACGTCGGTGCCGGCAGCCTGAAACGCAGCCCACCTTCCCAGCCGCGTGTTCTGCGATGCGTCATGCACTACCTTGCATGCGGAGGTGACCCATGACACACGAACCGATCAACCTGGCGCAGAAGCTGGCGCTCATCACCGAGCAGTGGCGGCCGCGGATCGTCGCGCAGATGAACGACTACGATCTCCGGCTCGCGAAGATCGAGGGAGATTTCGTCTGGCACAGCCATCCCGACACCGACGAGGTCTTCATCGTCGTGCAGGGCGAGCTGCGCATCGACTTCCGCGACGGGGAGGTGCGGCTCGGTGCCGGTGAGCTGTACGTCGTGCCGCGCGGCGTCGAGCACAAGCCCTTCGCCGCCGCCGAATGCGCCATCCTGCTCATCGAGCCCTCCGGCACCGTCAACACCGGCGACGCCGCCCCCTCGTCGCACACCGCCCCCACCGACGCATGGATCTGAACAACCCCGTCCACAATAAACGCTGCAGCCAGTGCATGGAGTGCACATCAGGACCTTTACAACAGATTTTCCTTGACAGCAAAGCAGAGCTATCGTATCTTTTCATCGGATCCGAAAGCGAGCTTTCTCGCACGTAGGATCCCTCCGGAGGCCAAGGCCTCCTACTTTTTTCTGGGGTCCTGACATTCGCCAATGATAGCATCGATCAACACCGACATCCGCGCCGCCCGCATCGACGAACTGCTGTGGAGTCAAGGCACGTGGCTCGTCGTGGACCTCGGCTTCGCAGAGAAGAACGCGACCTGCGGCGTCGCCGTGCACGACGACGACGCGCACACCCGCACCTTCGCAGACCTCCGCGCACTCGCCACCGACCTCGCACGCCAGAGCGGTCCGCCGCTCTTCCTCCTCCTCGAAGCCCCGCTTTCCGTCGCGTTCACCCCTCAGGGAAATCCCACCGGCCGCACCATCGAGCGCCGCAATGGACGCACGCGCTGCTGGTATGCCGGACTCGGCGCCGGCGTGCTCACCGCCGCCACCTACCTCCTGCGCGCCGTGATCGATGCGCGTCCCAATCGCGCAGTGAGACTGGTGGAAGGATTCGTTTCGTTCAAACCGGGCAAAGTGCCCTCCGACCACCGTGCCGATGCCGAAGCATTGAGGGGAATCATCCGTGATCCGCACACGACAGGGGGAATCATCGTCCCGCCCGAAGCCCTCTCCGTTCGTGCCGACCATACCCTGCACTCCGCATTTCGCGTCGCCGGATTCGACACCGGCGTTCCACCCGTTGTGCTCGCCGTCCACCCCGACGACATCATCGCGTACGCACTCCGCTTCAACGACTGCATCACCCGCCACGATCTCGCGGGACTCACCGCCCTGATGACCGACGACCACACGTTCATCGACCGCGAGGGAACGGTACTGCGCGGACGCGACACCGTGCTCGACGCATGGCACGCCTTCTTCGCTGCACACCCCGGATACCGCAACACCTTCACCCACGTCGACAATCGCGGCGACACCGTCATCCTACGCGGGCACGCGACATGGACTCCAGGCCTCCCGCCCGATCCCGCTCTCTGGCACGCCACCATCCGCAACGGCCACATATCGGAGTGGCGCATCCTGAATCCTGCATAAAACAACGGAGCGCGGACACCCTCGTCCGCCAACGGGGGGGGCGGCGTCTCGCCGTACAAACAACAAAACACCCTGCCAGCACACGAACCGATCGTCCTGTCAACGTAAATCCCCAGGTAGATCCGCATGGACACTGGATCTCACCAGCGTATTCTGAAACAATACAATCGTATATTTGCACATTACGCAATTATATGATATGTTCTTTGCACATATTGCACGTTTTTCTTACCATCACGCTCGTTGTATTCAATGGGTTTGATGGCCATGAAGAACAAGGACGTGCATGTGGACGATCGATACCTCGCTTGTTGACCTTCGGTTGACAGCGAAATTCTCCAAGCTTCATCGGCAGGAATATGACTCCTGCTTCGCGAACCTTGAGAAAGTACTCGTCATGCTCAGACAGGGCATCGCATTCACATCCCTGGGGGCCGGCTTTCTACACGCCGAGGGCTACAAGCTGTCCGCAATCAGTCAGACGCCTCACAAAGGCCGTCATGAAACCCGACTCTATTTCACTGTTGTCGAGGACACACAAACGATTTTCGTTCTCGGAATCGGTTCGAAGGCCGAACAGAGGAAGGATCTGAGGAAGTACAGCGACATGATCGCATATCTCCACCCATCGCAGGATTGACACAGCCATGACCACCGAATTCTCTTCCGCTGCAGAGGCTGCCGCTCATCTCTCGGGCGATGAAACGACACGCGACCGCGTGGATGCACTCGTGCAGGGGAGCGCGATCACGACCACACTCCTGCTCTATCGCAACCGCGCCGGCCTGACCCAGGAAGCTGTCGCGCGTGCCATGGGCTGCAGCACGAGCAAAATATCGAGGCTCGAATCAGGCACCGACGCCGATGTCAGCTGGTCCGACATCGTGCGCTACGCCGATGCCGTGAACGTGCACCCGACCCTCCGCTTCGAAGCGCGAGACATCGACGACGCCGACCGCGCACGACACCACGTGCTCGAGGCCCACGTGCACCTGCAGCAACTTGCCGCACTCGCGACCAACTCCGGCTTCGATCCCGAAATCCGCAACAAGATCAACACCTTCTACGGTGAGGTGCTCTTCAGCTTCCTCGTCACGTACCTCCAGCAGCAGGCGGACCGCAGCGCAGATGCTGCCATTGTCAGGAGGAATGAAACAGGAATGCGGTCGGATGACATCCCTGCACATGTGACCATCGATCCCCTCACCCCCTCACCATCATCACGGCAGCCGGCGGAAGTACCCGGCAAATCGGCAGCCTGACCCCATCGTCCCACCCATGACACACGAACCGATCAACGACGAACGAAGGCGTCCGTCCTCCCGTGTCACTCCACCTTGACGAACTTGCGCAGCTGCACCGCATCGCGCGTTGCGGCGATGATGAAGTACACACCCGGCGGCAGGGCGCGCACAGAGAACCGATGGGACATGTGCGCACCACCCGCAAGATCCCGCGCCACACTCCAGACCCGCCCGAGTGCGTCCACAAGCGTCAGCGTCACCCTCCCACCAATCACTCCATCAATACATACCTCCACTTCATCGCTCGCGGGATTCGGAAGACACGTCACGGAAAGCGATCCCGGAGGCGATACGTCATCGCGAGACAGAATGGTCATAATGAATGGGGGAGACATCGACGAGCAACCATGCTCATTCGTCACCTCATACGTGTACGATCCTGATACCTTCGGGACATACGAGTTAGCTGTCCCGTCGGGAAGAGGTACCCCATCTCGATACCACTGCACACGGTGCCCGCCGATGGATCCGAGCAGACGACCGAAGTCTCTCCTGATCGTGGGCACCGGGGGTTTCGGCCACGCACGCGTCTGCAGTGTATCGGTCATTGCAAGACACCCATCTTCGGTCGTGATACGTGACCACCATTGTCCGCTCTGCCCCACACGCAGCACCCGGGTCGTCGCACCGTTGCTCCACAGGTACGCAGCGTACCCGCCGCCGGCATCGAGGTCGATCGAGTCACCCAGGCAAAGATCGGCACGTCCGTTCCTGATCTCGACATGTGGACGAGGTACCGGGTACACCGTGACCGCAAGCGGCGGCGACAGCGCACCACGCCCGAAAGCATCCATGACCCGTACTGCGTAGCTCCCCGTGGTGCGCGCGACAATCGATCGATTCCGTTCTCCAGAACTCCAGGCATACGACGTATATCCCGGACCCGCATCCAGTACGACATACCCTCCCTCACAAAACGTGGTCTCTCCGCTGTATGTCATCGAGGCAACCAGCGGAGGGAGAAGCGCGGGCACGACCACAGCACCCGTGCATGACCCCTCCACGACGCCCCCGTGCAGCATCGTGCTGGTAATCAAGAGTTCTCGGTGCATCTGAACGCCCGGATGCGACAGGTGCCAGGTCACATATCCACGCGTCCCCGGTGGCAACACTGGCGGTGATAAAAGCTTATCCTCCGCTCCGGCGCTGTCCGATCCGGCGAACACGAGAGATCCCGGCAACTGCATCCGCATCCGAATCGTATCGCTTGCCACCGCACCATCATTGCGCACCTCGACGATCACCTCGAACGGCATCGGGTCATACCGTTCCTCCACTTCGATCGGGACGATCGCGGGCACCGTCTGCACACACGCCAATACCGTCCTGCTCGAGGGAATCCAGATCCGTCGGCACATTCGTACCTCGGGATGATTCGCAAAGGAGGCAGTGATGCATACCTCCACCGAATCGCTCGTCGCGCGTGGTCGTGCCCGCAGATCCCACGCAGCCAGCCCGGTCGAATTGGGAGCGATGTCGCGCATGTTCCCGCGCTGCCGTGTCGTGTCCGGCGACACGAACTCAAGGGCAGTCGTATCGCATGCGATCGTGTACAGCGCATCCATCGCCGTCGCTGCTCCGAAATTCGTCACACGCATCTCGATGTGAACAGGATCGGGAGCATACGACCCCGCTGACACAGACCACGTCAGCGCCTGCGGCGCGGAAAGCACACCCACGAGCATCGGCCGCTCGGTGACAATGTCAAGACCTCCTGCCGCAAGCACCGGGCGGAAACACCCTGAGGCGAACACCCAGTTCTCAAGTTCGATGGGGCAGTGCACCGTGTCACCACCTTGTATTGCACCAACACGAAACGTCACGGACAACAGAATTCCGGCACCTGCACGTCGAATGCCACCACTTGTGATTCGCACCCCGCCAACCGTCTGCACAACCGTGACCGGCACGCCATCGAGCAGCGTTCCGTCGGTCGACACACCCTGAAGCTGCAGGAAATTCTCATCGAACAATAGCGTGAACGAGGCCGGGTGGATCATGTCGGTGACATGAGGTACATCGAGACGGATCGGAACGGTCACTGTCGTATTTGCACTGCAGACCTTCCTGTCGACGCTGATCACACTTGGAAGAAATGTTGTGGAGTCATCCGCGGCCTGATAACTCGTGCTCTTCGTCACACTGCCGCCGCAATAACTGTGCATGTGCAGATCGACAGTTCTGACTGTACCATCCATGCATCTCGACTGGTACTCGATCACATGTTCGGCCGATCCGGCACGGATGGTTGCCGCAATCTCCTCGTAGATCGGGATGAGATCCGCGCCTGATGGCGAATAATAGAATCGGGCACCTGTCTGTTCGGCCACGGTGCGCAGAGTCATCTCATCGTACGACTCCCCGAGACCGATGGTGTAGACGCGAATGTCGTGCTGCACAGCCAGAGCCAGCACGTCCATCATCGACAGCGTGGAGTTTGCATCCCGACCGTCCGACAGCACGATCATCCCACGACAACGATTGTTCGCCTTGGTGGTCAGCTCCTGCAACCCAAGGTGCATGGCGTCCCAGAGCGCTGTGCCCCCAAGCCCGAACAGACCGCGCAAGACCACGCGCAATAGGTCACGATTTGTAGACATGGAAAGATTGACCCACGCGGGAGATTCCGCAAGCACGATGGCGGTCTGGTCTGACACCCCGTCCATCTGATCCACAAATGCCAGACACGCATCCTTCGCTGCATTCATCGGGGATCCACTCATCGAACCGCTGTTGTCGATCACCAGAGAGACCGATTGCGGCTGGCGACTGTGTGGATCGGTGCGACGCACTGCGAACTCCTCCATCTTCACACCGTTCTCGAACACCGTGAAGAACGAGGGATCGTAGAGATAGGACGACCTGCCGACGCAGGCTTCACGAAAGTGCACTGCGATGCTGTCGCCGTTGCGGATCACGTGAGTGATCTCGAGCAGCGGTTGACCATGTGCCGTTTCAATGCCCGGAAAGCTGGCCGCAAGCAGCACCCAGACAACCCATGCACAAGATCCTCGGATGAACCACGTCATTGGTGACACTCGATCACTCCACCTTCACGAATTTCCGCAGCTGCACCGCGTCGCGCGTTGCGGCGATGAGGAAGTACACGCCCGGCGGCAGATCGCCCACCGACAAGCGATGCGTCACGCGCCCGCCACCCGCGAGATCCCGCACCACGCGCTGCACCCGACCACCCGCATCCACGAGGGTCAATGACACGGGACCCGCACCCGCCCCGTCGATCCGCACCTCCACCTCGGCGCGCACGGGATTCGGATGACACTCGAGACGAAACGCCCCCGCCGCTCCCGACACCTCCACCGACACCGTCGTCACGACCAGCGGCGCCGACATGGACGCACACGAAGACTGATTCCGGATCTCCAGCGTGTACGTCCCGTTCTCGGTCAGAAACAGAAACTGATTCGTCGCACCCGGTATCGCCACCCCGTTGCGATACCACTGATACTGATATCCCGCGAGCACCGTCGTCAGCACCTGGTCGGTCTGCGTGATCACCGGCACCGGCGGCTCCGGTAGCAACACGGTCGTCACCGTGTCCGACGTCCCTGAGCACCCCTCGGCCGAACGCACCGTCACCCACCACTGACCCGCCTCCCAGACACGCATCGTGCGCGTCGTCGCACCGGTGCTCCACAGATAGTCGGCGTATCCGGCCCCGGCATCGATCTCGATCGTGTCGCCGGGGCACAGCCCCCCATCACCCCCGGACAGCACGAGCCGCGGTGCTAGCGCCGGCAGCACCGTCACCGTCACGGGCGGCGAGGTGACGTCCCGCCCGAAGCCGTCGACAACACGCACCGTGTAGGATCCCGACCTGCGCACGACGATGGATCTCGTCCGCTCGCCACTGCTCCACTGGTAGGAGGAATGGCCCGCGCCTGCATCGAGGATCACCGAGCCTCCCTCGCAGAACGTGGTCGCACCGTTCGGTGTGATCGACACGGCCGCCGGGGGAAGCAGTGCGGGTATCACCAACGGCGCCGTGCATCCACCCTCGCTGCGACCGTCATGCAGCATCACCACATCGAGGGTGTAGGTCTGCTTCGTCTGCACGACGGGATGCTCGACGCGCCAGGTGACGAACGCGCTTGCGCCCGGCGGCAGCACCGGGGGAGTCGCGAGCTTCACCGCCAGACCCGCATGGTCAGGCACCGCGAATCGCAGCGCGCCCTGTAGCGTCAGCTGCACGCGCACAGTGTCGCTGGCCAGCGCCCCGTCGTTGCGCACCTGCACGCTCACCTCGAAGGGCATGGGCTCGTAGACCTGTGCGGAATCGTTTGCGGTGATGGTGGGAAGGACGAGCGAGCAGGTGAGATGCGCGCGGGCTGGGACGATGGAGAGCATCCCGTCGAGCAGCGTCGGTCGGAAGCAGCCTGCTTCGAAGGTCCAGTTCTCGAGGTGCAGCGGACTCAGCAGCGTGTCGACGCCCGGCAGGTCTGCGGTCGCAAAGGTCAGCTCGAAGAGCGTGCCGGTGCCATATAGGATCGCCCTGTCCGTTGTTGTGATTGTCACGCCGTTCGAGAGATGCGCCACCGACAGCGCCACGCCGTCGAGCAGCGTGCCGGCAGTGGAGACGGTCTGCAGCTGCGCCTTCGCGCGGTCGAAGAGGAGTGTGAACGAGGCGGGATGAAACAGCTCGTTGCGCAGCGTGTCGACCAGCGTGATCGGCACCTTCACCGTCGTGTTGCCGAGCGTGACCACCGAACCCGCCTGGATAGTGAGCGGCGCGTATGTGGTGGTATCCTTCAGTGCGCGGTAGGTCTTCGACTTCGTGTCGGTACCGCCGCACACGTCGAGCAGCTGCAGATCCACCGTGCGCAGGCCACCGTCTTTGCACCCGGCCTGATACGTGATCATGCACTCGCGGAAGCTCTGGGTGATCTGGACGAAGATCTCCTGATAGATCAGTGCGAGTTCGGAGCCTGAGGGCGTCTGGTAATAGCGGCCTCCTGTCTGCGTCGCGATTGCCTGGAGCAACGCCGCGTCGATGCCCGTTCCCAGCCCGACCGTGTACACGCGGATGCGATTGCGCGTGGCGAGCGAGATCAACTCCGTCGGCGTATGCGAGGAGGAATTGTCCCCGCCGTCGGTCAGGGCGATCACCGCCCGGCAGTGGTTCTTCCCGTGCGCGATCACTTCCTCGAGGCCGGCGTAGATGCCGTCCCACACCGCCGTGGCACCGCCGGCGTTGATGCTGTTGACCGCGCTTCTGAGTGCGCTCGTGTCCGTGGTCATGCCCTGCAGCAGCGATACGCCGCTCGAGAAGGCGAGCACGGCGGCCTCGTCGATCACGCCATCCATGTTGTTGATGAAGGCATTGCCGGCGGCGATGGCGCCCGCCTGGCCGGGACCGATCATCGATCCGCTGGCATCGAAGACAAGCGCGACCGAGATGTCGCAGCGGCTCTGGGGATCGGGGCACCACAGCGTGAAGTCATCGACCTCGCGTCCGTTCTCGAACACCCTGACCTTCGACGAATCGGTGACATACACCGGCTGTCCGTTGCACGCGATCGTGAAATACAGTTCGATCGTCGGCCAGTTGTTGATCACCCGCGAGAAGGTCAGAAACGGCTGCGCGGATGCCACCTGCGCCGCCGGACCCGCGCCGAAGAACATCAGCAGCACAAGACAGGCAAGCCACCTGCGTGTGGACGCACGGCGCATCCGTGCATGTGAAACAGCGTTGCGCCCGTCACAGCTCATGCGATCGATCATCACGATGCCCCGAAAGTTCGATGAAGATGAATGGTACCAAGAACCCCGCGCAATGTCAAGTACTTCGGACATTCCCCTCCTTTGTTCCCCCGTAGGAGGTCAGAAAGGTCGGTGGACGTCCTCGTCCACCAGTGACGATTGCTCAGTGGGTGCAGGGT
>JAEYUG010000083.1 GCA_023432805.1 Bacteroidota bacterium | reverse complement strand
CGTCCGTCCTCCCACGCCAGACGGGGCCGGACGAGGGCGTCCGTCCTCCCACACGTGTGCTACGAGAAGAGGGTGCGCAGACGCTTGAGCAACAGCCAGAGCAGCGACCGCCAGAATGGCATGCCCGACGCCGCTCCCTGTGCGACGAGAAACTGCAGGTCATGGCGATCGTCGGCGGTCAACCGATGCATGATGCCACCGCTGGAGGCTTCAAGCTGTTCGCGCAGGGTCGAGGTCAGACGGTCGGTTACCTCTGCGTGCAGAGATTCGAGGCGCTCCCGCAACGCTGCATCGGTCACGATGCGTACGAGAAAGGCGAGGTGGTCGTTGAGCAGGGCGAGCTGGCGAATCTGGTCGAGCGTTGTAAAGGTGTCGATGCGCTCGCAGAGCGAGGAGAAGATGCGGCGGAGTTCCTCATAGGTTTCTCCGAGCGGCAGCAGGCTCGCCAGCTCCAGGTCATCGACGGTGACGTAGGTGCGCGAGAGCCGTTCCAGCTCGTGACCGTAGCCGACGACGATGTCTTCCGTCATCGCATTGACGATGCGGGCGATCTCCGCCTCGATGTATCCGATGGATTCCTCACAGCGCTTGCGCAGATGGGGACTCTGAGCGAGATCCCTCTGCCGCTGCATGTCCCTCAGCTTCCCCTGCAGGGCTTCGAGCTGTCTCTGCTGCGGTGAATCCTCCTCGAAAATCCTGTCCTTGATGTAGCTCTTCGAGGCATAGACCTGTGCTCGGCCGAGCTTGATCGTGTTCAAGGTGACATTCTCGCCGAGCATCGCACGCATGTCCGCTTCGTGCAGTGCGCAGGCGCCGTCGGTGATGACGAGAATCTCCGTGCCGGAGAGCTTCGGCAGCGCAGCAATATCGTCGACCGCCTGCGTCAGCGCACGTGCCATGGCAGTGCCGTTCCCGAGCGTGTGCAGACGCATGACGAAGCTGATCAGGGCGTGGAAACCCGACACGTCGCGTGCCTCGTGCAGGTCGCCGATTTTTGTATCGAAGGTCCGCAGACTGATGTACCCGAGCTCCCGCATGTTGTGCTTGAGCACGTGGTAGACGATGGCCTTCGCAAGATGGATGCGGTTGTGCAGGGCCATCGAGCTGGAGGTATCGAGCAGGATGTAGAGTTTCTGCTTGCGGCTGTCGGGACGGTAATCGTCGTCGTCGGGCTCGACCGACAGATAGGTCGATCGCCGGGGATAAGGCACCCAGAGTTCGCGTTTTGCCAGCTTCCGCTCGAAGACTTCGTCGGGCAACAGCCATTGGGCGGTGTAGATGCGCGGAAGGTGCGACGTCGTGCGAATGAGTCCGGCCTCCGATTCCTCCAGATCCTCAATATAGATCTGGGGATCGATGGAGGCGTCGACATCCTGCCGCGGCGCGGCGGCCTGGCTCATGCGCAGGGCAGGCATGAGGGTCTGCGTGAGGCGGCTGTCGGAATCCTCGAGCACGCGCGCGATTTCGAACACCGCCGTGAAATTCTCCGGCAGTCGCTCGTAGATGTGATCGAAGAACCCGAGGTCCTCCATCACCGCGAAGTAGTGTTCGTAGGTACCCGGCACGCGGGACTCCTATGCTCGCTGCTGCATCTGGGGTCAGGTCCAGATGTGCACGGCGGGATTGAACAGTTCGGCCAGATCCTTTTCCTGCTGCTGCTTGAGTTCGTGGAGTTCCTCGGTCAGGGGTTCGAAGGTGCGCAGGTATCCTTCCAGCAGCCGCCGGTTGCCTTCGACTCCGGCATCGGCGAACCCGAAGGTCTCCTTCGCCCACTCGAGGAAGCTGCGTCGCAGCACGGGCGTATCAAGCTGCGTGATCGGACGCTCGAGCAGCGAGGCATCCTGCTTGAGCATCTCGAGCAGTTCCTGGAATTCGAGCATGCGCTGGATCTGTTCGAAGGCACGCGCGGCCGTGAGCTGATTGCGGATCGTCTCGAAGCACTTCTGGAACAACTCTCTCTGTTCCTTGATGCCCACGACCGTATGCATGTACCAGAGCTTCCCCACGTCGTCGACGGTCACCTCGCTGCGCCCGTGCAGAAATGCGCTGACACGCAGCATGTCGAGTCCGCGGGTGTAGGTGCGGGGCGAGATGTAGAAATCCTTCACATGGGGATGGGCCTGGGGATTCTCCTTGATCACGCGGTTGCGCTGCGACTCGTAGTGGCGCACGACGGAATTCGCGAAGAAGATGATGTTGAGGGGAATGCTGATGGTGACGTCCGGATCCTCGCCGCGGATGATGCGCGAGGTGCGGTCGAGCAGCGGGTATGGGATCGGTCGCTCCGGTGCGGAAGCGCGGCCGTGATTCGACAGATAGCGCTGCGCGATCTGGTACTGCACGTAGCCGTTCTTGGTGGGGATGAAGAGGGCCTTGAAGACGAAGCGGTCCAGCAGCGCCTCGGTGATCTCCGAGACACGCAGGTAGTTCGTGGCCGCGATCACCGTGTGCACGCGGGCCGGCACCTGCTGCGTGCCGAGAATGAGCGCGCGCTCGTTGAGCGTGGTCAAGAGCGCGCGCAGCGTGTAGTCGTTGGCGTCGAAGATCTCGTCGATGAAACCGAATTCGGATTCGACCAGCGATCCCGCCGTGTTATGGCGCAGGCGTCCCTTGCGCAGTTCCTCGATGTCGAGCGCACCGAAGTAGGTATCAGGTTGCTGTTCCTTCGACGCCTGCACGCTGAAGAGCGAGGCACCCTCGAAGGTCTTGAAGATCTGCTGGGCCAGCAGGCTCTTTGCCGCTCCCGTCCGGCTCTGAATCAGCGCATGCTCGCGCATAAGCAGCGCGCTGAAGATCTGGTCGATGACTTCCGCTCGGTTGATGATGCGGCTGTTGACGAATTCGATGGCCTCGCGGAATCGGGCGATGCTCTCGTCGAAGCTGAACGCGGCTGCTGGGGGCACGCGACTCCTCTTGCACTGTGTCTGGATGGCAGGGGCGGGCGAGCCTCGACGACGCGGCTGACGAGGCATGACGCACGAAAACAGGGGGGAAAAGTACGGGAATGCACGCCTTTCTGCAACGCCGCACCCAGTCAACTCCTTGACTGGTGAGAAAAACAGCTTTAACTTGCCCCGCATCTATGCATCGTTTCGAGTGTTACTTTAAGTCGCGACCCCTTCCCACTTTTCAGGACGAATCATGCCGCGTTTCCTAACGGCACTCCTTGTCACATTCGCCCTGGTGTGCGCAGAGGATGTACGCGCGCAGCAGACTCCCGCGAACGAGGAACAGGAGTACACCTTCGCCCTCGGTCTGTTCAAGGACGGACATTACCAGCTCGCCTATCAGCAATTCAACGATTTTCAGCAGCGTTTCCCCTCCAGCACCGTGGCGATCGATGCAGAGTACTTCGCAGCCGAATGCCAGTATCAGATGGGGGGACTCACCGATGCCGCGCTGCGTTTCGCGCGTTTCATCGAGCGGCATCCCGACAGTAAACTGGCTGATGATGCCGCATTCCGCCGTGCCGAGGTTCTCTACCGTCAGCAGAAATATGCCGACGCCCAGATTGCCTTTGCCGATGTGCTGCGCACCTGGCCTGAGGGAAATCTCGCACATGAAGCCGCATATTGGGCCGGGGAAGCCGCATTCCGTGATGGAAACGTCCCCACTGCCCTGCGGTATTACGCAATAGCGTACGACCACTACCCCACCGGCCGCATCCGCGACTACGCCCTGTATTCTGTGGGATACGTGCATGAGAAGACCGGACGCTACGACCAGGCCCGTGCCATCTACGATTCGTTGCTTGCCGTCTTCCCTTCCAGTGCCCTTGCCGTCGCCGCACGCACCCGCATCGGTGCCTGCCTGCACCTGAAGGGCGACCATGCAGACGCGCTCTCATGGTTTGAGGGATTGACCGACAATCCCGATGCCGAGAATGTCGCCGAACGACTCTATCTCCGCGGAGAATGTGCCTACAAACTCGGCCGCCATGCGGAAGCCGAGCGCATGTATCGAGACTACATCGGCGCCTATCCCACCGGGGCACGCATCCGTCAGGTCAAGTACTCCCTCGGTTGGGCCTTCATCGAACAGAAGAAGTACTCGGAAGCCATCGCCGTGTTCGACGAACTCGGACAGGGTTCCGATGGCGTTGCAGAAGCGGCACGCTATCGCAAGGGCATGACATTGCGCCTGGCCGGCAACCTGGCGGAGGCTCGCATGGTGTTTCAGGACATGCTCGCGCGTGCACCGCTCGGCGAGTATGCCGACAACGCACATTTCGAACTGGGGATGGCCGCATTCCACGAGGGTGCGTGGACCCTCGCGCTGCAGTCCTTTCGCGAGGTCACGCAGCGCTTCCCGCAGAGCGACGTGCTTGCCGACGCGTGGAACATGACCGGCGAATGCCAGCTCGCGCTGGGCAAATTCTCCGACGCCGCTGCATCCTTTGCCCGCGCGATCGAGGCACCGACATCAGACGAGAAGGTGCACGCCGTGAGTCGCTTCCGATCGGGGTGGAGTCTGTTCAAGGCAGGCCGGCATGCAGACGCCGCGCGTGCCTTCGAGGCCTTCCTCACATCGCATCCCTCTGATCCTCGCAAGCCTGATGCACTCGTCTGGCTCGGCGAGTGTCATTTCAAGACCGGACGGTACGCGGACGCGGAAATCGTCTACAATCAGGCGCTCGTCTCGACCGATGATCCCTCACTGCGCCAGGATGCGATGTACGGGCTGGCCTGGGCGCTATCGCGTCAGCAGAAGTATCAGGAAGCGGAGCGGATGTTCCGCACGCTGACCAGCGAGTTCAAGGGCGGACGCCACGACATGGACGCCAACGTGCGGCTCGGCGATGCGCAGTTCGCGATGAAGCGGTTCTCGGAGGCGGCGCGGACCTGGCGGTATGCCGTGCGCATGTATCCGAATCATGCGCTGGCACCCTATGCCCTGCTGCAGCTCGGCAACGCAGAACATCGGGCCGGCGACACGCCCGGAGGCATTGCGACGCTCAAGGGGCTTCTGGAGAAGTATCCAGGCTCCGAATACGCAGACAAGGCACAGTACAGTCTCGGCTGGTTGCATTTCCAGAGCAGGGATTTCAACGCGGCGATCGCCTCGTTTACGACATTGATCGCCTCCTGGCCATCGAGCGCCCTGCAGGCCGAGGCCAAGTACACGATCGGCGACTGCCTGTACAATCAGGGCAAGTACGCCGAGGCGGAGCGCGCGTATCGGCGTGTGCTCGACGAACATCCCGATTCGCCATTGACCGGCGACGCGCTCGACGGCATCGGCCAATGCCTGCGCATGCAGAAGAAGGATACAGAAGCAGCCACGGTCAAGGAGGAATGGCTGCGCACACATCCCCAGAGCGTGGTGGCGGATGTCGTGGCTCTCGGCAATGCCCGCAAGAGCTACGAGGAACGTGATCTCGATGCCGCCAACGCCGCATTGGAAGCCTTTCTGCGCAGCTACCCTTCGAGTGGGAAACGGGGCGAGGCGATGCTGCTTCTCTCCCGCGTACAGCAGGAACGCAATGAACGCGAGAAATCGCTTGCAACGCTGCGCGAATTGACCACGCAGCATGCCGGCACCCCGGAGGCGATCGAGGCGCAGATGCGACTGGCCGATGATGCCGTGCAGACACGGGAATTCGCAGAAGCCGAAACCATGTACTCGTTGCTGCTGGCTGATCCGGCTGCGACGGCACGGCGCGCGGAGATTCACTTCCGACGCGGTGCGGCCCGACGGGCCGACCAGCGCACGCAGGAGGCGACCGAGGATTTTGATGCGGCCCGCGCCGCGGATCCCGATGGTGAAATGGGCGCGTTCGCGTCCATCGAGCTGGCAGCCATGTCTGCAGACAAGGGAAATGTGGAAACCGCGCTCGCATCACTGGCGTCCATCGCCGCTGCGCGGCAGGATGAGGCCGGTGCGAAGGCACAGTATGTGACCGGGAGGATTCTTGCCAAGGCCGGGCGCGGCGAGGAAGCCGAGAAGGCGCTGCTGCGTGTCGAATACGTGTATCCCGAGGCGGCCGCGTGGATCGCTCGTGCGACGCTCGAACTGGGAACGCTCTACGAGGAGCGGGGCGACATGGATGGCGCACGCCGTGCCTGGCAGAAACTCGTCGACCGATACGGCGGCACACCTGAAGCCGCAGATGCGGCGGACCGGCTCGCGAGGTCGAAATGACGCGCGGCAGGCTCCTTGCGGCGGCGCTGCTCTGCGTGATGGGATCGGGGCTAGTGAGGGCACAGGACAAGCCTGTCCCCCCTCCGACCGATATACGGCCTGAGACGAGCACCCCGGTACGAAAGAAGCTGCCGGGATTGAACCTGCCCCAGTATGTCATCACAGGCGCAGATGAGATCGGGTTCCCACCGAGCGCGAAGGAAGAGGCCGAGCTGCTGCGGCCGGCGGGATTCGCCGAGCGCGCCGGTCGTGGAGATCGCGAGGCACGCTTCGGTGACGTATCCCCTCTGCGGCGTCCCCTCGACGTGGCCGCTCTCGACGGCCTGCGCAAACGCCTGCGCGTGTTGGCGGGCTTCGGCCGTTTCTCCACACCCCTGATCGAAGCCTGGTATGGAGACCGCTACACCCTCGCCGACATCGCCGCCCACCTCCGCTACGAGCAGAGCGACGGTCATGTCGACCGTGCCGACCATACCCGCTTTAATATCGACCTCACCGGCGGCACGTGGCTGCCCACGACTGCGCATCCCCTCCTTGCACGGTCCCGCCTGGAGGGAAGCGTCGCCGTCTCCCATGACACCTACGGCTTGTATGCGGACAAGCTGCCCGTCACCGCTCCTCCGCTCGATCTGCGGCGCGGTCTGACCACCGCGCGCTGGGGCGCATCGCTCGCCTCGCGCGGCAACAGCATCGCCGAGCATCATGCAGCGGTGCATCTGGAACACACCGTGCTGCATGAGGACGCCGCGCTGCGCGACAGTGCAGACCTCGGCCGATTCAGCCGCGAAGAACACGTCCTCGCTCTGGCAGCGGGTGCGCAACTGCACGCCTGGGGACAGCCGGTGGATGCGGAGATCGACCTGCGCCTCGGCATGGGCACGACAACGGCGGGCAATCCAAACCGTCCCTTCTTCGGCGAGATCTCCGCGGCGTCACGTTTCACCCTCGGCGCCTCCACTGACCTGGAGGGCGGACTCCATTTCTGGCTGATGCAGGGATCACGCACCACCCTGTCCGGGCGCATGTATCCGCGGTTCACCCTCACGCACCACCTCGACACGGAGGCTTCCCTCTTCGCCGCCTGGCTCCCGTCGGTCGAGCGCATGACACTTGGCGGCATGCTGCTGCGGAGTCCCTACCTCGACGCGACCGCCGAACTGCGACACAACGACGTGCCCGTGCGCGCCCAGATCGGCGGCGCATGGGATGACCGCAGCAGACTCGCAGTACGGACCTGGATCGATTTCTCATACGCCACCTCGTGGCTGCGCGTCGACCGCGGTTCGGATCCCCTCGCCCAGACCTTCGAAACCGCCTACGCGGGCGGCACGTCGATCACCGCACTCCACGTCGACGGTGCGTACCAGATTCCCGGGGCAGGACGACTGCAGGGACGTCTCGCGCTGCGCTCCGCACGCGTTGCAGGTGAGGATGTCCCGTTGGCGTACGTTCCCGGCGTCGAAGTCTCGACCATCTACACGCACGCATTCGGGTTCGGACTCGAGCTCGGCGCACAGCTCACACTGGAAGCCTCCCGACGCGATCGCGATGGTGATCTGCCGACGCTGCTCCTCGTATCGCTGCATGCCGAGTATGCGATCACGCCCCTGTTCGGCGTGTTCGCACGTGTGCACAACCTTCTCGACCAGCGCACCGAACAGTGGCGCGGGTACTCACAGCGCCCGATCTTCATCATGGGCGGCCTGGTTCTGCAGCTCTGACATGCTTGAAAAAGACGACCTGATCGAGCGCGCAGCGCGCAGCACCGGCATGTCGGACGACGTGGTGCGAGACATTGTCGATGCCCTGTTCGCCGAAACCCGGCATCGTCTGGCCCATGGACTCAGCGTCGAGTGGCCCACCTTCGGATCGCTCACCCCTGACGACATGCATATCACCTTCGAACCGCATGTGGAACTGCTTGGAAGGCGGGAGCCATGACGCTGCATCTCGACCTGCTCGAAGCCATCGCACGGCGATCCGGTCAACCTGCGGATGCGTGCGCGCGCGCGCTCGATGCCTATCTGACCGTCGCACGTGCAGCCATCCGCGAGGGGCGTCTGCTCCGCATGCCCGGAATTGGAGAGTGGCATCTGGCGGGGACCCCTTCCGGTACATACATTGTCGCCTACACCGAGCTTCCGGACGAATTGCGCACGATGACCGCAGAGGATCTGTCGGCGGCGCGTGAATCCTTCGACCGCCATGATGTACCGGATGTGCATCTGCATGACCCGAACGAGGGACCGGGCATGCCGCAGGCTGAGGATCCGTACGGACCGGTCGAGTTCGCAGTGCCTCATGCTGCAGCCGCGACCGAATCCCCGGCTCGCCGGGAGATCCTTCCCCTGCCCGACATGGTGCTGACCGATTCCACACTGCGCGCACACGACGCACCGATTCCCGACTCGGATGCGGATCGGCTGTTCATTTCCGGTGCGGTGCGGCGCGCGTTGGCGCAGCAGCATGCCGAAGGGGAACGGATGGAAACGGTACTGGACCTTCATCCGATGCCGCCGCCCGAGCTGCATGATGTGGATCCCGACATGGCGGTACCCGACATGCTGCTCGGCGTGGTTCCGCGCGAGCAGGATCTGTCTGGGCTTGATCTGAGGCTGGACGAGGACATCCGTACGGGCGCGCTGCCCGACAGCCTGCTGGACGACGATGCATCGCCGGTACAGCCGACGATGCTGCCGGATGTCGCTGCCCTGCCGGTGGCCATGCCTGTGATCGACGCGCTGGATTCCCTTGGTCCCGCCAGCGAGGAGGAACTTCAGCCCTCGACCGAGGTCATCACGAGCGAGGACATGGAGAGCAGGGAATTCAGGAAGAACAGGGAGCAGCTTTTTCACCCTCCCGATGCGAAACGCAGCGGGCGCGCGACGCGTATCATAGTGATCGTGCTGACGGTGCTTGTCGTGGCGATCGTGCTGTACATGCTCTACGCCGGCGGATCGCTCGATGCGATGCTCCCGGACCAGTGGCACTCCCCCATCACCCAGTTATCAGGAGACGGCAATGACGCTGTTTGATCTGTTCCTGCGAGGAGGCATCCTCATGTGGTTCATCCTCGCATGTTCGATCCTCGGACTCACCATCATCGTGCAGAAGATCATCACGCTGTCGCGTGCGAAGGTCGACGGCGGAAAATTCGTGCTGCAGATTCGCAGCATTCTCGAGCGGGGGGATGTATCGGCCGCGCTGGCCTTGTGTTCGGAACAGAGCGCGCCGCTCGCGGTGATTCTTCGTGCAGGTCTTCTGAAGATGAACGACACGCACCAGGATGTGAAGGACGCAATCGAGAGTGCTGCCAAGGGTGAGATCTACAAGCTCGAGCGCGGACTTGCGCTGCTCGCCTCGGTGGCAGGCATCGCTCCCCTTCTTGGATTTCTCGGGACGGTGACGGGCATGATCGGGGCGTTCCGCGTGATCGAGGTGAACCAGGGTGTGGTCAATCCCACATTGCTCGCCGGTGGCATCTGGGAGGCGCTGCTGACCACTGCGTTCGGTCTGTTCGTCGGCATCCCGGCCTACTTCATCTACAACTACTTCACCACGCGCATCAGTCATTTCGTGTTCGACACGGAGGCGAGTTGCAATGACTTTCTCGACATCGCGCTCGCGCAGCAGCGCAAGGCCGCGATGCAGGCGCGCCGCGCACAGCTTGCACGGCAGCAGGCGGGCGGGACCGTGCCGGCACCGGCGTCAGGCAGTGCGGGTGCAGCACAGGACGCGCACACATGAAACTCTCGCTCGGCACGTCGCTCAAGCCGCTGACGGTGTTCAGCTACTCGTCGCTCACCGACATCGTGCTGCTGCTGCTCATCTTCTTTCTGCTGACCTCGTCGTTCATCGCAACCGAGGGGCTCAAGGTCAATCTTCCCGAGGCCATGCATGGCACACCTGCCGAGCGTTCGACGATTCGTGTCGTGCTCACGAGCGAAGGGGAGATTCTCATCAACGATGCACCGGTCGCTGCAGACGCTGTCGCAGCGACGATCAAGACACTGGTGACGGATCCTGCCGCGCAGACGGTCGTGCTGTCGAGCGACCGCGATGTGCCGCTGGAGCGTGCCGTGCTCGTGATGGACGCGGCTAAGGGCGCCGGTGCCACACGCTTTTTCATCTCGACATTCCCGCAGGATGATGGAAAATGACAGCGCCGCGTGATGATCTCCGCAGTTGGACGATCTCGATCAGCGCGCATCTGCTGCTGCTGCTGATCGCGTGGTACTGGCATGCGTTTCCCGACATCATGCAGTTGCCGCAGGCCATCGACATCGTGTTCGCGGCACCCGTTGAGGACGCGGTACCCGCTCCCGAGATCGTGCCCCAACCGGCACCCCGGATCGCGAGCCAGGCGCCCGCTCCTTCGCGTGTCGCACGTACAACCGCGAACGAGCGAGCCGCGGCGACACCGCAGCCGCGCACGGATGCTCGACGTCCGGCGCGCACGGCCACGCAGCAGCAGAGTGCCACGCAGTCGACTGCCACACAGCAGGCACGGGGGAGCGATCAGCCTCTTCCCCCTCCGCAGTTGCGGTCGCGGGAGCAGGTGGTGCTCACCGAGCCAGGAACCGGAAAGGCTGATGCCAGCACGGGTCGCACCACGGGATTCGAATCCCGTGGCGATCGCCGAGAGGCGCAGGCGCCCGGTGCGACATCGGCCCAGCGTGATCAACCAGGTACGGGTGTAGCGTCGCGCACGGCTTCCGATGGGGGACAGCTGAGCGGCACACCGACCTCATCGGCCAACATCGACTGGGGGACGGGGGTGGCGCGGTCGCGCATCGCAGGATCCCTTCCCTCCTTCCCTCCAGGTGCAACACGCGAGGCGACGATCAAGGTACGTTTCACCGTCAAGGCCAACGGCACCGTCACCGGTCTGACGCTCATGCAGAAGGGAGAGCCGCTCTTCGAACAGGCCGCCCTCGCCGCAATGCGTGGGTGGAAGTTCAACGCGCTGCCCTCGTCGGTCGAACAGCAGGATCAACAGGGCATCGCGACGTTCGTGTTCAAGCTCAAATAACGAAAGGGACGCCTGCATGCAGGCGCCCCCCTCTGTCCGGGCCATCACTCCTCGGACACATTCAATGCGGACCTTCGGGTCCGCTGTCATTTCAGTTCGCCGACAGTGCCGGTGCCAGAAGCACGGTATCGATGGCCTCGACGAACGACTCCTTGGGCAGGGCGCCCATGGCCATCTGCGGCTTGCCTTCCTTCGGAACGAAGAGGATGGACGGGATGCTGCGGATACCGAAGATGGAAGCGAGTTCCTGCTCGGCTTCGGTGTCGATCTTGTAGATGTTGATCTTGCCGGCGTATTCCTTCGACAGTTCGTCGAGCACGGGGGCGACCATGCGGCAGGGGGCGCACCAGTCGGCGTAGAAGTCGATGATGCAAGGGAGTTCGCCGTTGAATGTCCACTCGGTGTTCTTCTCGTAGTCGAACACTTTTTCGAGGAATGCGGCTTTTGTGAGGTGTTCCATGGGATGCGCTCCGTTGGGTGTCAGGCTGTGAAATTCTTCATGCCCATGGGATGCAGCAGCGAGGGAAATGGATTCAGGCGGCGACGCTCTTGCGTTGTTCGGTGCGGAAGTAGGTGCCGTACAGCACGGCTTCGAGCAGAGTAACAATGGTCAGGGAGATCGTGTCGCTGTCAAACCAGATCCCGAATCCCCCGTCCGGAACGAAGAAGTTCACGATGAAACCCGCGATGGTCCACCCCACCGAAAAGATGATGGCCACGAAGGCCAGGGTCATGAAGGCATCTGCCAACTTGTGGTCGCAGTAGCTCTTGCTGAAGGCGTACGTGGCACCGATGATGTGGATGGAGAAGATGAAGATTGCGATCATGTCAGTATGCGTCCTTGCCGAACAGGATTGCCCGGATGGTTTTGAAGATGATGCGGACATCGAGGTGGATGCTCCAGTTCTCGATGTAGTAGAGATCGTACTTGGTGCGTTCGACGATCGGCACCTCGCCACGGAGTCCGTTGACCTGCGCCCATCCGGTTAGACCGGTCTTGAGGCGATGCCGGTCGCCGTATCGGGGAACGTAGTCGAGAAACTGTGCGACGAATTCCGGTCGCTCGGGGCGGGGACCGACGATGCTCATCTCGCCCCTGAGGATATTGATGAGCTGCGGCATTTCATCGATGGAGAGGCGGCGCAGGATGCGGCCGATGCGCGTGACGCGCGTGTCGCCCTTGCGGGTCCACGTCGGACCCGTGTCACGCTCGGCATCATTGCGCATGGTGCGGAACTTCAAAAGGTCGAACTGGCGGCCGTCGAGTCCCACACGAATCTGCCGGTAGAAGACCGGCCGTCCGGATTCGAAAAGGATCGCCAGGGCGATCAGCACGCCGAAGGGAGCGAAGAGAAGCAGTGCGAGGCCACTGAGCACGATATCGAATGTACGCTTGGCGATGCGTCCCCACGTTGTCATGGGGATGTCTTTCACACCGAGAAACGGGATGCCGAGCAGTTCCTGCACCCGAAGGCGTGTGGGCGTGATGCCGATGATCTCGGGCTGGAGAAGGATCTGCACGCTGCGACCTTCGAGCGAGTTGATCAGCGCCTGTACCGTGCCGTGTTCTCCGGCACCGATGCAGACGATGATGGTCTCGATTTTGTGCTGCTGAACGATATCCGCCACATGTTCATATCCCCCGAGACGTGGCGTGTCATGGCTTTCTATGCGTCCGTCACCATCGCTGACGTACCCTGCGAGACGGTAGCCGAGCGCCGGGGCATACGCGATGTGCACGGCCATGTGTTGTGCGAGTGCGTTCGCACCGGCGAGCAGCACGTTGCGCAGCTCTCTTCCCTTGCGGTAGAGATGTTTTTCATAGGTGAGCACCAGCGCGCGAAGCGTGAACATGTAGATCAGCGCGAAGAGCCAGATGAAGGCGAACACGACACGCGAATAGCTGAACTCCCTGTAGAGAAAGGCGAGACTCATGACCACGAGCATGCCGATGCTCGCCACACGCAGCACCATGAAGAACTCGCTGCTGAAATCAGTCTGCCGCCGTGCGCGGTAGGCATGGCGTGCATTGAACATGAGCAGCCAGAACGGGGCAACCACGAGGGCTCCGATCAGATAGGCTTCGAGCGGAGGGAGTCCCTTGGTGACTTCGACGATGCTGCTGAAGGGAGCGGAGAATCTGAGCGCATACGCGGAGGTGAAGGCACCGACGAGCGCTGCAAGATCCCCTGAGACGTAGAGCAGCGGGATGAGGACGTCGTTACGGCGCGGAGGCCCCATGATGCGACTGTGCAGATCCCGTTCTCAGAATTCCGCCTTGACGTTGAGCGTCGGAAGTATCGGCAACATGTCGATACGCTCGCCGGTCGTGCGGTTGAAGTAGAACATGTTGTTGCGGTCGTAGACGTTCAGCACGCTGGCCTCGATGGTCAGCTTGACGGGATTCAGTGTGAACGACTTGCCTGCGCTGACATCGAGGCGATGGTACGAAGGCAGTCGGCCCCGGTTCTTTTCTCCGAGCAACGTGTAGGGTTCGCCGTTTTCATCGGCATAGCCACCGGATTCGAAGAGTCCGCCGAACGCAATGCGGTCGTAGAAGCCCATGATCTGCGAAAACGGCAGACCGGAACCGTACTCCCAGCGCACGCTGAAATCCCATCCGCCTGCCGGTTTCCACCCAAGAATCGTGTTGAGGCTGTGGCGGCGGTCGAAACGGGGAGGATACGTGAGTCCGCTGACCGATCGCTCGGTGTTGCTGTAGGTGTAGGAGATGAGACCGTAATACTCCGGATGACGCTCTTCGAGCAGCAGTTCCACGCCCCAGGATCGTCCCGTCGCAGCCGAGAAGTCGGGATCGGAGGAATCGACCTTGTCGCGATTGTAGTCGAGCAGGTTCTTGAACTCCTTCAGATAGCCCTGCACGTTGTAACTCAACCCGGCGACGAATGCGATGTCGCCCTCGACTCCTGCGATGTAGTGATCGGCCTGCTGAGCGGGCCAGCCGTCGGGAATGGGGATCCATGTCTCGAACAGCGACACGACATCGTCTTCATTCGTGATGGTCAGCATGCGTTGATGCACACGCGCATAACTGACCTTGAGCGCATGGTTGGCGTCATAATTCCATCCGATCGACAGACGTGGATCGAAGGCATCCGAACTGTGTGCGGACAGAATCGAGAAGAGGTCCGACCGCACGCCCAGCTCGATGAAGAACGGATCGAACTGCTTGAGCTTGTACTTGAACCAGATTCCTGTTTCGCTCGACTGCTCGGAGACATTGCGCACGAAGTTGGCGGAGTTGGTGAAGCTGTACTCGAATGCGGGCAGGCGGAACATGAAGCCGGCCCCGTACATGTCGCCGTTCTCCTGAAAATACGTGACTGCGCCGTTGAAGTAGGCATCACTGATCTGCGACGTGCGCGGAGCGGTTTCGGTGTTCTGCCGGGGTCGCAGTTCCCCCTTGAACGAACTCATCGAGAACGAGGTCTCGAGCAGATACTTGTTCTCGAGCACCTGGAACCAGCTCATGCCGTACGCGCGATTGCTCCATGTGTATTCTGGTTCGAACACCGACGTGGGACGGATAACATCCCCCGTAAACAGCGTGTGAAACGAGATGCGACCATTGTCGCCCGTCGCATGATTCACGCGCGCGATGACATCATAGAAATCGAAGGGCGTCTGCTGCTTGACAAACTTCTGCAGCACGTCATCGAGAAAGCTCTTGCGTGCAGCGACCATCCAGCTGCCATCCCAGGGCGCGGGTCCTTCGAGCAGCGCCTTGCCACTCACCTGGCTGATGTTCACCTTGCCCGAGAACCGATTCTTGTTGCCCTCGCGCGTGCGGATGTTGATCACCGACGACAGACGGTTTCCCCACTGTGCCGGGAATCCCCCTTTCAGAATCTCCGCCTCCTTGACTGCATCCGCATCAAAGATCGAAAAGATGCCGAGCGCGTGGAAAGGATTGTAGATCGTCATGCCGTCGAGGATGATCAGGTTCTGATCACCGCCTCCACCGCGCACATAGAACTGGCTCGATACATCAGCCGTACTGACAACGCCGGGCAGAATCGAGATCGTGCGGAACAGATCGCGCTCGACCGTCGCGGGTACGAGTTCGATTTCCGCGGCGCCGATCGGCTGCGTCGAGATTTCGGTGTCATAGCGCACCCGGCGCTCGGCCGTCATCTCGACCGCGTTCATCTCGAGCACCATGGGCGACAGTTTGAAGTTCACCGTGATGATCTTGCCGGCGAGCACCTCGACCTCGCGTTCCTGCGTCTCATAGCCGATGATCGTCGCGCGCAGCTTCACCCTCCCTGCCGGCACATTGCCCACGAGATAGAATCCGTTCACATCCGATGCCGCACCGATGCCGTGCGCCTGTACGATGACGTTGGCGAGCGTGATCCGCTCCCCCGTCAGCGAATCCGACACGAATCCCTTGATGCCGCCCTTGCGGTCCTGTGCCGCAAGCTGCGTGTGGGAAGCGAGGAACAGGCAGAACAGAAGGGAGATGCTGAGGATGTTCTTCATCGAAGGATCGGGGGTGTGCTCGGGAAACGATGATCGGGGGCGTGGCGCATCCGCCGGGGGAAGCCGCGCAGGCCGCATCACGGGAATTCAGTACATTCACACATGCGATACAGACTCGACACGGCACGATGCTGACCGACGGTGCACCCGCACGCGACATCCTCGACTTCCTGACAGGAAGCCGCTGCGCACAGGTATGCGACGCATATCGGCATATCACGTCAAAATACGGCGACGTGCTGAGAATCCAAACCGCACTTCGGACGCAGTTTCCGGACCTCGATGCCGCACAGATCGGCGCCGTGATGCAGCAGATGGAACTGCGCGCCAAGGCCTCGAAGCGGCTCGCCCTGCATGCGGACAGCCTCTACACACGCAGCGCCCTCGAGCAGAGTTCGAGCGCAAGGACTGCCGCGCTACATGCCTCGCTGTTCGACGCGGGATCGCGTCTGGTGGACATCTGCGCCGGCATCGGATCCGACGCTGCTGCGCTTGCCGCGCGCAGCAGTCAGCTCGTGGCGATCGAGGCCGATGCTGTGACCGCCCGCCTTTGCAGACACAACCTCTCCCTGTTCGGTTACACGCATGTCCTGATGCTCGCAGGCATGGCCGAGCACTGGATGCCATCGCTGAACCTCGAGAAGGTCGACGGCGTGTTCGCCGATCCTTCGCGCCGAATGGACGGCACCCGCTGCGTCGATCCCGAAGACGCCTCCCCCCCGCTCTCCTGGTTGCGCGCGCTCGCAGAACGTGTGCCGCGCATGGTGGTGAAGGTTGCTCCCGCTGCAGATGTGCACGATCCCTTCTGGTCACGCATGTTCGTGGCGGTGGCCGATGAATGCGCCGAGCAGCTCCTCGTGCGCGGCGGTGACTTCCCCGCGGTGTCGGCGGTGGATGCAGGGAGTGGCGTTCGCTGGGCTCCCGAGACACGGGTGCGGCAGCACGAGCAGCCGGGGCATCCTCTCACGTCCCTCTTGCGCGAGGTGCGATGGATTGCCGAACCGCATGGAGCGATCATCCGCACGGGCGAGGTTGCGCGGTATTTCGAGGACATCGGCATGCGGGCGGTGGATCCGCAGATCGCGTATGGGTGGAGTGCCGACGAGCCGGCGGACGGACGCTGGCACGTGCGCTACCGGGTCCTCGATGCGCTGCTGTGGGAACGCCGCCGCGTGCGCGAGGCACTGGCCGAGCTGAGATTTGGTCCCGCAACGGTCGTGAAGAAGCGGGGCTTCCGCGTGAATGCCGACGAAGCGCGCCGGCTGCTGGCGTTTCCGGGCGACCGTGCGGGTGTGGTGATCCTCACCCGCATCGGTAACGAGCACGTGGCCTTCCTCTGCGAACGGATCT
Source organism: Bacteroidota bacterium (assembly GCA_023432805.1). Lineage (GTDB taxonomy): Bacteria > Bacteroidota > Ignavibacteria > SZUA-365 > SZUA-365 > JAEYUG01. The sequence continues at coordinate 6,085 of JAEYUG010000083.1, read as the reverse complement.
GAACGCGCAGCAGGTGCAGCGCACGAAACGACGAAGGGCGGCCGCGGCCGCCCTTCCCGCATGATACGAGCGAGGATCAGCTCTTCAGCGCGGCGTAGTGCGTAAAGAAGTTGGCGACGGTGCGCAGTCCCTTCGTGAACATCTCGATGTCGAACTTCTCGTTCGGGGCATGGAGGTTGTCGTCGGGCAATCCGAAGCCAAGCAGCACGGCCTCGACGCCGAGGATGTGCTGGAAGTCGGCGACGACGGGAATCGAGCCGCCCTCGCGCGTGAAGTAGGGCTCGGTCTTGAACACGGTCTTGATCGCGGCCGCGGCGGCCTTCATGCCGACTGAGTCGATCGGGGTGAGCGCGGCGTGGCCGTTGTTGTCGTACATCTTGACGGTGACCGTCGCCCATGGGGGAGTCACACTCTTGACGTGCGCCTTGAAGAGATCCGCGATCTTCTGGGGATCCTGATTCGCGACGAGGCGCATCGAGACCTTGGCGTGTGCCTCGGCGGGAAGCACGGTCTTGACGCCGGGACCGGTGAAGCCGCCCCAGATGCCGTTCACCTCGAAGGTGGGACGCGCACCGCGGCGCTCGACCGTCGTGTAGCCCTTTTCGCCGAACACCTCGGAGAGACCGAACTCTTTCTTGTACTTCTTCTCGTCGTAGGGGAAGCGGGCAAGTGCGGCGCGCTCGCCCTTCGACAGGGGCACGACGTCGTCGTAGAATCCGGGAATCCTGATCTTGCCGGTCTTCGCATCCTTGCACGAGGTGAGGATCTCGGCGAGCACCTGAATCGGATTTGCGACTGCGCCGCCGAAGGTGCCGCTGTGCTTGTCGCCGTTCGACGTCTTGACCGACACTTCGAGATAGGTCAGACCGCGAAGGCCATACACGATGCTCGGCGTCTTCTTGCCTTCCATGTGCGTGTCGCTGATCACGATCGCATCACAGGCGAGCATCTTCTTGTGCTTCCTGACAAAGTCGGCAAGGTTCGTCGAGCCGATTTCCTCTTCACCCTCGACGATGAACTTCACATTCACCGGCAGCTCACCCTTCGTCTTCATGAACGCCTCGACCGCCTTGAGGTGGATGAACACCTGCCCCTTGTCGTCTGCCGATCCGCGTGCGAAGATCTTGCCGTCACGCACCGTCGGTTCGAAGGGCGGCGTCTTCCACAGCTCGAGCGGCTCGGCCGGCTGCACGTCGTAGTGGCCGTAGATCAGCAGCGTCGGCTTCCCCTTCGCGCCCAGCCATTCGCCGTACACGACGGGATGTCCCTTGGTCGGGAACAGCTGTACATTCGCCATGCCGGCGGCTGTCAGATTGTCCGCGACGAACTGTGCGGCCTTCACGATCTCAGGCTTGAGCTCCTCGCTCGTCGACACGCTCGGGATGGAGAGAAAGCTCTTGAGCTCGTCCATGAACCGGTCATGATTGGCATCGAAGTACTTCAACACATCTTGCATCGGTGACTCCTTGATGGATGGGGAATGAACACGCGAATCATGCAAACATAGGGAAGCGGGATGTCAGCGTGAAATGCGGCTCCCCGCCACCGCAGGCCCCGGCGCACAACGCAGCCCCCGGCGGAAGCCATCCGGACCGTATCCACGATGCGGCCATTCACGAGATTATCGGATCCGCTACTCCAGTATCTGGTCGATCACACCGCCGCCGACTACGTCGTCGCCCTCGTACCAGACCGTGCTCTGCCCCGGAGTGATCGCCCGGCGCGGCGCGTCGAACACGAGCTCGATGGTGCCGTCGTCGCGGGGATGCAGCATGGCGGGCGCGCCTTCGTCCTTGTAGCGGATGCGCGCATGCACCGCGAGCGGCGCGGTCGGCAGCGGATGCTTCTGCATGGCGACCTCGCGCACGAGACAGCGCGTGTGCAGCAGGTCGGGCTCGCGACCGACGACGATCACGTTGTCGCCTGCACGGATCTCGGTCACGTACACGGGCTCGCCGACGGCCACGTTCAGACCGCGGCGCTGCCCGATCGTGTAGAAGGGATAGCCGTCGTGCCGTCCGACCACGCGACCCTCGAACTGCACCTCCCCGCCGCGCACGCGCGCGTCGAGTCCGTCGACCCGATCGCGCAAAAAGCGCGTGTAGTCGTTGTCATGCACGAAGCAGATCTCGTAGCTCTCATGCTTGCCGGCCGTGCGGATGCCACGCGCGACGGCGTAGGCGCGGGCGTCGTCCTTGGTCATGTCGGCGAGGGGGAAGATGGTGCGCGCGAGATCCTCCTGCGCGACGGCCCAGAGCGCGTAGCTCTGATCCTTGGAGCGGTCGCGCCCGCGCGAGACCCACACGCGTCCCGTCGCGGCGTCATGCCCGAGCCGGGCGTAGTGTCCCATCGCGACATGCGTGGCCCCGAGCGCCGTGGCCTTCTCGAGCAGGTGTCCCCACTTGATGGAGCGGTTGCAGCGCACGCAGGGATTCGGGGTGCGTCCTGCAACGTACTCGTCGATGAAGGGATCGATGATCTGTTCGCGGAAGCGTGCGCTGAAATCAAGCACGTAGTGCGGAATGCCGAGCTGGTCGCAGACGAGGCGTGCGTCGGTGATGCCGTCGAGCGAGCAGCACGAACTCTCGCCGGCGTCGTTTCCCCCGACATCGTCGTAGTCGTAGGTCTTGATCGTGACACCGACCACGTCGAAGCCGCGATCGACCAGCAGGGCCGCGGCCACCGACGAATCGACTCCTCCCGACATCCCCACCACCACACGTGCCCCGGGCAACGGCTCAGTGCGCATCACAGATCCTTTCTCTGGAAATTCGTAGCTTGCTCAGTCATACAACATGCACAGAATCAAGAATAATTCCGCAGCATGATCACCGCCGACAAGCACGCCGCCTTCGAGCGCCTGCTCGCCTGGTACTTCCGGCGGCGGGTGCGGCGCAGTTTTGCCGCCGTGCACGTGCGCGGACTCGGCGCCCTGCGCACCTCACTCGCCGAGCTGCGCGCGGCGCATCCCGTGCCGCTCGTGCTGTATGCGAACCATCCCGGCTGGTGGGATGCGGTGCTGCCCTTCCTGATCTCGGTCGACGCGCTCGGCCTCGACGCGTACGGCATGATGGAGGAGCCGCAGCTGGCGCGCTACCGCTTCTTCCGTCGCATCGGGATGTTCTCGGTCGATCGCGAGCGTCCCCGCGAAGCGATGCGCAGCCTCGCCTACGCGGCCGAGCTGGTTCGTGCGCACAACCGTGCGCTGTGGGTCTTTCCGCAGGGCGAGCTCGTGAGTGCGGATCTCGTGCCGCTGCGCTTCCAGTCGGGCACGGCGCATCTTCTGCGCATGCTGGGGGATGTTGCGGCGGCGCCGGTCGCGATCAGGTACGAGTTCGTCGCCGACGAACGTGCGGAAGCCTTTCTCTCCGTGGGTCCCGTCTGGCACATCACGCCCGGGGAGCGCGTCGACATCACGATCACGACGCGCATGCTCGAGAGCCTGCTCGAGGATGAGATGGCCGTGCAGCGTGAAACCGTGCGCTGCCGCGAGCTCTCGTCATACGAAATGCTCTATCGCGGCTCCCGCTCGATCAACGCCCGCTGGGATTCACTGCGGGGGAAATAGGAACGGTCGGTGGACGCCCTCGTCCGTCACGGGAGGACGGACGCCCTCGTCCGTCACGGGAGGACGGACGCCCTCGTCCGTCACGGGAGGACGGACGCCCTCGTCCGTCATTGACGAATGTTCAGTGGGTACAGGGTGGACGAAGACGTCCACCGACCGTTCCTGCAACAAACCCACTCCTGACCGCACCTTCGATGGTTGCGGGTAACCCCGTTGCGGTCCAGTCGCCAGCGAGCAGGAGTCCCGGCACCGACGTCTGTGTCGCCGGCCGCACGCCCTCGAGTCCCGGCGCGGGCAGGAAGGTCGCCCGCCGCTCGCGGATCACCTTCACCCGCACGATGTCCTCCCCCCGCAGGTGCGGATACACCCTGCACAGTTCCTTCCTCACAAAGCTCTCCACCTGCACGGGATCCTCGTACTCCTCCCCCGTCGCCGCGGAGATCGTGCACGACACATGATGCAGATCCCCCACGGAACCCTTGTCGAACACCCACTGCACCCGCGTGCCGAGCAGACCCGTCATGGCTTCCGCCGTGATGCGCGTCGTGCTCCAGACATGCACCGACACGATGGGTGCGGCGTGCAACCGCTCGCTTCCCCCTACCACGCCCTCGAGACCTGAACGCCGCATCAGCGCGCGACAGGCATCGTGGGGAACGGTACTCACCACCAGATCCGCGGCATGCAGAATGCCACCGGCATCGACCACGCCAGCCGCGCATCCGTCCGTGACGAGCACGCGCTCGACCGCGCGATGCAGATGCACCTCCGCGCCGCGCGCGCGCAGCCAGTCGAGGGCGGGATGCGCGAAGATGTCGGAGAGGGGACGTGTGGCGAGCAACAGGGCGGAGCCGTCGGCGCGTCCGAGAAAGATCTCGCGCAGCACGACGGCGAAGAGTTTCGCGCTCACCTCGTGCACGTCGGCATTCATCGTGGCAAGCACGATCGGACGCCAGAGCAGGTCGAGCGCCGCAGCGCGCTGACCATGCGCGGCAAGCCAGTTTGCGGCCGCCACGCCGTCGAGCGCATCGATCGTACGCGCGGAGGCCAGACGCAGCGACGCCGCCACGCGCAGCACGGCGAGACGCTCGACGACGCCGAGCATCCGGTAGCCGAGAAAGCCCTGCACGAGGTTGAGGGGATGCGGCAGCGCACCGGGACGCAGCTCCGCGCGGCGTCCGTCGGCATGCAGAAAGGGAATGCGCATGGGATCGACGCGCGCGAGCAGACCATCGCTGCCGATCGTGCGCAGCAGCGAGAGCGTGGCCGTGCAGCATCCCATGACGAGATGCTGCCCGTTGTCGATGTCGACATCCGTCGCGCGGTCGTGAAACGAGAAGGCGCGTCCGCCGGTGTGGGGACGCGCCTCGAAGAGGGTGACCGCTGCGCCGCGTTCGGTGAGCGCAACCGCGGCCGCGAGTCCCGCAACCCCGCCGCCGATGACAATCGCGCGGCTCATGCCAGTCGCACCGCTCGTGACAATCGCGCGGCTCGTGCCAATCGCACGGGTCATGGCAGCGCGACGGGACGCGGCCGCCGCTGCAGGAACTCCCCGATCGCCAGGCGCAGCTTGCACAGCGGCGAGATCGAGATCTTGCCCGCGAACACCGCGAACGCGCGCGCCTCGATCGTGTCGAGAATGCGGCTGTAGATGCGGTCCATGATCCGCGCGGCGAAGAAGGCCCGGTGATCCTCGCCCGCCAGCTGTGCGCGTGCGCTGCGGTAGTACGCGCGCGCCCGCTCTGTCTCGAAGCGCATCAGCGCGACGAAGCGCTCGTCGTACACCGAGGCGAGCAGATCCTCCTCGCTGTAGCCGAAGCGCACGAAATCCTCATGCGGAATGTAGACCCGCCCCATCTCCGCGTCGCTCTTCACATCGCGCACGATGTTGGTCAGCTGCAGCGCGATGCCGAGATCGACCGCATACCCCTCCGTGCTCGGCCGCGTCGCGCCGAAGATCCTGCTGCACATGAGTCCCACCGTCGAGGCCACATGCCAGCAGTACCCGCGCAGCTCCTCGAACGTCGCATAGCGCGTGCGCTCGAGATCCATCTGCATGCCCGTGATCAGATCGAAGAAGTGGGATGGGGGAATGTCGAAGCGCCGTGCGACTGCGACCAGCGCGCGCAGCAGCGACGGCGCAGACTCCCCGCGGAAGCCGCGTTCCAGCGCACTGCGCCAGCGCGCGAGCCGCTCGCGCTTGACCTCGGTGGCCGCCTCATCGTCGACGATATCGTCGGTACAGCGGCAGAACGCGTAGACCGTCGTGATGGCCTCGCGCTTCGGCCGCGGAAGCAGCGCGAACGAGACAAGAAAGTTCGTCCGGCTCCTGCGAGTGATGTCGGCGGCGCTGCCGCCGCTCTCCTCGTCGATGTCGGGGGTGGCGCGGTTCATGAACTCAGACATGCACGGGCACGGGCGAGAAGGCGCGCATGAGAATCAGCAGCCGGTCGGCGCCGCCGAGCACGGGACGCCGCTCGGTCGTGTCGCACTCCGTGCGTTCGATCGCGTCGAGAA
>JAEYUG010000075.1 GCA_023432805.1 Bacteroidota bacterium | reverse complement strand
GGGTGCGAACCGTCCGTCGACGCGACAAGAGTCAGGAAGCGAAGCGATTAGCGGACGACGGTGAAGATCGAATGACGCACAGTGCTGCCGTTCGTGGCACGCAGCATGTAGCTGCCGCTGTCGAGGGCACCGAGCGCGAACGGGGTCACATGCGTGCCGGGAGCAGCCATGCCCTGCCAGACAGTGGCGACCTTGCGGCCGGTCATGTCGTAGGCTTCGAGCGTCACACTGGCCGGTGTGGATGTGCTCCACGTGATCGCACCCGTACCGGAGGTCACGACGGGATTCGGATACATGCCGGCAAGCGTGAAGTCATTGGCTCCGGCAGGTGCACCGTCTGCGCTGGTGGTGCCGCCAATCGAGGTGATCATGATGCCTTCGATCGTCGGGGTGGGACTGTCGGCGGTGAGGGTATCAACGTCGATATCCATGAACGTTCCGGCCTTGGTGTAATAGGTGTAGTTCACGGACATCTGAACGTCCTCGCTCAGCACCGTGCCGCCGAATTCGACCTTGGTCGTGCTGTAGGTCACCGTCTTGCGCCGCAGGTAGTCGAGACTCTGTCCGCCGAGTGTCACAGTGCCACTCGCATCGACCGTTGTCGTGTTGCGCGTCTGCATCATGAAGCCCTCGAACGGTATGGACGGATCTCCGTTGTATGACCAGCTTGCTCCGCGCGTGAGCGGGAACTTGATCGACGGCATTTCCGGCACGTTCTTCAGCAGCAGCGGCATGCCCTGCACGAACGCGGCAACGCCGAGGCTGTACACACCGTCGTTCGCGATGCGATAATAGGCGTAGGCTTCCTCGCCCTGTACGTTCGACACCATGGCGTGGGTGGCGCCGGGGAAGTCCGATGCGTTCGGGGTAAGTGTGGGATCGACGTACAGCTGCGGTATTGTCATGCTCGAGAATGTGTAGGCATCGAGCGAGAGCGGCACGTTCGTGCCCGGAGCGCCGATGGCAAGCGTGGTGCCGGCGGCGTTCTCAGCGGTGTACTGGGTCAGCGTCGTCGCCTGCAGAAAGGCGTCGAAATCTGCACGGGTGAATGTGATCTGTGCCTGTGCGGTCGACAGCATGCCGACAGCCGCAAGCAGAAACAGGAAGCGCTTGTACATGGGTCCTCTGAGATTTATTGTGAGAATATGTGAAGTGTACGAAAACCGTTGACGGGGATCAATGTTGTACGCATCTGCGCGCATGTTGTTCCATGGTGACACGCTGTATGACCCTCCCCGCGGCACTGCAGTTACATTGCATGTCTCGGGCATCGTCCGTACATTTCAAAAATTCACTCGATTGGACATTCACACACGACTGACACTGAAAGGACGGCCACATGCATCAGGGTTTCGCGGGGGTCGACTACTTCAACACCGGTGATCTGCTCAGCGAGGAGGAGGTCCTTGTTCGCAACACCGTCCGCACGTTCGTAACGAATGAGGTCATCCCCATCATCGAGCACGCGAGCCGCGAGGGGATCTTTCCCGCGCAGCTCCTTCCGGGCCTCGGTGCGCTCGGCGTGTTCGGCGTCACGCTGCCAGAGGAATACGGCTGTGCTGGTGCGAACAATGTCATGTACGGCCTGATGATGCAGGAGCTCGAGCGCGGTGACAGCGGCATCCGCAGCTTCGCCTCGGTGCAGAGTTCGCTGGTCATGTATCCGATTTTCACCTTCGGAACCGAGGAGCAGCGGCGCAGGTGGCTTCCCGAAATGGCTGCGGCGCGCGCCATCGGGTGCTTCGGCCTCACCGAGCCGGATCATGGGTCGGATCCTGCAGGCATGGAAACGCGGGCGGTTGCCGACGGGGATTCCTACATCCTCAACGGCGCGAAGATGTGGATCACCAACGGCTCGATCGCCGACGTGGCCGTGGTCTGGGCGAAGGTGGATGGAGAGGTGGCGGGATTTCTCGTCGAGAAGGGCACACCGGGATTCACGGCGCCTGAAATGAAGGGGAAGCACTCGCTGCGCGCGTCTGTCACGTCGGAGTTGATTTTCAGTGATTGCCGCATTCCTGCGGCGAACCGGCTTCCGGGAGCGAAGGGTCTACGCGGACCGCTCGCATGCCTGACGCAGGCACGGTATGGCATCGCCTGGGGTGCAATCGGTGCAGCGATGGCTTGCTATGATGCAGCGTTGTCGTACGCGACCACACGCATCCAGTTCAACAAGCCGATCGCCAGTTTCCAGCTCGTGCAGCAGAAGCTCGTCTTCATGCTTACGGAAATCACCAAGGCGCAGCTGCTCGCACTGCAGCTCGGACGGATGAAGGATGCGGGCACGATGCGTCCACAGCACGTGTCGATGGCCAAGCGCAACAACGTGGCCATCGCGCTCGACATCGCACGCATGGCGCGTGACATCCTCGGTGCCAACGGCATTCTGGACGAGTATCCGGTCATGCGTCACATGAACAACCTCGAGAGTGTGAAGACCTACGAGGGCACGCACGATATCCACACGCTGATTCTCGGGCACGACATCACCGGCATCCCTGCGTATAGCTGAGATCAGCCACGCCGTCCATCGACCCGACACGAACGCACATCCTTCAGGAGCCTCCTCTCATGCAACCCATCAAGAACATCCGTATCGGCTTGACGTTCGACGACGTGCTGCTCATACCGCGACGTTCGACCGTTCTTCCGCGTGAAACGAATGTCGCATCACGATTGACCACCGGAATCGAACTCAACATCCCGCTGACGAGCGCGGCCATGGACACGGTGACCGAGTCGGAAATGGCCATCGCGATGGCACGCGCTGGCGGCATCGGCATCGTGCACAAGAACATGACGGTCGCACGCCAGGCCGACGAGGTCGACAAGGTGAAGCGCTCGGAAAGCGGCATGATCGTCAACCCGATCACCCTCGGTCCCGCCGCCACGGTGCAGGATGCGCGCGACCTGATGGACAAGTACTCGATCTCGGGCATCCCCATCGTCAACGACGACGACATGCTCATCGGCATCCTGACCAACCGCGACCTGCGCTTCGAGCCGAACGGCTCGATGCTCGTGGCCGACATCATGACGCAGGCGCGCCTTGTCACCGCCCCCCTCGGGACGACGCTGGAAATGGCCGAGGCGATCTTGCAGGAACACCGCATCGAAAAACTGCCGGTGGTCGACAAGAAGGGGGTGCTCAAGGGACTGATCACGTTCAAAGACATCATGAAGAAGAAGCATCACCCGCTCGCGTGCAAGGACCGTTTCGGTCGCCTGCGTGTGGGTGCGGCAGTCGGCATCACGAACGAGACTCTCGATCGTGTCGCAGCGCTGGTAGATGCGAATGTGGATGTCGTCGTGGTCGACACGGCGCACGGTCACTCGCAGGGTGTACTTGACATGGTGCGGAAGCTGCGCAAGAAGTACCCCGCCCTCGAACTGATCGCCGGCAATGTTGCGACGGCAGCAGCGACGAATGATCTGGCAAAGGCTGGAGTGAACGCGGTCAAGGTAGGCATCGGCCCCGGTTCCATCTGCACCACGCGCGTCGTGACCGGCGTTGGCGTCCCCCAGATCACCGCGATCATGGATTGTGCGACGGCTGCAGCGAAACTCGATCTGCCTCTGATCGCCGATGGCGGTATCAAGCACACGGGCGACATCCCGAAGGCGATCGCTGCAGGTGCAGACTCGGTCATGATCGGCAGTCTGTTTGCAGGGCTCGAGGAGAGTCCCGGTGAAAAGGTGCTGTACGAAGGCCGCACGTACAAGACCTACCGCGGCATGGGCTCGCTCAACGCGATGAAGGAAGGGTCGAAGGATCGGTACTTCCAGGATGTCGAGGAGGACATCAAGAAGCTCGTGCCCGAGGGTATTGAAGGCATGGTTCCCTATCGTGGACAGCTCGAAGACACGGTCTACCAGATGATCGGTGGTCTTCGCGCAGCCATGGGGTACTGCGGAGTACCGGACATCACCGCGCTGAAAACAGATGCAGAATTCATCCAGATCACGTCGGCCGGGCTCAAAGAAAGCCATCCCCACGATGTGTTCATCACGAAGGAATCGCCGAATTATCACGCGCGCAAGATGTAGGAGGTGCAGAGTTATCCACATCCGCCTTCGTTTTCCACATGCGATCTTCACCATGCTCCCATGTTCACATTTCGTTGGATCAAGCGGATTCAGAGCATTTTGAGCGTTTTAGCACTCACAATCCGCTGACAGACACGAGTTATCCACATTCCCGTGGAAATTATCCACAAGGACCTGCCTTCTGTGGCACGCTTGTGACAGTACTCGAATTTTGACCAGAAACGCCAATTCAATGAACCGGAGCACGGAGCATCTCACACGGGTGTTCCGTCTGCAGTCCATGCTCCGGGAATGGGACCTCGATGCCGTGCTCCTGACGAGTCCGACTGCGGTTCGGTATTTTTCGGCATTCAGCGGATCGAACGGGATGCTCCTGGTCCGCCGCCGGAAGATCGCACTCTATACGGACGTACGCTACGAAGAACAAGCTGCGCAGGAATCCCTCCACTGCGAGGTGCACATCGCGCGCACGGAGACTCTGCTGCAGACTGCGTCCGGACTCGGACACTTCCGCACACTGGAGGCGATCGGCATCGAAGATCGGCACATGACAGTGGCAATCCATCGCAATGCGAAACTCCTTGCCCGTCCCGCCCGCCTGCATCCCCTCGGTGATCGTCTCGAGCATCTCCGCATGCGGAAGTCCCCTTTGGAAATCCACCAGATCGAACGCGCAGTGGCCGTGACCGATGCCGTATTCGCCGACGTGCTCGCACTGTTGCAACCAGGAGTGCGCGAACGAGAGATCGCGGCTGAGATTTCGTACAGGCATCGTCTGCGTGGTGCAGATGGGGATTCCTTCGATCCCATCGTGCTCTTCGGAGCGCGCACCTCGCTCATTCACGGCACGCCGGGTGATGCCCGGTTGCGCAAAGGGGATGCGATTCTGATCGACATGGGCTGCATCGTCGACGGGTATTGCAGCGACATGACGCGCATGTGCGTGGTGGGCGTTCCCTCGCGGCGCTTGCGCATGCTGCATACCGCGTTGTGCGAGGCACAGGACGCCGCGCGCGACGTCGTCGCACCGGGGGTGACCGGTCGCATCGTCGACGGGTGTGCACGCGCGGTGCTCGTCAATCATGGTGTCGATGATCTGTTCACCCACGGTCTCGGACATGGGGTTGGACTCGACATCCACGAACTGCCGCGCCTTTCGGCAGCGTACGAGGGCCGGCTCGAACTGGGACATGTCGTAACCATCGAACCGGGGATCTACGAGGCGGGGCGCATCGGGGCGCGCATGGAAGACATGGTGGTGGTTGAAGTCGGGGGTGCGCGCACGCTGACTCGAACCCCGCACGACCTCGTGCAGGTGTAAGGCCTCCGGCCATGCGCAACGTGCTCGTCATCGCGTACTACTTCCCTCCACTCGGGCTCAGTGGCGTCCAACGCACACTGAAATTTGTCAAGTACCTTCCGCACTACGGGTGGAAGCCGACCGTACTGACTGTGGACGATCGCGGATACTTCGCGAAGGACGGATCCCTCATCGACGATCTGGAAGGACTCGACATCGACGTCATCCGCACGCCGTCGCTGGATCCGCTCCATTTCCTCCGAAAGCGAGATGTGGTGCGCATGCCCTCCTCGCCCGCATACTCGGTGCTCAGCACCATCAGTCAGGCACTGTTCATACCCGACAACAAGATCGGCTGGAAGCGCAGGGCTGTCGCGGCGGCGAAGAAGGTGATGCAGGAAAAGACGTTCGACATCATCTATGCGACCGCACCGCCATACACGGACTTTCTCATCGGTGCCGAGCTCAAGCGTCAGACCGGGGTGCCGCTCGTGTTCGACTATCGCGATGCGTGGCTCGAAAATCCCCTTCACCGCTATGTCACCCCGTTCCACCGCATGCTGCACCGGCGCATGGAAGTGGGCGCGCTCCGCTACGCGGATCATGTCGTGACGATCAACCGCAGCATCAAGGAGCAGACTCTTCTTTCGGCGGAGAACATTACGCATAACGACGTCACCATCATCCCGCAGGGATTCGACAGCGCCGACTTCCCGGCCGACGCTCCACATAAGCGGGAGCGCAAGATGCGCATCACCTACGCGGGCACATTCTACATCAATCGCACTCCGAAATACCTGTTCAAGGCGCTGCGCTCGCTGCTCGATGACGATCCCTCCCTCGCACAGCACATCGAGCTGACACTCATCGGAACAGCACGCGAAGGCGATCGCAAGCTCGCCCGGCAGATGGGACTCTCAGACATCGTACACTTCGCGGGATACCTGCCGCATCAGGCCTGCGTCGATGCACTGCGCGCCTCGGATGTGCTCTGGGTCATGATCGGGACGGGTCCCGGCGAAGCGATGATGTCCACAGGAAAACTGTACGAGTACATCGGCGCACGCCGAACAATTCTCGCAACGATTCCACCGGGTGAGGCGCAGCGCACATTGCAGCATTCGGGTGCGACGTTCCTGGCTCCCCCCGAAGACGTGGCGGCCATCACCGCCCAGCTCCGCACGTTGTACGCGAAATTCAAAAGTGATAGCTTGCCCCGACCTTCCGAGCAGTATGTCACGCAGTTTGATAGGCGGACCCTGACCGGGCAACTGGCGCGAGTGTTCGCGCATGCGATACGCCTGGGTCCCCATGAGAGCCTCGTCACGCGAGCGACGTCGCCCGGAGCGATCCATACCGACTGACGCATCCATCGCACATGCATTGTGCTGCGTCATCCAACCGTTTTCATTTTCCCATTCCCAACCCATGAACATCCTCGTCATAGGCAACGGCGGGCGTGAGCACGCCCTGTGTTGGAAACTTCGTTTGAGCGCCGGGGTGGCGACGATCTGGTGCGCACCCGGCAACGCGGGTACCGCGCGCGTCGCAACCAATGTCGCCATCGCGTCGACCGACATCGACGAACTGCTCACCTTCGCGCGCTCGCACGAAGTGGATCTGACAGTGGTCGGACCCGAGGCGCCGCTCGCGGCAGGCATCGTCGACACATTTCGTGCTGCGGGACTCCGCATCTTCGGTCCCACACGTGCTGCTGCAATGCTCGAGACGAGCAAGGCGTTTGCGAAGGATTTCATGCAGCGGCACCGCATCCCGACCGCCGCATATCGGATCTTCACATCCGACATGCGCGAGGAAGCCCGGAACTGGCTGCAGGACAGGCGCTACCCGGTCGTGGTCAAGGCAGACGGACTTGCCGCAGGCAAGGGTGTCGTCATCGCCCGCGCCTTCGACGAGGCGGCGATCGCAGTCGACGACATGCTCAGTGGTTCGGCGTTCGGCGCCGCAGGCGCCACCATCGTGATCGAGGAGTTCCTCGAGGGCATCGAAGCTTCGGTGTTCGCAATCTGCGACGGCACGCGCTTCGTGACCCTCGCGCCGGCGCAGGATCACAAGCGCATCTTCGACAACGACCTGGGCAAGAACACGGGCGGCATGGGCGCCTTCGCCCCCACCCCCCATGTGCCGACCGACGTGCTCGCCGATGTGAAAATCCGCATCATCAAGCCAACGTTCGATGGTATGGCAAAAGACGGCACGCCGTTCAGCGGTGTTCTCTTCGTCGGCATCATGCTGACCGACCAGGGACCCATGGTGCTCGAATACAACTGCCGTTTCGGCGATCCGGAGACGCAGGTCGTCCTGCCCCTCGTCGATGCCGATCTGGCCGAGCTTCTCACGCAGGCGGCCGACGGCGCCTTGCAGGGTTCGAGGCTTCCGATGCATGATGCGAACGCCGTCTGCGTGGTCATGGCCTCCAACGGGTATCCCGACAGCTATGAAACCGGCAAGCCGATACACGGTCTCGATGCCATCGACGAAAGCGTCGAGGGCATCGTCGTGTTTCACGCTGGCACCACGCTGCGTGGCGACGAGGTCGTCACCAGCGGGGGACGCGTGCTCGGCGTCACCGCGCTCGGCGAGAACCGGGATTTTGCACACACCATCGGACTCGCCTACAACGCCGTGCACCGCATCCGCTTCGACGGCGCATACTACCGCACCGACATCGGCCGCAAGGCCCTCCCCTGAACACACTGGACTGAGCATGGCCAAATCCACGAAAAGCCTCGCGGAAAAATGGGGCATCCACCCCTGGTACAAGATCCGCATCGACAAGCAGCCGGCCTTTCTGGCCGAGCTCATCACTCCCCATTGCCATGACGTCTCGTTCGTGCGCCAGGGGGTCTGCGACGTCGCATTCGTCGCTCCCACGTCAGCTGCGGAGTGGAAGCAGAAGGCCCGCCGCCTGCGTCCTGCCATCGATCCCGACGGCGTGATCTGGGTGATTTACCCGAAGGACGAGTTTCGAGAACGGTACAACTTCGACGGCAGTCTTCCGGAAATGGTTGAGATCGTCCGCGAGCTGGGGTTGCGCCCGGGCAAGTCGGCAGCCGTCAACAACGAGCTCACGTCCATCAGCTTCACCGTCGCGGTGGCGTCCGCATAGCGTCGAAGAAGCTTCCGAGTGCGGTGAGCGTTCCCACCACGATCACCGTGATGATCCAACTGCGCGCCGCTGTTTCGCAGTCGTAGGATCCCCACACCTTCTCCGTACTCCACGGCATCCCGAATCCCACACGGATCACCACCGCCGAGAGCAACAGCACGAGCGCGCCATGGACCAGCAACGCGGCCATGCGCCGCCGGAACGTCTTGACCATGCTCGTCTGATACTTGTAGACGAAGATGAAGAAGATGAGGATTCCGACGATGCCCACCGATACGGCGACGAGTCCCGGCACATCGGGATGCAGAAGCAGCGATTCGAACGTGGGCACGAGTGCGAGCACGTAGGCCGTCAGCGGAAGCACCAGCACGATCGCCGCGAGCAGGAAGATCCGATACGCGCGGGAAGGCGTTGTAGCAAGGGCGTCGGCGACGTCATCTGGTTTCATCGCATCCTCCGGGGGAAGCTACCTGATCCACACGGTCTTGATGTTCACGAATTCGCGGATTCCGTAATGCGAAAGTTCGCGACCGTAGCCGCTGAGCTTCACACCGCCGAAGGGGAGACGGGGATCCGACTTCACCATGCCGTTGATGAACACACAGCCCGCCTCGATGCGCGCGGCGATGCGCTCGGCGCGTCCCGTGTCCTGCGTCCACACCGCCGCGCCAAGGCCGTACGGTGAATCGTTCGCCACGCGGACAGCTTCATCGTCGTCACGTACGCGGATGACTGCTGCAACGGGACCGAACACTTCCTCGTGATACGCAGGCATTCCGGGACGCACATCTGCCAGCACTGTCGGTGCATACCACGCACCGGGACGGTCGATGCACGCACCGCCGCAGAGCACGCGCGCACCCGCGGCGACAGAAGCGCGCACCTGACGATCGAGGTCGTCGACCAGATCCGGTCGCGCGAGGGGACCTACATCGGTGGCGGGATCCATCGGATCGCCGACCACCTTGCGGCGGACCGCATCCACGAACAGTCGTTCGAATTCATCGGCCACTGCCTCTTCGACGATGAAGCGCTTGGCCGCGATGCAGCTTTGTCCCGTATTGATCAGCCGTGCCACGGCCGCCGTGATGGCGGCCTCCGGCAGATTCGCTCCCCGCAGCACGATGAACGGATCGCTGCCACCGAGTTCCAGCACGGTCTTTTTCAAATGCCGACCTGCAGTTTCCGCCACCAGAGCGCCGGCACCCTCGCTTCCCGTCAATGTGACGGCAACGACGCGGGGGTCGGCGATCACATCTGCGACCGCACCCGAGCCGATGAGGAGTGTGGTGAAGCAGCCCTCCGGAAATCCTGCTTCCCGAAACACCTCTTCAATCAGCAGCGCTGAACGCGGCACGTTCGACGCATGCTTGAGCAGCCCCGTATTGCCCGCCATCAGGGCCGGTGCGGCAAAGCGGAAGACCTGCCAGAACGGGAAGTTCCACGGCATGACGGCGAGGACGACCCCGAGGGGATCGAAACGCACATAGGAGTGTTCCGCATCGGTCTGCACCGCTTCATGCGACAGGAAGCGATCGGCGTGCTGCGCGTAGTACTCGCACACCCATGCGCACTTCTCGACTTCGGATTCAGACTGACCGATCGGCTTGCCCATCTCGAGAGTCATGGCCTCCGCATAGCGACGCAGATTCGTGCGCAAGACGGTGGACGCGTTGTGCATGAGTGACGCGCGTTCCGTGATCGGACGTTCGCGCCAGTGGAGAAAGGTGGCATGGGCGCCGGTGATCGCGGCGTGCACGTGTGCGGAGTCGTGCGTTTCGAAGGATTCGAGCACGCTGCCATCAGCGGGATTGATGGAATGCATCGGCATGAAGGCCTCTGAAGTCGAACGGTGGGAAACCGTATGCGGTGGGAACAAAGGTGCGTTCGCAGGGATTAGATAATCGAAAATCCGAATTCATTGTGTGCCATGCAATGCCATGAAACAGGAAAAATCGGAGATGCAGATCTCGTACTCTGACATCCACTCGCACGGGAAGGTTGCAACTGCGGCTCGGTGTTTTTATTTTCCACAGGATTTGACCACACACATCACTCCCCCCACCGCCATGACACTTCTTCGTCTGTGTTCTGTTGCATTGCTCGTGTTGGGCTTCGGCGCATCCACTGCCCGGGCTCAGTTCGCATTCGGTATCGAATCATCGTGCAGCCCCGAGGATGCCTTCGCCAAGGTGAGCGTCCCTGCCGCCACGTTCGCGGACATCGTTCGCTCCAGTGCCGAAGGCATTCCAGCAGCAGACGCGTGTCTGACGGGAACGCCAGGCGGTGCACTGCATGGTTTTCAGGCCGACTTCGACGCCAACGGATCGGAGGAGATGTTTCTGCTCTATGCCGCCGATGGTGGGTGCAACGTCCTCGCCGTCCTGACGTCACAGGGTGGCGGTTCCTACACGATGCTCGACATGTTTCCACTCCCGAAGGGAAAGGCACTCATCCGCCCGATGACCATCCTGCAGACGGGCGTGCAGATGTACGCGCAGTCCACGTACACCCTCGCTGACGGCTCGACCGAAGTGAAGGGTGCTGTCTTTGCCCTGTACAAGGGATCTCTCGCACTGCTGACGTCATGGACGCAGAAGAACATCGTCAAGGACGGCGCACCGCACGCTGTGGATGTGCGGGCCACGTTTGCCGACCTGAATTTCGACGGTCAGCGCGAATTGATTGTCCGCACGAGCGTGCATCAGGGCGCCTCGATGACCGAAAAATCTCTGGTCGATCGCCACGTGCTCACCCTCGACTACATGCCCGACCACATGCGCTACAACCTGTACGATTCCGCGGGATTCGACAAGGTTCAGCAGGCCGAACCAATGGCGAAAACTGGACAGCGCATGCTGGGCCGTGAGCAGACGCGTACCGAAGGGATCATCAAGATTCGCGAAGCACTTACCGTCGATCCCTTTCTGACGTCCTACCGCGTCAAACTCGGTGAATTCTTCCTGATGTCGGGCAAGTACTCCGATGCGGAGAAGACCCTTCTGATCGCACAGCAGTTCGAACCCGGGTACGCCAAGACATACAAGATCCTCGGAGACACATACCTGCGCCTGAACGATCTGCAGAAGAGCCTCGACGCCTACAACACGTACCTGAAGCTGAGCCCCAATGCGCACGACAAGGCGAAGGTCAAGTACAACATCCGTCAGATCACCGTGCCCAGAGGTCGCAGGTAGGCACCTCCCACGATCGCAACCGAAGCGGCACCATGCCAGACTTCAACTTCCTTGACACAGTTGCTGAACGACCGGATCCCTCCGGTCGTTCGCGCACTGCCCCTCCCCGCGACGCGTTGCTGCCGCCCGAGGTGCCGGTGCCTGCTCCTCACCCTCAGGCAGAAGACCTTCCCGCATCGACAGCGGAACGGGCGGCCTCCGACGGCGCTGAGGCCTCCTCCCTGCCCTCCACGACCGATGACGACCGTGCGAGCGCGTTCGGCGACACATACCCACCTGAAGCCGACATTCCTGCGCGTGCCTCGCATGATGTGGAAGATGTGGAAGCGGATGCCGATCCTGCTATCCTCGATGATGCCATCTTCGACTACACAGACGATGCTGCGGAAGCCCCCGCAGTCGCTGCATCCGGAAGTACAGCGCACGACGATTTCTCCCCCGAGCCACCGGTTCGCCGGTCACGCTGGCCGCTGTATGTGTTCGGTGCGATCGCCTTTGCGCTCGTTGCGCTCTCCTTCATCTGGTATGTCAACCCCTATCCCCCGCTTCGCAGTGCGATCTCCGATTTCTTCAAGCGCAAGGAACGGGTGCAACGCATCGAGAAACCGTCCGACACGATACAACCCGCGACAACGGCTGATGTCTCCACCGACAGCAGTGTCCTGGCCGGCGCATCAGTGTCACGCGATTGGGATTTCTACATTCAGATCTCTGCCTGGAAGGAACTCGCGACGGCGCAGCGCGAGGCAAACCAGCTCCGCGCCCGCCAACTCAATGTCGCTGTTGAGGGAGAGTACAACCGCAATCGCAAGGGGACCGTCTTTCGTGTGCGCATAGGGCCCCTCTCCACGAGCAGGGAAGCCGCGCATCTGATGGACTCCCTGAAGGGCACGCTTCCTGAAGGCGCCTTCATCGACAGCTTGCGCACGACAGGAGCCGCCCCGCCACCGGTGACAGGTCCCCAGATCATGCAACCGACCACCGCTCCCCGCTCGTTGGCCCGGCCGAAACCTTCATCATCAGCGCCCCCTGCGAAGGGATTTGCCGTAAAGGTCTCCTCATACCGCGCACAGGACGGCGCGCGTGCAGAGGCGGATCGCCTTGTGAGGAAGGGCTTCCCGGCGTATGTCGTTCCCGTCACCATCGCGGATGCGCAGTGGTACCGCGTTCTTGTCGGTCCCCTCCGCACCCGTGAGGAAGCCGAGCGCTACGCGCGTTCGGTGCGCGGTGTCAGCGGCAACGAGGCATTCGTGATCGAACTCAGCCACTGATCATGGGATTTCCGGAAAAAAGATGTAGTTTTCTGGATGCACCTTTGTGCATGTCAGAGGAAATGCCCTTGTATCGCATGGAATGATGTCACTAATTCAGGCCGGACTGTGTCTTAGTCTTGTCTGTCTCTTTTCTCATATTTGGAGGTTTTCATGAAGAAAGTGCTTCTGTTTGCCGTGCTGGTGTCGCTCGTGGGAGTGACGCAGGCGCAGCAGACTGTCGTGCGAAAACCCGCCGCGACTGCCGAATGGAATTCGCAGAGCGTGGCGCCGAAGCCGGTGCCTTTCCGTGCCGAGCCCACATCGGTCACAATCCCGATGAAACCGAAATCGAAGGGAACGCCCCGCATTCAGAACGATCTCTTCGAAATCGGCTTCATGGCCAATACGTTCGGTTCGCTGGGTGACAATCGTCTCCAGGTCGCCTGCGACCCGAGCACGAACATGGTTGCCATCGTCCATCGCGGCAATGACCGCAGTCCGACGGCCGTGGGCAACACGGTGCTCGTCCGCTATTCGAGCGATCATGGTGCATCGTGGACAGCTGCCGGTACGAATGTGGCAAACACTGCAGGTCCGCGCTATCCTCAGATCACGCTGTACAACCAGAATGCATCGACGAACATCAATGATGTCAAGGCGACGGTGCTCTGGCCGCAGTCGATCAACTATCCCAGCGGTACGCCGACATGGGGTGATGTAAACCTCGTGCAGATGGGTTTCGATGGTGCCAACAAGCAGTATTCGAAGTTCCCCACGCCGCCGATGTGGCTGATCCCGAACAAGATCGTGCCCGATTACGTGCACGGCAAGCTGTATACATCCGCCACCGCCCTGGAGCCTTCCAATGGCGCCAGCCTCGGTGAGATCCATCTTCTCTCGTCGGCCGACGGCGGCAAGACATGGGCTCCCGTGAACATCGATGTGCCCTTGTACGACAACACACTCGAGCAGACCGGCTATTTCATCAGCAATCTCCGCTTCGATGTTTCTCCCGATGGTTCGACGATGATGCTCGCATGGGCACTTATCGAAGAGACCTCGCCGGGAAGCGGCAGCGCTCTGCTGCTGAGCGAGAACCATGGTGTTGGGTACCGTCTTTCGACCGATGGTGGCAACAGCTGGGGTCCCGTGCAGACGATCTCCCTGATCGATGTGCCGAACCTTCCCGTCCCGCTCAACGGTGCCCCGAAGATGACGTGGGATCTCGATGCACTGCTCGATGCCAACAACAACCCGCATTTCCTCGTCTTCGGTTCGACGGATCTGAATCCCTTCTCGCCGTTTGATGAGGCACCGACGGATTCGACGATCAGCCTGTCGCATGTGGACAGCACCTTCGCCGTGGAACTCACCAAGAAGAACGGCACATGGGAGGCGAATCTGATCGGTCGCGTCCTTCGTGTCCGCACCGACCGCCGCTCGTACTCCACCAAGGGCACCGATGGCGTCGATCGTTCCGAAGTGTTCCGCAACGAGCCGCATCTGGCCCGTAGCCTCGACGGCAACAAGGTCTATGCGAAGTGGACAACCCCGAACCAGACGTGGACGATCAGCGATGTGGCAGGTCAGCCCACGCTGTTCTCCGACACAGTGCGCAACGTGTGGGTTTCCGGTCGTGACATCCGCAGCAACACCGCAGGTGGTGGCTGGCTGAGCGAGCCCCTCATGGTGACCGACAACGGACCCGACAATGAGAATCTCGATGCCAAGTACACGAAGATGGCACATTTCGCCGGCAACGGTGGCGAGTTGCACATCATCTTCACCGAATGGGGCATCGGCGAGCGTCGCGACGAAGATGCAAACAACACCGACAACACGATCTGGTACATCAAGGATGTGAAGGTTGGAACGACCGTCGCCGTCGACCGTGTCGATGCGAATCCGGGTGCATTCGCTCTTTCGCAGAACTACCCGAATCCCTTCAACCCCGCAACCTCGATCTCTTTCACGCTTCCTGAAGCAGGCATGACCACGCTCCGCGTGTTCAACGTGCTCGGCCAGCAGGTCGCCAGCCTCGTCAATGAGATGCTGCCGGCCGGAACGCACAAGTCGATCTTCGACGCCCGTGCACTCCCCAGCGGCGTGTATGTCTATCGCCTCGAGAGCGGCAGCTTGTCCGCCTCCCGCACGATGACTCTCGCGAAGTAAGAACACGACGCTGCGCACATGCGGCAGATCTGAGCAGCGACGCTTCCGCGTCGCCATCACGAGAGAGGTCCCCATGGGGACCTCTCTCTTTTTCTGACGGACGAGGGTGTCCGTCCTCCCAAGACGGACGAGGGTGTCCGTCCTCCCAAGACGGACGAGGGCGTCCGTCCTCCCAAGACGGACGAGGGCGTCCGTCCTCCCAAGACGGACGAGGGTGTCCGTCCTCCCAAGACGGACGAGGGCGTCCGTCCTCCCAAGACGGACGAGGGCGTCCGTCCTCCCAAGACGGACG